>WHSS01000191.1 GCA_009379975.1 Actinophytocola sp.
GCGACGACGAGGAAGGGGTGCTGGGATGCGTAGCCGCGATAACTGAGACCACGTGAGGCGATGGATAGCCGCGACGACGAGGAAGGGGTGCTGGGATGCGTAGCCGCGATAACTGAGACCACGTGAGGCGATGGATAGCCGCGACGACGAGGAAGGGGTGCTGGGATGCGTAGCCGCGATAACTGAGACAGCGCAAGTGGATGGATAGCCGCGACGACGAGGAGGGAGTGCTGGGATGCGTAGCCGCGATAACTGAGACCACGTGAGGCGATGGATGTGCCGGGATCGACCGCGAGGAGGGAGTGCTGGGATGCGTAGCCGCGACAACTGAGACAGCGCAAGTGGATGGATAGCCGCGACGACGAGGAAGGGGTGCTGGGATGCGTAGCCGCGATAACTGAGAGCACGCAAGGCGTATAGGAGACGACTGGGTTCTGGCCCGGTGAAAGGAGTACTGATGATGCAGAGCCGCGACAACTGAACATCTCAGGCGAGAAGGACAGCCTGATTACAGCTCGTCAACCCGGCCCAGGCACAACAGGCCGGGTTGAGCATGTCAACGAAGAGCGGGAAACCACGCCGATCGCCCCGTTCCCCGGAACGGGCCGCTGATCTCGTAGGTGACCCCGCCATGGCTGTCGCCGATAGGGCCGCGCTGGGAGGAGAAGTACATCCGGTCACCGGCGGGATTGAACGCGACACCGCACAGCTCCGATGCGGGCTGGCCCGTCACGCGAAGAAACGGAGCGACCACGTCCTCGGGCGTGATGAGGCAGATTTCCCTGTTGCCGCCGTCCTCGGCGACGTAAAGATCACCGGTGTGCACGTCACTGGTGATGTTGTCCACGCCCGACAGCGGCGAGCCATCCGGCGAGCCGTCGTCGTGGATGACGTCGAGGGTATTCGCTCCGGCGTGATACGCCCATACTCGGTCATCGCCCTTGGTGGTGAAGTAGCAATAGCCGTTGCGGTAGCACGCACCCTCGCCGCCGTCGAACCGTTTGGTCTCAGCGAGCTGCGTGCGTGTCGGGCGATCCGGCGCCGGGATCGGGTCGGGCACATCGACCCAGATCGGCTCGCCGCTCCGCTCGGTCATGATCTGGAGGACGCCGCTGGCGAGGTTCGGCCACGCCGTCGGGATGAACCGGTAGAAGCCGCCGTCGGGCTCGTCCTCGGTCAGGTAGACGACCTTGCGGACGGGATCGCACGCCGCCGCTTCGTGGGTGAACCGGCCCATCGCGTCTCGGCGCACCGCCTGCCGGAGGCCCCATGGATCGGCCTCGAACACGAACCCGTCCTCGACCTCCTCGCAGGACAACCAGGTCCGCCACGGCGTGCCGCCGCCGGCACAGTTGCGCGAGGTGCCCGCCAAGATCTCGTAGGCGTCGGTGATCTCGCCTCCCTCGTCGAAGTGGAGAGCACTGGCTCCGCCCGCGCCGTCGGAGAGTTCGGCGTTGGAGACGTAGATCCAGCCGCCACGGTCAGCGAAGCATGCCCCGCCGTCGGGTGCGCCGTGCCAGGTGTAGCCGGTGCCTGCCACTGCTTCGGCAGATCGCGCGACGACCCGGCTGGTGAAGCCCCGCGGGAGCTCGACGCCGTGCTCATCCGCCCCCAGCAGCGGGCCATAGGGGCTCGGGCCAGGGCGATTGGGAAAGGCGATCGACGACCGCGTCACGCTGAAACCCATCGCGATCGAGCTCGCACCGAGCACCGCGGCACGGAGAAACCGGCGTCGATCCACGATGTACTCCTTCACCTCGCCCGGTAGGGAGGTTCCCCTCACAGCGGCGGACGAAACGAGGTCGAGCGAGTTATCCAGGCGCCCCGGTCCATGCCGCGAAGCCGTGCCCGCTAACGTCAAGAGCACTCACGGAAGGAGATCATCGTGACCGCAGGCCGTCATCCAGGTCGCCGTCTCCGGCAACGCCTTGTCGCCGTGATCGCGGCCGGCCTGCTGCCGTGGACCGTGAGCGCATGCGACGAGCTCACCGCCCCAGGGCAGGATCAGCAATCCGAGGAGGCCGAGCTACCGGATCTGGTGGGCAAGGGCTTGCAGACCGCCCAGGACGAAGCGCAAGCGGCCGGCTTCACCAACCTGACCTCACATGATGCGCTGGGCCGCGGCCGTGATCAGTTCATCGACCGAAACTGGCAGGTCTGTCAGCAGGAGCCTGCGGCAGGCACGCAGCCTTCCGACACCGAGATCGACTTCGCGACCGTCAAGCTCGACGAGGAGTGTCCCGCGGACGGTGAGTCGAAGCAGCCGCCGAAGGTCGAAACGGAGATGGTCGACTTCACCGGCAAGAGTCTGAAAGCGGCGCGTGCCGCGTTGCCGTCGAACGCCAGCATCGACACCAAGGACGTGAGCGGCAAGGACCGCGCGGTCCTCGTCGAAAGCAACTGGCAGGTGTGCGAACAGGAGCCGCCCGCAGGGGAGAAGTACGAGGGACAACCCGTGCGCCTCTCGGCCGTGAAGTTCGGCGAGAGCTGCCCCTGAGGGCGAGTGCCTGCCGCACTCAGCTACCAGGCGCGGCCGACGGTGTAGTCGTCGGTCCAGAGCTCCTTGCGGTGAACGGTTTCGCCGTCCTGCGGGGCGTGCCAGATTTCGTTGTCACCGGCGTAGATGCCGACGTGGTATACGCTGCCACCATCGGCGAAGAAGAGCAGGTCGCCGGGCTTCTTCTCGGACTGCGGTACCTCGTCCAATGCGTCCCGTTGCTCACTCGAGGTCCGTGGCAGCTCGACGCCCGCTTGCTCATGGGCGTACTGGGTGAGCCCCGAGCAGTCGAAGCTGTCCGGGCCAGCTGAGCCGTAGGAGTACGGGTCCCCCTCCTGGGCGGCCGCCGCCGCCACGATCTGCTCATCGACAGGTTCGATCGACTCGACCCGCTCAGTTTCTGAATTGTCCGGATCGTGGATCGGGTCGCCGTCGTAGCTCAATCGCCAATCGGCCGTCTCGGTGATCTCCGCGGGTATCTCGACCTTGCCCTCGGAGTCGGTTTTCTCGTTGTCGGCCACCGACCAGCCCGACCCGGTGTTGCGCTGCAGTTCGACCGTTTCGCCGGCGAGCGGCTGGTCGCGCATGCCGCGCAGCTTGCCCGAGAAGGTGACCGTGCTGTCCTGCTCGACCTGCGATGGCACGTCGTCGATGCGCTGTTCGGTTGGCGTCGCCGCCGAAGCGGTGCCGTTGAATCCGATCAAGGCAGCGGTCGATGCTGCCGAGACGAGGGCGGTGGCGCCGAACTGCCGTACTCGGCGCCGCGATGATGTGAGCACGTGCGTACTCCAGACGTAGGTGTTCGCTGTGGTGGCATGTCCCCGACTGCCGGTGCCCGGGCTTCTCGCCCGAGCCGACCCCGTCGACGGTAATCACACGATCGTGGCTGGTTGCGACCCTGCCGACGGCCGCTCCGAGATCGACTTGCGTGTCGCGAACTTCTTGTTCCACCGCATCCGTGCTGGTCGTCCGGTCACGCACCCGGCGGGCTTGATCGGCATCGAAGCCCGTTCCGGTGCGCGGGATCACAGACCGCGGGTGGCATCAGTCACCGCGACGGCGCGTCCGGCGGCCGCACCAAGTCATGTGTGTCGGTGGTCGCCGCTGGGTACGTACTTGATTGCGGCCCGTGAAGTCCGGCAACTCGACTGCCGCGCTCGCCGGCCACTCGAAGATGGGATGAAACAGATGAACATCATGGAATCATTGAACGAAGCACTTCGGGCGATGATCACATTCGTACCGAAGCTCGCAGGATTCCTGCTCGTCCTGCTGATCGGTTGGCTGATCGCCAAGGCACTCCGCAAGCTGGTCAACATCGTGCTGGAGCGGCTGCGCTTCGATCGCGCGGTCGAACGTGGCGGCATCAACCGGGCGCTGGAGCGGTCGCAGTACAGTGCCGGTGGGCTGGTAGCTGCGATCGTCTACTACGGCGTGCTGCTGATCGCCCTGCAGCTGGCCTTCGGGGTGTTCGGGCCCAACCCGGTCAGCGCGTTGCTGAACCAGATCGTCGCCTGGCTGCCCATGGCCATCGTCGCCATCGTCATCGTGGTGGTTGCCGCCGCGATCGGCAGTGTGCTCGGAGAGCTGACCGGCGGTGCGCTCAGCGGCATGAGCTGGGGCCGCTTCGTGGCGAAGTTCGTGCAGATCTTCGTCGTCGCGCTCGGTGTCATCGCCGCGCTGAACCAGATCGGCATCGCGACGACGGTCACCATGCCGGTGCTGATCGCGGTGCTCGCCACCGTCGGTGGCGTGCTGGTCGTCGGTGTCGGTGGCGGCATGATCCGGCCGATGCAGCAGCGCTGGGAAGGCTGGCTCAACCGTGCCGAGGCCGAACTGCCCGCCGCGAAGAACCAGATGCAGGCATACCAGCGTGGTCGTGAGGATGCGGCACGGGCGCAGCAACCGACCGAGGCGGCCATGGCGCCGCAGCCGCAGCATGCCGGGGCGCAGACGCCGCCCGCCGGGCAGGCGCCGCCGCCTGCCCCACCGGCGCCAGGGCCCCAGGGCGGCCCGACACCACCCGGGTATCAAAGCGGTCCGATGCCGCCGAACCCACCGGCCGGCCGATAAGCGAAGAGACCACGGGTGCGATCCGGATGGGTCGCACCCGCGGCCTCGCCGGCAACGTCAGAAGCCGGCAACGTCAGAAGAAGAGCGAGGGCCCGGCTTCGCCACCGCCGACCGTCATCGCGACGGTTCCAGCGACAGCGAGTAGGCACACCGCGGCGAGCCGCAGGTTGACCCAGTCGGCGCCCCAATCCGCGTCCTTCGTGCAATGCGACGGGCGCCAAGGGCCTTCCAGCGCGACGTCCTGGATGCCGCGGGCATAAGCGGCGAGCTCAACCGAGCCCAGGCTGCCGCTGCTCAACAGCAGAATGTCGCGTACCGCGGCCGCGTGCTGGTCAACGGCGGCGAGCAGCGTCGGTGCCCAGCCGCTGGTATCCGGCAGGCTCCTCAGGCCGAGCCGCTCGGTCAACGCCGCCAGCTCGCGCCCCGCCGCGACGACCGGTGACGCGCGCAAGCAGTCCTCATGCGGCCTCCGTGCCGAGCGCGGCAAGCCGCGCCGATGACATGGCGTCGGCTGGCATGGTGTCTGATGATTCGGACCTGCAAGCAGTCCTCATGGCGAGAAAACGTACGCAACGGCCCCAGCGATGACGACAGTGTGGCAACTCGGCGGAGGCCGCGATCACCCTCGGAGCCGGTCCCGATGCCTCAAGGCCATGCTCCGGCGTGGGTCGCCGGCAGGCAGCGCGTCGCAGAGCGATTTGACGACCGCCAGGTCGTCCGCGCCGCATGAGGTCTCCCAGAACCGCCACAGCACCCCGGGGTCGTGACTGCGCAACGCGAGCTGCCGCACGAGCGCGGTCAATGACTCCCGCTCGTCGCGGATGGCCGGTGCCTCGGAATCCGGCAAAAGCGGACCACCGAAGGCGTCGAGCAGTGCGCGGGCATCACCGGATCGCAGCGCGGACCGGGCTTGCAGGAAGTCGGCGTCTACGTCGGCGCCGAGCCGGTACGGCTTGGTTCGCACGATGTCGGCGCCCAGTTGGGCACGCAGCCGGTGGATCTCGGCGCGCACCGTGACCGGGTTACCGCCGTCGCCGTAGAGCTGCAACGTGAGCTGCTCGGCGTTGAGCCCGCCGGGGCGCAGCGCGAGCAAGGTCAGGATTTCCGCATGCCGCAACGTGATCGGTATTTCCCGGTCGTTGACGGTCGCCGCCGGTGCACTGTCGGAAAAGAACGCCAGCGACAACCTCGGGTGCGGTGAGGGACGCCGTGAGCCGTGCGGCAGCCGGAGCAGGAACCCCTCGGAGAGCGGTTCGAGGGTGCCCAGCCTGCCGTCGGGCAGGGATATCGCGCCCACGGCCCGCCGATGTTCCACCAGTCGGGCGGCTGCTGCGACGGCAGCGCGCCGATGTGCTACCCGGCGGGCGAGTTCCGGATCGGCGAGCGGGACGTCCACCTGGGCGACCTCGGGATCGACGGGATCGAACCGGTGCCGGTGTGGATGTCGGGTTCGCAATTCGAGTACTGGAAGCACACTCACCTGACCATCGACGTGGTGCCGGGCAGGGGGAGTGGCTTCTCGCTCGAAGCGCCCGAGGGTGTGCGGTTCCTGATCCGCTCCCGGTTGCTCACCGAAGCCGAGCTGGCGGCGTTCGGCCTGCCCTGATCAGAACACCCACGCGCTGAAAGACGCTTTCAGTCCGTCCAACGGACTGAAAGCTCCTTTCACTCCGCTCAGTGGACTGAAGGCGTCTTTCAGCTTTCCACGGTGTCGCGAACGTTCCGTTGCCACCGACAACGGCATATGGTGCGGTCGTGGACCTTCCTGTGATGCCACCCGTGAAGCCGATGCTGGCCAAGTCGCTGCATGAAGTACCTCGCGCGCCTGGGCTGGTCTACGAGCCGAAGTGGGATGGCTTTCGATGCATCGTGTTCCGTGACGGCGACGAGATCGAGCTCGGCTCCCGCAATGATCGGCCGCTGACCCGGTACTTCCCCGAGCTGGTCGAACTGTTGCTGCAAGCGCTGCCGCCGCGATGCGTGGTCGACGGCGAGATCGTGGTCGTCACTGAGAACGGCCTCGACTTCGACACCCTGCAGAACCGGCTGCATCCCGCAGCTTCCCGCGTGCGCAAGCTCGCCGCGGAAACCCCGGCCAGCTTCGTCGCCTTCGACCTGCTCGCCCTCGACGACCGCGACCTGACGGCGCAACCGTTCGGCGAGCGCCGCAAATTGCTAGCGGGCATCGTCGATCGGCAGCCGGCCAGGGTGCACCTCACGCCGTTGACCGACGACGCCGACACGGCCGAGGACTGGTTCACCCGGTTCGAGGGCGCCGGGTTCGACGGGGTGATGGCCAAGCAGATCGACGGGCCCTACGCGGAGAACAAGCGCACCATGTGGAAGGTCAAACACGAACGCACCGCGGACTGCGTCGTGGCAGGCTTCCGGTGACACAAGGACGGCAACGGGGTCCCTGCTGCTCGGCCTGTTCGACGACGAGGGTTTCCTCCACCACGTCGGTGTCGCGAGCAGCTTCACCGCCGCACGCCGCGGCGAGCTGGTCGCCGAGCTGGCGCCCCTGCGGGAGAACGCGCTCTTAGCGCACCCCTGGCGGGATTGGGTCGAGGCACAGGCGCACGAGCAGGGGCGGCTCCCCGGTGGGCAGAGCCGCTGGACCGGGCAGAAGGACATGACGTGGGAGCCGGTGCGGCCGGAACTGGTGGCGGAGGTGCGTTACGAGCACGTGATGTCCGGTCGCTTCCGGCGCGGCGGCAGGCTGGTGCGGTTCCGGCCCGACCGTACGCCGGAGTCCTGCACCTACCGGCAGCTCGAGGAAGTCGCTCCCGCCGAACTGGCCGCGATCTTCACCGAGGTGGCGTCGTGAGTGAGTCCGTCACGCTTGACATCGATGGCACCGAGATCACGGTGTCGAACCCGGACAAGGTGTTCTTCAAGCAGCGTGGCGAAACCAAGTTCGACCTGGTGCGCTACTACCAGGCGGTCGCCGAGCCCCTGCTGGGCACGCTGCGAGGCAGGCCGCTCCTGCTCGAGCGGTACCCGAGTGGGGCGGGCGGCAAGTCCTGGTTCCAGAAACGGGTCCCGGCCTCCGCGCCGCCATGGCTGACGACCAAGGTCGTCGCGACGCCGAACGGGACCACCAGCGACGCTCTCGTCGCCGCCGATATGGCCCACATCCTCTGGGCGGTCAACATCGGCTGCCTCGGCTTTCACGTGTGGCCGTTTCACGAAAGTCCCGACGTGACCGACGAGCTCCGTATCGACCTCGATCCCTCGCCCGGCATCGGCTTCGCCGAGTTGCGGGAGGCTGCTTCGCTGACCCGTGAGCTGTTCGAGGAACTCGGCATCGAGGCGCACCTCAAAACCTCGGGATCGCGCGGCCTGCACATCTACGTCGCGGTGCAGCCACGCTGGGACGGCTACCAGGTTCGCGCCGCCGCCGTCGCGTTCGCGCGCGAGCTGGAGCGCAGGCATCCGAAGCTGATCACCGCGAAGTGGTGGAAGGAGGAGCGGGGCGCCAGGGTGTTCGTCGACTTCAACCAGAACGCGCCGCACAAGACCGTGTTCGGCGCCTGGTGTGTCCGCCCGCGCGTCGGCGCCCAGGTGTCGACGCCGATCGCGTGGCACGAGCTCGACAGCGTCGAACCCGACACGCTCACCATCGCCACGGCGCCGGCTCGGGTCGCCGACCTCGGCGATCCGTGGCAGGGCTACCACGACCGGCCGCAATCGATCGAGCCGCTGCTCGAGTTCTCCGAGCGGGACTTGGCGGCGGGACTGATGGACGCGCCGTGGCCGCCGGTGTATCCGAAGATGCCCAACGAGCCGCCCAGGGTGGCGCCGAGCCGCGCCAAGAAGGTCTGAGCGGGGCGCATCGCACCGGCCGGACACCTATTGACGGATGCTCAACAACGGTGTTTCCTCGGAGCCGGTGCCCGCCCGATACTCGAAGGGTTCAGTGTGTCCGAACAACTGCTTTCGCGTCGCGATCTCGACTTCCTGCTCTACGAGTGGCTTGACGTCGAATCACTGACGCAGCGCCCGCGCTACGCCGAACACGCGCGGGACACCTTCGATGCCGTGCTTGACCTTTCGGCGGAGATCGCGGCCAAGCATTTCGCCCCGCACAACAAGAAGGCCGATGCGAATGAGCCCCAGTTCGACGGGGAGCGGGTCAGCATCATCCCCGAGGTCGGCGAGGCGCTCGCGGTGTTCGCGAAGTCCGGGTTGATCGCGAGTTCGATGGACAACGAGGTCGGCGGCATGCAGCTGCCTGCGGTGCTGACCAACGCCTGCTTCGCCTGGTTTCAGGCCGCCAATGTGGGCACCTCGGGGTATCCGTTCCTCACCGTCGCCAACGCCAACCTGCTGCTCACCTACGGGTCGGAGCAGCAGATCGACGCCTATGTGCGGCCGATGATCGAGGGCCGCTTCTTCGGCACGATGTGCTTGTCCGAGCCACAGGCAGGCTCCTCGCTCGCCGACATCACGACCAGGGCGGA
>WHSS01000114.1 GCA_009379975.1 Actinophytocola sp.
CCGAGTTCACCCAGCCGTTCCAGGACTACATCACGCGTGCGGCCTGGGGCTCGATCTGGGCGCGCGACGGCCTCGACCGCCGGACGCGTAGCTGCATCACGCTGGCGGTGCTGACCGCGCTCGGCTGCGAGCACGAGATCGCCATGCATGTCCGGGCCGCGATCCGCCACGGCCTGACCGCGGCGGAGATCGGGGAAGTGCTGTTGCAGACGGGTGTCTACGCCGGGGTGCCGAGGGCGAACGCGGCGTTCGCCATCGCGCAGCGCACGCTGGCCGAGCTTGACGATCCCGCCGCCGGTTAGGGTTCGACGGTGCGAGAACGGAGCAGACGACATGCCGAGCAGCGTCGCTGAAGACGCGGGTGACACCGAGGCGCGGCGGGGCGCGCACTTCGTGCAGTCGCTCGAACGCGGGCTCGCGGTCATCCGGGCGTTTCATGCCGAAGCCTCGACGCTGACGCTGTCCGACGTCGCCCGATCGACCGGGTTGACCCGCGCCGCCGCCCGGCGTTTTCTGCTCACTTTGGCCGACCTCGGCTATGTGCGCACCGACGGGAAGTACTTCTCGCTCACGCCCCGGGTGCTCGAACTCGGCTACGCGATGCTGTCCGGCATGTCGCTGCCGGAGGTGGCGCAGCCGCACCTGGAACGGCTCTCCGGCGCGGTGGGGGAGTCCAGTTCGGTATCGGTGCTCGACGGCGACGCCATCGTCTATGTCGCCCGCTTCGCGGTGTCGCGGATCATGACCGTCAGCATCACCGTCGGGACGCGGTTTCCCGCCTACGCCACGTCTATGGGACACGTACTGCTCGCGGGCCTCGACGAGCCATCGCTCGACGCGTACCTGACCGATGTCGGGCTGGCGCCGCTCACCTCGCACACCATCACCACGCCCGAGCGGCTGCGCGCCGAAGTGGCGGCGGTGCGCGAACAGGGCTGGGCCATCGTGGACCAGGAGCTCGAGGAGGGGCTGCGGTCGGTCGCCGCACCGGTCCGCGACCGCTCGGGTGCCGTCGTCGCCGCGGTCAATATCTCCACCCACGCCAGCAGGTCCACTGTGGACTCACTACGGGAGGACATGGTGCCGCCGCTGCTCGCCGCCTGTGACGGAATCGAGAAGGACCTCGCGGCGGCGCAGTAGTCCGGTGTTGGTTACCGGGGCCCTGGCGGGACCAGGACGTAGGTGTGAGATCCCGCCGCGATCGGGAGCACTACGCCCCTCGGGCCCGCCTTGACGTCTATGGGCACGCCGTCGCGGAGTACCCGGGTGCCCCCGGCGAACTTGCCCACCAGCCGTGCCTCGCCCGCGTTGTCGGCGGTGGCCTCGACGGTGAGTTCGGCGCCCGGGTCGAGGCGGGCTCGTGCCAGGTCGAGCGCCACCGAGCCGACGTTGCCGAGGTCCAGATCGAGGCGGTTCGCGACCGGAATCTCGGGCTCCTCGCCCCAGCTACGGTTAACCTCGGTGTAGGGCAGCGGTTCGACGCCGGTGTCGGTGCCGGCCAGCTTCAGGTCCGAGACCCAGTAGGCGTGGTCGTGCACCAGCCCGAGCGAATCGTCGTCACTGGCCGGAACCCGGGCGAACGACACGTGATGCGGATCCCGGTCGACCCGCGCATCCCCGAGGAACTCCGTCGCCATCGGGATGTCGTAGCCGAGCAGGGCCAGCGTGAAATGCTCGGCGGGCTGGTAGAGGACGAAGCGGAAGCGGTAACCCAGCTGATCGAAGCCGCGGACACCGGCCTCCGGCGCGCCAAGGTTCTGGGCGCGCGGCCCGAGCACGGGCACGAGCTGGTCTTGGCCCGCGGCCACGTTGAGGAACGGCACATTGCGGGCGTTCTCCAGCCACAGGTTCGACAGCGTCTCGATGCCGCCGGTCGGCGCGGCGGGCGGCAGCCAGATGCCGTCCCCGGGCGGCCCGACGGTGCTGAAGGCCTTGCCGAACAGGTCCGGATACAGCGTGCCGAGCCGGTAGGTGGCATAGCCGCCCATCGAGTAGCCGCTGATCGCCGCCCGGTCCGGGTCCAGCCTGAAGTGGGCCGCGATGTCGTTCCACATTTCGAAGACGTCGTATTCGGCCTCGTGCTGATACCAGCCGTCCGGGCCCCGCGCCAGCGCCGTCGCGACCAGGTTGTCCCGGTCTTCACCGATCTGCTGGACGCCCTTTGACCCGTTGTACTGCCAGTACCGCTGGCCGAGCGAGTGCAGTGCCAGTGTCAGGCCCGCGGGTTCGTCCGGCTGGTAGTTCTTCGGCACGTAGAGGCTGTAGGGCTGGAGCTGGCCCTTGTACTGCGGGAACCCGCCGTCGAGGTCGCGGCCCTCGCCCAGGTCGAGCCTGCTGGGGAAGAGCCGGATCGTGGTGTCGTGCTCCGGTACCGAGGAGCGCCGCACCCCGTCGGCGAGTGCGTCGAAGTCGATGGCGCGCGCGAAGTTCATCGGTGCGTGGCCGTTAGCGGTGGAGCCCAAGGCGCCCTTGGGCTCCATATAGGCACCCAAGGCCACCTTGGGCTCCACCGGAAAGCTAGCGGCGGGCGGCCAGCATGGCTATCAGTTCGCCGATGATCGCGTTGCTCACGCCCTGGGCAGGTTCGAGCGCATGGGTCCGGCGGTAGTAGCGGCTCAGGTCGAGCCCGAGTCCGACACCGAAGATCGCTAGCGCGCCGTCTCGTTCTTCCTGCTCGACGACCTCGGCCAGGTGGTTGTCCAGGTAGTGGGCGTCGTTGACGAGCGCGGTGGCGCTGTCCATCGGTGAGCCGTCGGAGAACACCACGAGCAGCTTGCGTGGCTCGCCGCGCTCGCGCATCCGCCGGCACGCCCAGCTGAGGGCTTCCCCGTCGACGCCTTCCCGGAACAGGTCGGCCTTGAGTATGCCGGCGAGCGCGGGCCGGGAGCGCCGGTAGCTGGTGTCGGCGTCCTTGAAGACGAGGTGGCAGACCTCGTTGAGCCGGCCGGGGTTCGCCGGCCGACCCGAACGCCGCCAGTCCCGCATGGCCCGGCCGCCGTTCCAGGCGCCGGTGGTGAAGCCGAGGACTTCGCAGCTCGCGCCGACCAGTTCGAGGGCCCTGGCGAAGACGTCGATGAGCGTGGCGATGGATTCGGCGTGCTGCTTCATCGAGCCGGAGCAGTCGACGAGGAACGTGACCAGCGCGTGTGCCGCCGGTTCGCTGCGTTCGACGCGGAAGAGCCGGCGCTCGGTGGGGGAGCTGACCAGCTGGGCCAGCCTGCGGCCGTCGAGACGACCCTCTTCCTGGCCGCCGTCGGTGCCGTCCGGAGCGGGGTCGCTCAGCAGTGGTCGCAATTGCCGTGCCACTCGGGCCACGTTGAGCCGCGCGTCGACGATGCGCGCGTCCAGCCGCTCCCGATACTCGGCGAGCAGGGCGGGACGGGCCACGGCGGTCACCCGGCGTTCCCGGTCGTAGTCGGTGACGAAAGCCCGATACCCGCCTACCGCTTCGCCGAGTACGCCACCACGGACGCTCGACGCGGCCGGGATATCGCCCTCGTCGAGGTCTTCGATGTCCAGCAGGCCGAGGCCCCGGATGGCGCGGTCGGGGTCGGCGACCTCCGCGTCGTCGTCACCTTCGGCGGCCTCGCGTATCAGCTCGCCGACCACGCTCGCGATGGCAAGGGCGTGTCGCGCATAGGTGAGCTGATCTTCGCGGTGCAGGCGAAGCCCGCGCAGGTTGCTGCCCAGCAGCGGTGCCAGCGAGAAGCGGGTCGCCTCCAGCAGATCCTCGGTGGCCTCCACCACCGGCTCGCCGGTGACGCGCGAGCGGCAGATCTGGGCGAGGGTGTAGAGCAGGATACCCTGGGCGGTTTCGGTATGACCGGCGCGATGGAACTCCAGCGACCAGCGCTCATGCCGATGCCGGAGGTTGGCGATCAGCCCCGGCTGCGTCGCTTCGGCCAGCGACTCCACCCTGAACTGTTCGAGCATGTCGAAGACAAGGCGTGGCACCGGTTCGTCCGGGCGGAGCCGGCGATGCAGCCCAGGATCCGAATGCCGTAACCGCAGTGCCATGCCGTCGGCGGCACCCCGGAAGGAGCCGAAGTCGTCGGCGGGCAACGACGGCCGGAGATGGGGTGCGTGCGCGGCGACGGCCTGGCTTCCCTGGTGCAGCCGCCTGCCGCGGAAGTGCACGCTCCGATCGCCGGTCTGCGCGCGGATCGCGGCGGCGCACAGGTCGTCGACCCGCTGTTGCAGCCAGGCGGCGGACGTCGTCATGCCGACAGCAGCTCGAAGGACTCCGCCAGCTCATAGCCGAAGCAGCGCTGGAAGTACTCGGCGACCACCGGACGCTCGGCCTCGTCGCACTTGTTGAGGAACGACAGCCGGAAGGCGAGCGCGGGGTCGGCGAAGACGTCCAGATTCTCCGCCCACGTGATGACGGTCCGGGGCGACATCAGGGTGGACAGGTCACCGGCGTGAAATCCGTTCCTGGTGAGCTGCGCGAGGGCGACCATCGACGCGACCAGCTTCCTGCCTCGCTCGTCGGCCAGCCGCGGCACACGCGCCGTCACGATCGCGATCTCCTCGGCGGTGGGCAGGTAGTTCAGCGATGCGACGATGTTCCAGCGATCGATCTGGGCGTGGTTGAGCCGCTGGGCTCCGTGGTAGAGGCCGTTGAGGTTGCCCAGCCCGATGGTGTTGGCCGTCGCGAACATGCGGAAGTACGGATGCGGCCGCAGCACCCGGTTCTGGTCAAGCAAGGTGAACTTGCCGTCGCGTTCCAGGATGCGCTGGATGACGAACATGATGTCCGGGCGGCCCGCGTCGTACTCGTCGAAGATGAGCGCCACCGGTCGCTGCAGCGCCCACGGGACGATGCCCTCCGCGAACTCGGTGACCTGCTGCCCCTCGCGGAGCACGATGGCGTCCCGGCCCACCAGGTCGAGCCTGCTGAGGTGGCCATCGAGGTTGACCCGCACACACGGCCAGTTCAGGCGCGCGGCGACCTGCTCGATGTGGGTGGACTTGCCGGTGCCGTGCATGCCCTGCAGCAGCACCCGCCGGTCGTGGACGAAGCCCGCCAGCAGCGCCAGAGTGACCTCGGGGTTGAAGCGGTAGGCCTCGTCGATCTCGGGCACGTGCTCGTCCGGCTCGCCGAAGGCGGGTACCAGCAGGCTGGAGTCGATGCCGAAGGTCTCGCGCACGGAGACCTGGCGGTCGGGCTCAACGACGGTCATGACACTTCCAGCTCTGGGACCTTCGCCGGAGTGACTCGGCTGCGGTCCCGTTGTCGGGTTACTGTGTGCGGCCACTCAGGCGGAGCCTGGCGGCCCCGCCATCGCTGGGCCGCATGGCGAAGCTCCCAACCGCTCATGAGGCCGCTCCCTCGGCTTCGATCTGAGCCATCGATTCGGCCGCGCGCTGCAACGCAGGCAGCAGGTGCAGCGCCTTGTCCGGGGTGAGGCGCATGGTCGGCGCCTGCACGGCGACGCACATGTTGGACCGGCCGGTGGTCGTTGGCACCAGCACGGCAACGCAGACCAGCCCTGGCAGGAACTCCTCGTCATCGACGGCGTAGCCGTTCTTTCGGACCCGTTTGAGCTCTTCCTCGAGCGCGTCGATGTCGGTCAGCGTGTGATGGGTGTAGCTGGAAAGCGGGGAGTGGGCGAACAGTCTGTGCCGTTGCGCCGGGCTGAGCTGGGAGAGCAGCATCTTGCCGCTGGCCGAGCAGTGCACCGGCACCCGTGAACCCGGCCGGAGGTAGAACCGGAGCGGCTCGGGCGTCTCCACGCGGTCGAGGTAGATGACCTCGTTGCCGGAGAGGGCGGTGACGTTGCAGGTCTCGCCGATCTCCTCGACCAGCGCGCGGAGTACTCCATGTCGCGCGCCGTGCTGAGTGGCGTTGAGCAGCAAGTTCTCCGCGAGACGCCGCAGCCGCGCCCCGGTACCGTACTGCCTGCTGTCGCCCTGGCGGATGAGCAGGCCTGCTCCCTCGAGCTGCTGCAGCATGCGGTGCAGCGTCGGCTTCGGCAGCCCGGTTTCCTCGACCAGCCCCTGTAGCGAGACGAACTGATCCTTGGTGGCGATCAGCTCGAGCAGGGCGAACAGCCGCATGGTCGGCGTGTCGCCGTTCAGTTCGGGTGCTTCGGCCTCCAGCGTGTGGTCCATGGTCGCCATGCTAGCTGAGTCTCGAAAAACAGTACAGTCCGTACCGAATTTTGAAACTTTCATTGACCGGAGGGGGTGCGGCTGCCTACAGTGAGGAGAGTCTTGATTTAAGGAACTCTGCGTACCGGTTTCCGGAACACAGGCCTTCCTGGTCCCAGCTGGAGCACCTGCCTAGGAGGAAACACGATGACTGAGAACACCGACGGAGCTGTCACCGGCGGACCGCGGAAGATGACGCCGTCGGAGGCCTTCGTCGAGACCATGGTCGCCAACGGGGTCACCGACATCTTCGGCATCATGGGCTCGGCCTTCATGGACGCGATGGACATCTTCGCGCCGGCTGGCATCCGGCTGATCCCGGTGGTGCACGAGCAGGGCGCGGGCCACATGGCCGACGGCTATGCCCGCGTAAGCGGGCGCCACGGCGTGGTCATCGGCCAGAACGGCCCCGGCATCAGCAACTGCGTGACGGCCATCGCCGCCGCGTACTGGGCGCACAGCCCGGTCGTCATCGTGACGCCAGAGGCGGGCACCATGGGCACCGGGCTCGGTGGCTTCCAGGAGGCCAACCAGCTGCCGATGTTCCAGGAGTTCACCAAGTACCAGGCGCACGTGAACAACCCGAAGCGTATGGCGGAGTTCACCGGCCGCGCCTTCGACCGCGCCATGTCGGAGATCGGGCCGACCCAGCTCAACATCCCGCGTGACTTCTTCTACGGCGAGATCGAGGCCGACATCCCGCAGCCGAGCCGGCTGGACCGGGGAGCTGGTGGCGAGCGCAGCCTCAACGAAGCGGCCGACCTGCTGGCCTCCGCGAAGTTCCCGGTGATCATCTCCGGTGGCGGTGTGGTGATGGCCGACGGTGTCGACGAGTGCAAGGCGCTGGCCGAGCGGCTGGGCGCGCCGGTGGTGAACAGCTACCTGCACAACGACTCGTTCCCGGCGAGCCACCCGCAGTGGTGCGGGCCGCTGGGTTACCAGGGTTCCAAGGCCGCCATGAAGCTGATCTCCCAGGCCGACGTCGTCCTCGCCCTTGGCACGCGCCTCGGCCCGTTCGGGACGCTGCCGCAGCACGGTATGGACTACTGGCCGAAGAACGCCAAGATCATCCAGATCGACGCGGACCACAAGATGCTCGGCCTGGTCAAGAAGATCACGGTGGGAATCTGCGGTGACGCCAAGGCGACGGCCGCGGCCCTGACCGAGCGGCTGGCGGGCAGGACCCTCGACTGTGACGCCACGAAGGCGGAGCGCGCCGAGACGACGAAGTCCGAAAAGGACGCTTGGGAGCAGGAGCTCTCCGAGTGGACTCACGAGCGCGACCCGTACAGCCTCGATGTCATCGCCGAAGCCGAGAACGAGGACGGCAACTGGCTGCACCCGCGTCAGGTGCTGCGGGAGCTGGAGAAAACGATGCCCGACGACGTGATGGTCTCCACCGACATCGGCAACATCAACTCGGTGGCCAACAGCTACCTGCGCTTCGAGAAGCCGCGCAGCTTCTTCGCGCCCATGAGCTTCGGCAACTGTGGCTACGCGCTCCCGACGATCATCGGCGCGAAACTGGCCGCGCCGGACCGGCCCGCGATCGCCTACGCCGGTGACGGGGCGTGGGGGATGAGCATGAGCGAAATCATGACCTGCGTGCGTCACGACATCCCGGTCACCGCGGTGGTGTTCCACAACCGGCAGTGGGGTGCGGAGAAGAAGAACCAGGTCGACTTCTACAACCGCAGGTTCGTCGCCGGGGAGTTGGATAACGAGAGCTTCGCGGGTATCGCGCAGGCCATGGGCGCCGAGGGTGTCGTCGTGGAGAAGCTGGACGAGGTCGGCCCCGCTCTCGAGCGCGCCGTCGAAGCCCAGATGAACGAGGGGCGCACTACCGTCATCGAGGTGATGTGCACCCGCGAGCTGGGCGACCCGTTCCGCCGCGACGCGCTGTCCAAGCCGGTCAGGTTCCTGGAGAAGTACGCCGACTACGTGTAACCGCGCGCTGAAAGACGCCTTCAGTCCACTGGAGGGAGCGAAAGACGCTTTCAGTCCGTTGAACGGACTGAAAGCGTCTTTCAGCGCGTTTGACGGGTGGGTGGCCGCGCACTTGACTGGCGTGGGGAATTGACCCAGGATTGTTTCCACTACCCGACATCGAGTTTCCGAATTACGGAAGCGGAGGTTCAGTGTGGACCTGGTCTTCAAGGCGCCGCGAGTCATCACCTCGGCAGGCGAAGTGGCGCGGTCGATCGGCGTCAGCGACGGCAAGGTCGTGGCCATCGAGCCGCTCGACGCGCAGTTGTCCGCCAGGCGCGTGATCGAACTCGATTCGGAGGTGGTCCTGCTGCCGGGCCTGGTGGATACCCACGTGCACGTCAACGATCCCGGTCGCAGCGAGTGGGAAGGATTCGAGTCGGCGACGCGGGCGGCCGCCGCCGGCGGTGTGACCACGCTCGTCGACATGCCGCTCAACAGCATCCCGCCGACGGTGGACGTGGCCGCACTCGAGGTCAAACGCAAGACCGCGGCCGGCCGGGTGCACGTCGACGTCGGCTTCTGGGGCGGCGCCGTGCCCGGGAACCTCGGCGAGCTCCGCGGCCTGCATGATGCGGGCGTCTTCGGCTTCAAGTGCTTCCTGCTGCACTCCGGCGTCGACGAGTTCCCGCCGCTGAACGCCGTCGAACTGGAGCAGGCGCTGCGGGTCGTACGCGGTTTCGGGACCCAGATGATCGTGCACGCGGAGGATTCGGACGCCATCGAGCATGCGCCGTCGGCAGGCGGCGAGCGCTACACCGACTTCCTCCGCTCCCGCCCGCGTGGTGCGGAGAACGTCGCGATCGCCCAGGTCATCGAATTGGCCCGGTGGACTGGCGCGCGGGTGCACATCCTGCACCTTTCCTCGTCGGACGCCATTCCGATGATCGCGACCGCCCGGCAGGACGGCGTGCGGATCACCGTCGAAACCTGCCCGCACTATCTGACCTTCACCGCCGAGGAGATCGGCGACGGCGCCACGCAGTTCAAGTGCTGCCCGCCGATCAGGGAGGCCGCGAACCGCGAACTGCTGTGGCGCGGCCTGGCCGACGGCATCATCGACTGCATCGTCACCGATCACTCGCCCTGCGTTCCGGAGCTGAAGCGCTTCGACGTCGGCGACTTCGGTGTCGCTTGGGGCGGCATCGCGGGCCTGCAGGTCGGCTTGCCCGCCGTGTGGACCCAGGCCAAGCAGCGCGGATTCGAGCTCACCGATGTGGTCCGCTGGATGGCGGAGCGGCCCGCCGCCAAGGTCGGCATGCGGCGCAAGGGCCACATCGCGCTGGGATACGACGCCGACTTCTGCGTGTTCGCGCCGGACGAGGCGTTCGTGGTCGACGTGGCGGAGCTCAAACACCGCAACCCCGTAAGCGCCTTCCACGGCCGGCCGCTCGCCGGGGTCGTGCGCGGCACCTGGCTGCGCGGCGAGGAGATCACCGGCGACGCGCCGCAGGGCACGTTGCTCCGAAGGGGAATGTGCTGACCCACCGCGGTCGTGAGTGCTCAGCCGTGCCCCAACACTGAAAATCACGCACGACGAGGGTGGCGGCTCAGGCGGGGGAGTCCAGCACGTCCTGGGTGGGTTCGTCGAACAGCAGCCGCATAGCGATGTCGCGGTTGATCCGCACATGGCTCAAGGCCTGGGTGGTGGCGAGCTCCGGGTCGCCGGATGCGATCGCATTGTAGAGCCGCTGGTGCTCCTCCCAGAGCGATTCCGGGTTGTCGATCTGCCGGAACAGCCAATGGAGGCGCCCCTGCAGCGGTTCGAGCATGCCCGCGAGCAGGTGATTGCGGGCCAGCGCGATGATCTCGTCGTGGAACGCCTCATTGGCGTCGCCGAACTGTTCGATCTTGCCGGCGTCCAGCGCTCGACGCGCCTTCTTCAAGTGCTGGGCCAGCCGCCGCAGGTCGGCCGGGCGGGAGTTCTCGGCGGCTCGCCTTGTCGCCAGCACTTCGAGGGATTCGCGAACGTCGAACAGCTCCTCTACGTCGGTCCGGGAAAGCTGCTTGACCACGACCCCTCGCCGGGGCACCACCTGCACGAAACCTTCGGAATCGAGCATGCGCACCGCCTCACGTACCGGCACCCGCGACACGCCCAGCTCGGCGGCCAGCTCCCGCTCGACCAGCCTGGTGCCTGGTGGAAGACGTCCGTCGATGATGCGCTTCCGCAGCTGCTCGCGGATCTGGTCGCGCAGCGGCGTGTGCGCGACGCCGAGCGGGATCTCCGCCTCACCAGACACCGTGGTTCCTCCTCGAAGCGGGATACGCCTAGACCAGGTGACCCAGGGTAGTGGAACCCACGGCACACCGGTCACGCCGCGCGTCCGGTGGCGTCGGGCCGGTCCGTGCCCGCGAACGGGAACCGCGCCCGGAAGTCGTCGGCCGCTTCCTCGAACGTCACGAACGAGACCCCTGAGTGGCCGCTCCAGTATTCGATGAGCCGCTCCAGCATGAGCAGCACCTGCGGCCTGCCGGACACGTCGGGGTGCAGCGTGACCGGGAAGACCGCGTAGTCCAGCTCCCGGTACACCCAGTCGAACTGGTCGTTCCACAGCCGCTCGACATCGGCCGGGCTGACGTAGCCGTGGCTGTTCGCGGCGTGCTTGTTGAACATCATCGGTGGTAGGTCGTCGACGTACCAGTTGCCGCAGAACTCCACCAGGTCGACCTCGTGGCCGTGCCGCAGCGGCTTCATCCAGTCCTGGGCACGAGCGGCGAAGTCGATCTTCGTCCATGCGTCGCCGACCCGCGCGTAGAACGGGACGAAGTCGTTGTAGTTCTGCGAGTGGTCGTAGCTGAAGCCGTGCTCGAGCAGCAGCGCCGCGGTGTGCTCGCTCATCTCCCACCAGGGCGCGACATAGCCTCGGGGTGCCCTGCCGGACAGCTTCCGGACGAGCTCGATGCTGTGCAGCAGCACCTCGGACTCCTGCTCGGGAGTCATCGCGACCGGGTTCTCGTGGCAGTAGCCGTGTGCGCCGATCTCGTGCCCGGCGTCGGCCACGGCCTGCATCTGGTGCGGGAAACTCTCGATGGAATGACCGGGGACGAACCAGGTGGTGCGGATGCCGTAGCGCTCGAACAGCCGCAGCAGGCGGGGGCTGCCGACCTCGCCCGCGAACACCCCACGTTGGATGTCGTTGGGCGAGTCCTCGCCGCCGTAGGAGCCGAGCCAGCCCGCCACCGCGTCGACATCCACCCCGAGGCAGATCTTGATGTCCTTGGTCATGCTTGCGATCCCTTCCGTACCAGCGGCGCGACGATCTCCTCGACTTGCGCACGGGCCGCGTCGAGCGCGGCGATGTCCTGCTCGCGCCACGGCCGTTCGGCCAGGCTGTGAACCGAAAGCCACCCGGTCATGTCGCCGTCGCACTGCACCGGGCCGAGCATCTGGGCGTGCACGCCGTAGACGTCGATGAGCGCCTGCGGCGGGTGCGGGTCCTCGTGGAAGTCCGGTTGCACCAGGTCGATGCGGTGAACTTCGAGCCACTCCACGGTGTTCAGCCGCCGCTGGTCGAGCGATCCCTCCCGGCGGATCGACCGGGTCCCTGGCCGCAGCGCCTCGGCGGCGGTCAGGTCGACCTGCAGGTCATGGGCGGGCACGTCCACCCGGAGCGTCGTCCGGTCGGCGCTCGTGGCGGCGAGCAACTCCTCGCAGACGGTTTGCAGCCGTGCCCGCACGAACCCGTCACGGAGCAGGGTGCCGAAGCCGGGCACGGACGCTCGCGCCCCGGCCAGGCTCAATGCGTGCCAAAGGGTGGCGGCGACGCTGTCCAGGACCGGAACGCCGAGTCCGGACTCCAGATCGGCGGCGAGTTCCGCGCCATGCACGTTGGTGCACAGCACCGCGCACGCATGGGCGTCCTCGGCGACCTTGCGCACCTGGTCGGCGACATCGGCCGGTGGCACGCGGCCGAACGCATCGTTGTCCTCGATGCCCAGATGCGACTCGGCGACGACTTCGACGCCTTCGCCCGCGTAGACCTCGGCGATGCGTGCGTTGACGTCGGCGAGGTAGGGCGTCGCGAGGCCGAGCCTGCTGATCCCGTAGACCCGGCACGCGGCCAGCATCGCCAAGGTCGACGTCGTCGCCGGGACCCCGGCGGCGTCAGCGACCTTGGCGGCGAGCGCGCTGTCATGCTCGACACCGAGCCACGAGCCGGCGGTGCCGTTCCACACCACGACGTCGACCTTGGCGTCGGACAACTGCGCGGCGGCCGCAAGCATGGCGGCCTCGTCGAACTGGGCGGCAGCTCCGGAGTCCAGTCCGATCCGGGTGACGGGCAGCCGGGCGAAATGCGCCGTGACGTCGCGCCGATCGCCGAGCAGCCGGTAGGTCATCGGCTCCAGGCAGGTGTTGGAGGACGGCGTGATCATGCCGAGCCGTACGGCCTGCTGGTGATCAATGGTCATCTGCTCAACCTCTTTCACGCCGGTAGCCGGCGGCTGTAGTCCAGGGTCACGACGCTGACCGTCATCAGCACGCCCGCGCCGACGAAGTACAGGAGCGCGGGGCCGTAGTCGCCGCCGGTCGCGCCGACGATGAGGCCGACGACCATCGGCGTCACGATGCCCGCGATGTTGCCGCTGAAGTTCATCGCGCCACCCAGCACGCCCGCGCTGTCCCGCCCGCCAAGGATCGACGGCACGCTCCACATCAGACCGACCCAGCGGAGGAAGAACAGCACCGACGCCAGGAGCGCGACGGCGCTGACCGGATCCGGGATCGCCCGCACGGCAAGCAGCGCCACGATGACCAGGACGCCGGCACCACCGAGCAGCGTGCGCAGCACTTTGTTGCTGCCTAAGCCCCTGGACCGCAGGTAGTCAGCGAGGAAGCCGCCGGCGATCTCACCGACGAAGCCAGCACCGAAGATCACGAACGTCGACCAGCCGATCGTCGCGAGGTTGAACCCCTTGGTCTCGGCGAGGTAGATCGGACCCCAGGTGAGCAGCCCGTAGAACACCCCGTTGAAGCCCATCCACGCGAAGCACATGGCCCAGAAGGAGCGGAAGCGGAGGTAGGGCAGCAAACCCTTCCTGCCGGTGGCGGCCGGTGCTTGCGCGTCCTCCTCGGCGTGGGAGGTTTCAATCAGCTCCGCCTCGGCGTCGTTCGTGTGCGGGTGCCTGCGAGGCATGTCACGGATGTACCACCATGCGAGAAGTCCGATGAGGACGGTGACGGCCCCCGCGACGACGAAAGCGGGCCGCCAGCCGCCCGTCGCACCGATGAGGCCTGCGATCGCGATCCCGCCAACGGCGGCACCGAGCGGCGCTCCCGCGTCGAGGACGACCGCGCCGCGGCCGCGTTCGCGCCACGGCATCCAGATCGCGTTGAGCTTGCCGCCCGCGGGCATGATCGGGGCTTCGCTGACGCCGAGCAGACCACGCAGGGCGACCAGACTCTTGATCCCGGTGGCGCCGGCCGTCAAGCCGGTCGCGATGCCCCAGCCGACACAGGATCCGGTGACGACTTTGCGCGGGCCAAGCTTGTCGACGAGCCAACCGCCGGGGATCTGCATCAGGGCGTAGGTCCAGAAGAAGGCGGACAGGACCAGTCCGGTCGTCTCTGGACTCAGCCCGAACTCGTCCTTGATCAGGGGGAGGGCGACCGAGATGGACCCGCGGTCGACGTAGTTGATGGTGACAAGCAGGAGTAGGAGCAGGAAGATCTTCCAGCGCACCCGCGTGGGTCGCTGGGCGATGCCGGGCGGTACGGGTTCGGTGCCCGCACCAGGCTTGATGGTGGTCATGGGAAAGTCCTTCTCGCCAGGGAAACGGAGAGCTCGACTCGGCCGATGGTGGTATGCGGTATACCAAGAGTGCAGTGTGATGCGGGTCATGTCAAGGGGTGTGCGAGACCGGCGGCGGGAGCCGAAGGTGGCCTTGGGTGCCTACGCAAACGAGCCGGGTGAACCGGACTTCGGCCGCCGATTCCCCGCCCCTCAGTAGGCGACTCGCTCGGTGTTGGCCAGCCATGCGTCGAACGGCGCGGTGTGGTTGTCGATCGCGATGGCCTGCACCGGTGTGGTCCATTGCTCGCGCGGGGTGTCGAACAGATCGTAGAAGGCGAGGTCGTCGAACCCGGCCTTCGCGGCGTCGTAGCGGTCGGCGGTGTAGATGATCCGGTCCACGCGGGCCCACAGTGCCGCGGAGAGGCAGAGGGGGCATGGCTCGCAGGAGGTGACGAGCTCGCACCCGGTCAGGTCGAAGGTCTCCAGCTTGCGGCCCGCTTCCCGGATGGCGGTCACTTCAGCGTGCGCGGTGGGGTCGTTGTCGCGGGTGACGCGGTTGGTTCCGGTGGACACCAACTGGCCGTCGCGCACGATGATCGCGCCGAAGGGACCGCCACCGGCGGCGACGTTCTCCTTCGCCAAGCGGACGGAGAAGGCAAGCCAGTGAGCGTCGGTGTGTTCGGGTGCGGTGTGGGTCATCGAAGTACTTTCTCGTGGGATAAGGCAAGGGCTGGTGGATGCGCAGCAGGGCCGGGGCCCTGCCGCGCATCCACCGTGGAGGTCAGGCGTTCGCGGGTTGCTCGGCGTTGACCGCTGGTTCGTCGACGAGTTCGGCGAGCCGCTGGTTGGCGATCTTGGCGATC
>WHSS01000008.1 GCA_009379975.1 Actinophytocola sp.
AAAACGCCGACGGCTGGCACCTCCACGTCGACACCAACACCGGCGTCGCCACCATCACCACCCCCGCCGGCCGCACCTACACCCGACACCGAAACCCCATCATCGAACCCCAACCACCACCCAGGCTGCCACCACCAAAACCCGAACCACCCGAACCCGACAACGACGACCCGCCCTTCTGACCGGCCAGGGCGCGAGCCGCTTACTTCGCGCCGTAGAGCGATCCGCCGTCGACCAGGAGGTCCGCCGCGGTCACGAAGCCCGCCTCGTCCGAGGCCACGAACGCCACCGCGTTCGCGATGTCCTCGGGCACAGCGCCGCGGCCGAGCAGGTTGGTTCGCTTGCGGTCGGCGGGTTCCTCGCCCTCACCGACCGGTGATCCCACCTTGTTCGGCGTCACGGTGTTGACGCGGATGCCATGCGACCCGAGTTGCGTGGCGAGCGACCGGGTGAGGTTGACGACCGCGCCCTTGGCGGCCGAGTAGGCGGTGGCGTTGGCCCGGCCCCGATGACCGGAGGTCGACCCGATGTTCACGATCGCGCCGCCCCTGCCCTGCCGCACCAGCTGCCTGCCCACGTACTTGCTGCACAAGAAGACGCTGTCGAGCGTCGTGGCGAGCACGCGGTGCCACAGGTCCTCGTCGAGATCGAGCACGGTGTGACCCCGGTCGGTGATCGCGACGTTGTTGACCAGGATGTCGACGCCGCCGAAGCCCGCGACCACCTCATCGACCATCCGCTGAACGTCCGATGTGGAGGAAACATCGCACTGCACGAAGCGGGCCGATCCGGCGCGTTGCTCATCGAGTTCGGCGACCGTCGCCGCACCACGTCCGGCGTCGAGGTCGACGATGGCGACTGCGGCCCCTTCGGCGACCAAGCGCCGCGCGATCGCCTGGCCGACATTGCGCCCGCCGCCGGTCACGATCGCCACTTTTCCCTCGAACCGCATCGGTGCTCCCATCCTCTTGGTCAGTCCACGGCCCGGCGGGCGCGCAGCTCGGCGGTCGCGGCCTCAGCCACGACCCAGGTGTGGCCGCTCCGCACCACGACCACGCCGTACGCGTCACGAGCGGCGGCAGGTGAGACGTAGCCGTCTTGGACGTCGGCGAGCACGAGGTCGATATCCCTGGTCAGCGGGTCCCCGTAGCCCCCGGCGCCGGTCATCTCCCGCCGCAGCACGTCGCCCGCACGCAGCCGCACGTTGCCGTCACCGGCTTTCACCGGCCGCTCGTCCGGCGTGCCGGGATTGACCACGGTGGCGCCACTGGTCCCGGGCAGGCCGCCATCCTTCCCGCGCGGCGGCGTGCGCAGGTGGCCGCCGCGCGCGGAGAACTGCCCTTCCCCGGTCATCCGGTATTCCCGCACGTAGGCCAGCCCGCCGCGGAACCGCCCCGCCCCGCCGGAGTCGGGCACCAGCTCGAACCGCGTGATCTCCACCGGGAACTCGGACTCGAGGATCTCCACCGGCGTGATGGTGCCGTTCGCGACGTGCGCCTTCGACGCCGACACCCCGTCCTTGTCGGCCCGCGCCCCGACCGCCCCGGCAGGCAGTTCGTACTGCACCAGCGGGTACCGCCGTTCCGGGGAGATATGCGACAGCGTGCCACTTACGCCGCGACCGGACTCGGCGATGCGCGCACGGGGAAGCGGCGCCGCCAGCGCCTCGAAGACCGCCTCGGCGACGACATTGGCGATCGGCATATAGGTATTGACCGGTGCCGGCATCTTCGGTGACACCACCGAGCCGTCACGGACGATCAGCTCGGCGGCCAGCGTCAGCCCCTGATTCGACGGCAGCTCCGGGTCGATCAAGCACTTCAGCGCGTAGCTGCACACCGCGCGAACCAGCGGCGGCCGGATGTTGTACGGCCCGCTCACCTGGTCGTCGGACTCGGCGAAGTCGAAGCTCGCCTGCCTGCCATCTATGCGCACCCGGACCCGGACCCACACCGGTTCCCCACCGGCCAGGCCCTCGCTATGCAGGCACGCGGCACCGTCGTACTCGCCGTCCGGCCATCCGTCGATCGCAGCTCGGACGCGCTCCTCGGTCAGCCGATACAGCCGCTCCGTGGCGGCCGCGACCGTCGCCGCGCCATGCTTCACACACAGCTCGGCCACCCGAGCCACCCCGAGCGCCGTGGCACCCACCTGTCCCCGCAGATCGCCCAGCACCAGCTCCGGCGTGCGGCTGTTCGCGCGAAGGATGGTCTCGACCTCGCGCACCATTTCGCCCCGCCGGAACAGGAGGACCGGCGGCACCATGATGCCCTCGTGGAAGATCTCCCGCGCCTGACCAGAGCTACTGCCCGGAACGAGCCCGCCGATGTCGCTCTTGTGCGCGATGCTCGCGCTGAACCCGAACAGCTCGCCGCCGATGATGATCGGTGAAATCACCGCCATGTCCGGCGCGTGCGGGCTGCCGCCGAAATACGGGTGATTCACCAGGAACGCGTCGCCATCGCGCAGCTCGTCCGCCGGGTAAAACTCGTTCAATGCCGCGACACACGCTGGGAAAGCACCTAGATGCAGCGGCAGCACGGTGAACTGCGACAGCACCCACCCCGCGGGGTCGAGGATGGCGCAGCTGGCGTCCCGCGACTCGCGGATGATGGTCGAATAGCCGGTACAGAACAACGAATTCTGCATCTCCTGCACGACTCCGGCCAGGCTCTGCCCGACCACTTCGACCGTGATGGCGTCAACGCTCAGGCCGCTCATGCCTCGATCACCCTTTCCACCAACAAATTGGCGAACGAGTCGACCGTGACGAGCTGCCCGGGACAGACCACCGTGGTGGCGTCGTACTGGTCGACGAGCGCCGGCCCCGCGAACTGGTGACCGGCCCGCAGCTTGTCGCGGTCGTAGACGGCGACGGTCGTCAGTCCGCCGTCCTCGGCCGGGAAGAACGCCTCCCTCGTGCCGGTACAGGCATCCTCGACCGGGCCTTCGGCGGCGTCGAGGCGCGCCAGGTCCAGCCGAGGAACCAGCCCGATCGCCTCGATCCGGTAGTTCACGATCTCCACCGGCTGCCCCGGCGCCGCGTGCCCGTGACACGAGCGATGGATGTCGTCGAACCGGGTGCGGTAGCGGGCCAGATCGGCTTGCGTGACAGGCACACCGTCGACCGGGACCGGGTTCTCGTAGCCCTGGCCCGCGTAACGCATGTCCAGGAAGTAGCGGAAGTTCGTCTCCTCCGGCCCGAATCCCTCGCCGGTCAACTGGGCCGCCGCCGAGGCCTCGAGCTCACCGAACAGGCTCGTCACGTCGTCCGGCGTAACGTCGTCGATGTCGGCCAGACGGCTGCGCACATAGTCGTGCTTGACGTCGGACATCAGCAGGCCCAGCGCGGAGTTGGCGCCGGGCGCGGGCGGAATCAGCAGCCTGGGCAGGCCTAGGTCCAGCGCGATCTGGCACGCGTGGACCGGCCCGGCGCCGCCGAACCCGACGAGTGTGAACTCGCGCAGGTCGAAGCCGCGCTCGGTGGAGATCGCCTTGATCGCCTCGGCCATCTTCACATTGACGATCTTGACCACGCCATCCGCGGCGCGGAGAACGTCGATACCCAGCGGCTGGGCGAGGTGAGTGTCGATCGCCTGGCGGGCAGCGCCGGCGTCGATGCTCATCGCGCCACCGAGCAGTTCGCCGGGGCTGAGGTATCCGAGCACGACGTCGGCGTCGGTCACCGTGGGCCGGTCGCCGCCTCGGCCGTAGCAAGCGGGACCCGGCACCGCGCCCGCGCTCTGCGGCCCCACGTGCAACGCGCCGTGCGCGTCCACCGCGGCCAGCGTCCCTCCCCCCGCGCTCACCGTGTTGATGTCGAGCATCGGTACCGCGATGTCGCGACCGCCGATCTTGCTGCGATCGGTGATCACCGGCTCGCCGTCCTGGATGAGCGCGACGTCGCAGCTGGTGCCGCCCATGTCGAACGTGATGACGTTATGGATGCCCGCCGCCGCGGCCAGTGCACTACCCGCGGTCACGCCGCCCGCCGGACCGGACAGGATCGTGCCCACCGCGCGCGATGGCGTGCTGTGAAACGGCGAAGAGCCACCATTGGACTGCATGGTGAACCGCCGTGACGGCGCGATCTCACGCTCGTCGAGCCGCTGCGCCAAGTGCTGGACGTAGCGTCCCAGGACGGGCGAGACGTAGGCATTGGCGACGACCGTGCTGAGCCGGTAGTACTCCCGGATCTGGGGTAACAGTTCGCTGGAGGTCGACACCCACCACTCCGGATGCGCGGCTTCGAACGCGGCACGCACCCGCTGCTCGTGATCGGGGTTCATGAACGAGAACAGCAGGCAGATCGCCACCGACTCGGCCCCTTCGGCTTCGAAGAGCGCGATGGCATCGGCGACCGACTGCTCGTCCAGTTCGGCCCGGACCTCGCCTTTCGGGCCGATGCGTTCGGTTATCTCCGCCGTTCGGCGCGCCGGTGCGAGCAGCCGCGGCTTGTCGTAACCGAGATCGAACACCGCGGGGCCGTACGGCCTGCTCTGCTCCATCGTCTCGTAGATCCCCCGGAAGCCCGCGGTGACCGCGAGGCCGACGCGAGCACCCCGCTCTTCGAGCAATGCGTTGGTCGCGACCGTCGTGCCGTGCGAGAAGTAGCCGATCTCCGCGGGCAGCACACCCTGTTCGGCCAGTGCGTCAAGGCCATCCAGCACGGCGCGGCCCGGATCGTCCGGTGTGGACGGCACCTTGAGGACTCGATACGCGCCGCTGTCCTCATCGAAGACGACGAAGTCAGAGAAGGTACCGCCGGTATCGACCGTGACCCGATAGCGAGGCAAGGGCTCTCCTTTCAACGATCACTCAGCTGCCGCTCGACCCAGCTCGTGGTGAACCGGCCGTCGGCGAAGTCGGGATGCGCGGTCAGGAACGCCAGGAAGTCGATGTTGGTGTCGATGCCGGTGACCTTGAACCGCCGCAACGCCACCCGCATGCGCTCGGTCGCCTCCGCCCGGTCACGCCCGTGCACGATCAGCTTGGCGAGCAGCGAATCGTAGAAGGGCGGCACCAGATACCCGTCGTGGCAGTGGGTGTCGACCCGGCAGCCGGGCCCCTCCGGTGGCCGCCAGTCCACGATCCGCCCGGGGGCGGGCCGGAAGCCGTTCTCCGGTGACTCCGCGGTGATCCGGCACTGGATCGCATGCCCGGTAAAGCGCACTTCGTCTTGTGTCACGGGAAGCGGGTCACCGGCAGCGACCTGGAGTTGCATCGCGACCAGGTCGAGCCCGGTGATCTCCTCGGTGACCGGGTGCTCCACCTGGATGCGGGTATTCATTTCGAGGAAGTAGTACTCGCCACGGTCCTCGTCGTAGAGGAACTCGACCGTGCCCGCGTTCTCATAGTCGATGCCCTTGGTCAGGACGGCTGCGGACTCGGAGAGCGAAGCCCGCGCCTCCTCGGGGATCAACGCCGCGGGCGCCTCCTCGACGATCTTCTGGTAGCGACGCTGCATCGAGCAGTCCCGCTCGCCGAGATGCAGCACGTTGCCGTGGCGGTCGGCGAAAACCTGCACCTCGATGTGGCGAGCCGCCGCGACATACCGTTCGAGGTAGAGCGCGCCGTCGCCGAACGCGGCCGCCCCCTCCGCGCTGGCATGTTCGAACGTGCTGCGCAGTTCATCTGGGCCATGCACGATCCGAATACCGCGGCCGCCGCCACCCGCCGCCGCCTTGAACAGCACCGGATAGCCGATGTCCCCGGCGATCTTGACCGCGTCCTCGTAGCGTGCGATGTGCGCGGAGCCGGGTACGACAGGAACGCCGTAGCGCTCGGCCACCTCGCGCGCGGCCAGCTTGTTCCCCATCGTCCGGACCGTCTCGCCCCGCGGCCCAACGAAGGTCACGCCGTGGCGCTCGCAGGCGTCGGCGAACGCCGGATTCTCAGCCAGGAACCCATAACCAGGGTGGATCGCGTCCGCTCCGGTGCCCAGCGCCGCGGCGAGCAACGCGTCCTGGTTCAGGTAACTCTCGCTTACCTGGGCCGGTCCAATGCAGACTGCTCGGTCCGCCCGCTGTGCCGCGAGGCTGTCCTTATCGGCCGCCGAGACCGCGACGACGGATTCGATGCCGAGCGTGCGGCAGGCTCGCACGATGCGTTCGGCGATCTCACCGCGGTTGGCGATCAGCACGCGGCCGATCCTCACGCCGCACTCTCCGGTCTGATCGTCAGCAATGGCTCGCCGAACTCGACGAAGGCGCCGTTCTCGGCGAAGATCTCCGTCACCCGGCCGCTCGCGCCCGCCGTGACGCCGTTGAACATTTTCATCACCTCGACCAGGCCCACCGTGCTGTCTTCCGCCACCGATTCGCCGACCTCGGTGAACGGCGGCGCACCAGGTTCGGGCGAACGGTAGAAGACGCCGACCACCGGGGCGGTGACGGTCACGAGGCCGGGGCCGACCTGCGGTGATTCCGGTTGCGTGGCAACGTCTTCCGAATCAGGAGCGGCGACCGGAGGGGGCTCCGCCGACGGGCGTTCGCCGGTGGCCGTGCGAATCCCGGGCCCGGCGCCGTTGCGGTCGGCGATGAGCTTCGTGCCACCCGCTGCCAACTCCAGATACTCGACGTCGGAACCTTCGAGCAGTTCCAGGATGTTCAGCACGTCCTCATGGGTGAGTTCCATGGCCCGATCCCTTCCGCATCCTCAGCGAGAAGCCGTTTCGTTCGATCGAGATGAACCGATGGGTGCGACCCACCGCGAGCTCCCGGATCAGCTGCACCAGCGGCCGGTCCGAGGTGAGGTGGGCTCGCTTGTCGTTCGCCCGGCCCACCACATCGACCGCGTCGTCGCCGACGATCGCCATCAAGATCAGATCCTCGTCGCTGACGCCACGCCCGTAGCGCTGCCGAAGCTCGGCCAGGGTCGGCGGCGATGGCTGCTCGCCCGCGATCTCCCTGGCGCGCGGCCGATCGAGGATCTTGTCACGAACATCGGGGTCCATCCCGCTCAACGCTTCTTCGCCGCCATGCAGCCCGAGGGCGTACTCGATCGTTTTGTCGGTGACCTGGCGGTAACGCTCACCCACGATCACGTTGATCGCCGCCTGGCTGCCGACGAACTGCGACAGCGGGGTCACCATGATCGGGTAGCCGAACTCGGCACGCACCCGCCCGGTCTCCTCGAGCACCTCCTCGAGCCGGTCGTCGGCTCCGGCAAGCTGCAACTGGTACCGGAGGTTGGAGATCATCCCGCCCGGAACCTGGTGCCGATAAAGACGTTCGTCGTACTCGTACGGCGCGCCGAGCTGGAAGCCTTCCCGCCTGGCGATGAACTCGAAGTGCGCGCCCGCCGGCCGCAACACCTCTTCGTCGATCGCTGCGTCATAGCCGAGTTCCCGCAGGTTCCGCGCGACGTTGTAGACCGACGGCTGCGAGTTCGCGTTGGCCAGCGGCGGCACGGCGGTATGGACGTACTCCACCCCGGCCTTGACCGCCTCGATCGCGTTGAGCGGGCCCAGGCCGTTGTTGCAGTGCCCGTGGAACTCCCACGGGATGTCGCCCGCCGCCTGGATCACCTTGGGCAGCAGCTCACGCGCCCGATCCGGGGTCAACAGACCGCCGACGTCCTTGAAGCACAGCCGGTACGGGTTCAGCGCCGCGACTTCCTTGGTCTTGGCGATGAAGTAGTCGTCGGTGTGGCGCGGGGAGACCGAGTACATCAGGTTGATGACCGGGGTCATCCCGAGCCGCTCGAACCGCTCGAGCTGCAGGCCCATCGCCGAGAAGTCGTTCCAGTTGTTGCCGGTACGCGTGTAGCGGATGCCACGGTCGACGGCCTTGGCTATCAGCAGTTCGCCGACCTCGGGAGGCACTCGCCCGCTCATGCTCGGCCCGTCGATGGGGCCGTGCCAGCGCAGCGGCGTGTGCTGGGCGGCTGCCGCGCCCTGGTTGATCCAGTCCCACGGATTTTCCTTGAGGTGCCGCACGAACTTCTTCAGGCGGCTCCCGGTGGCGATGAACTCCATGCTGTCGAAACCGGCGGCGTCGAGATACGGCATCGCGGGCAGCATGTGCCGGGTGCGCATGTTCATCGCCCAGAGGCTGGCCTGGCCGTCCCGGATCGTGGTGTCGACGAACTTGATCTGCTTCATCCGGATGGCTTCTCCTGACCGTGCGCGCCCAGCTGGGCCAGCACCTCCTGGGTGTTCTCGCCCAGATACGGCGCCCGTGGTCTCGCGGGCAGCACCGCACCGTTGAAATGCACCGGCGGGCGGATCCGCGGCATCGGGCCGGCGTCGGGATCCTCGACGACGTCGATGATGCCGAGGTGCCGCAGCTGCTTGTCGGCGAGCATGTCCGCGATGCCATTGACCGGCGCGCACGGAACCCGGCAGTGCTGCAGCCTGCTGAGCCACCAGTCGCGGTCCCGCGTCGCGAAGATCGGCCGGAGCTCCTCGTGCAAGTCGTCGTAGTGATCGCGCCGATCCGCCCGCGTGGTGAACCGTGGGTCGCTCAGCAGATCGGGGCGTTCGACGGCGTCACACAGTCCTTCCCAGAACTTCGGCGGCGACGACAGATGGATGAGCAAGGCCGTGCCGTCCGCGGTGGCGAACGCGTGTGCCTGCGAGGAATGCACCCGGGTATACGGGTTCTCGGCTCGCCCTTCGACGATCTGCTTCGACACCGCGGAGTGCAGGAAATGCGCCAGCGCCCCCAGCATTGTCACCTCGATGTGCTGCCCCGCGCCCGTCCGATGCCGATCGTGCAATGCCGCCAGCGTCGCGAAAGCCGCGGTGTGACCGGTGATCGCGTCGGCCATCGCCGGTCCCCGGACCTGCGGATCGTGCGGGTCCATCAGCAGCCCGGCGAGGCCGCTGTACCCCATGGCAACGCCGTCGTAGGCGGGCAGGTCCTTGGCGGGTCCGCTGCTGCCGAACCCGGTGATGCTGCAGAGCACCAGCCGGGGGTTGTATTGCTTGAGCGTGTCGTATTCGATGCCCAGTCGCGCCATCACGCCAGGGCGGAAGTTCTCCACGAGCACGTCCGCGGTCGCGACGAGATCGAACAGATGCTGTTTGCCCGCCTCGGATTTCAGGTCGAGGACCACGGAGCGTTTACCGCGGTTGAAGGCAACGAAGGTCGCGTTCAACCCGCCGCTTTCCCATGCCCGGAACGGATCGCCGCCGGCAGGTGGCTCCACCTTGATGACGTCGGCGCCCATTTCCGCCAGCAGCGCGGTCGCGCACGGGCCGGTGATGTACTGGCCGAGGTCCAGCACGCGCACATCGCTCAGCGGCAGCATCGCATCGCTCATACGCCGAACAGCTTCCGCGCGTTGTCCAGCATCACCTTGCGCCGGACGTCGGGCTTGATGTCGAGCTCCTCGAACTCGCGTAGCCAACGGTCCAGTGACAGCGACGGCGCGTCGGAGCCGAACAGCGCCTTGTCCTGCAACAGGGTGTTGACCTGCTGGACCAGCTCGGCGGGAAAGTACCGGGGCGCCCAGCCCGAAAGGTCGATGTAGAAGTTGGCTTTGTGCCGGGCGATCGCCAGGCTCTCCGCTGTCCACGGCCACGAGGGGTGAGCGCTGATGATCGTGAGGTCGGGAAAGTCCGCCGCCACGTCGTCGAGGTAGATCGGCTGGGTGTACTTGAGCTTGACGCCCCGGCCTCCCGGCCTACCGGAGCCCGCCGCGGCGTATCCACTATGGAACAACACGGGCAGGCCCTGAGCCTCGGCCTCTTCCCACAGCGGATAGAACCGGGTGTCGTTGGGGAAGAAGTGCTGGCGCGCCGGGTTGAACTCACCGATGCCGTGCAGCCCCAGTTCCTTACAGCGCCGAATCTCCCGGCGCGCGATCGCGCCCTGCCACGGATCGACGATGCCGAATCCCAGAAAGGCGTCGGGGTGGTTGCCGACCGCCTCCGCGATGAAGTCGTTGGGGATGGCCGGGATGCCGGTGATCGTCTCGTCGGTGCCGTTCATCAGCACGGCCATCATGTCGCGCTCGCGATACTGCTGCGCCTGATCGTCCACCGACAGCGCCTTCGCGTCCCGCTTGAAGTAGGCGGCGCGCTCTTGGAACTGCCGCTCGGCCTCCGGCCCGCGCAGCTTGCGGGCCCGGGCATCGTGGACATGCACATGGACGTCAATGGCGCTGATCACCATGCGCCCTCCCGTTCCGTTACGGCATCGAGGAACTGGAGGATGCGGTCCGGGACGGTCGCTTCGGTCTGCTCGCTGACCGGCACATCCCAGTACTCCGCGAGCGGGAGGCATTCCTCGAGGTATCGCGCGGCCGAGGTCGCATGTGAGTCGTCATGGCCGGGGACGATGAGCGTCGGAATGTCGAGGCGCAACAGGTCCTCGGGTTCGGCTCCCGGCACGGTGTCCCGGTCGAAGAGCAACCGGGACATCCCGCTGACGATGAGCTGGTATCGCTGAGGATCGTGCTCGGCGTAGGCCTTCGCGAATTCGCCGTCGGCGCGGATGACATTCACCCAGGGGCCGACGCGAGGGTCCTGAGTGAAGGACTTCTCGGACTCGGTGGCCAGCGAAACCACCTCCGCCAACCCGTGCTGCGACACGTAGGCCAGGTGCTCAAAGAAGCGATCGTGTTGCTTCATCCGGTACTTCGCGCCGCCCGCCGGGGAGAACATCACCAGGCCGCCGACCCGCTCCGGATGGTTCACGCCGAACGCGACGAGCACCGAGCAACCGGCGCAGCCACCGATGAGGTGCGCCCGGTCGATATCGAGGTGATCGAGCAATCCCTTGCCCTGGGCGGCGTAATCGGCCCAGGTGATGCGCTCGACCCGGCCACCGGACCGGCCCGACTCACGGCGGTCGAAGCTGATGCAGGTGTAGTGCTTCGTCAGGTGATCAAGCAGGTTGAGACGGCGGTAGATCCCCAGCGCTGTCCAGTTCTCCAGCGTCGAGTTGAACCCGCCCGGCGAGAACATGAGTAGCGGCGGCCCGGAGCCCGCCACCTCGAATCGAGTGGTGATCCCGTCAATATCGGCGGTAGGCACGGCACTCTCCTTCCAGTCGGTCGGCTCGGCATTACGGGGCGTCACTTGAGGGGAACGGGGATCCCGCCCTTGATCTGGCGCCCGGCACGCACGTCGTCGGCGTATGCGGTGATCGCGTCCAGCGCGATCTGGGCGACGTTGGCATAGGTCTCCGGCTGCTTGTCCACCGTGGATTCGGCGTAGCCGATGGCGGCATGACCCATCCGGACCCGGCCGTCCAGCCACGGGCCGCCGCCGAAGCCGCCGAGGACGGGGATCGAGACGGCCTTGGCGACCTCGGCCCCCACGATCGGGCCGGAATTGGTGAAGTTGAGCAGCGAAGCGCCCGCCTGCTGCAACAGTTTCGCTTCCGCGACGAGGTCGTCGGTGAGCTCCACCGGCACCTGGGCGCCGGGCGCCGACATCGCCTCGTACTCCATGCCGTAACGCAGCGCGGTCTGCGGCGTGATGCCGAACTGCGCCCACACCGGGATGCCCGCCCGGACCACCGCGGTGACCGCTTCGGGAAAGTCGGCGGCGCCATCGAGCTTGACCAGATCGGCGCCGGCCTCCTTGACCAGCCGGATGGCGGCCCGCACCGCGCTGTCCGGCCCTTCTTGCAGCGGGCCGAACGGAAAGTCGACGCTGACGAGCGCCCGCCGCACACCGCGCCGGACGGCCTTGCCGACGACGAGCATCTGCTCCATCGTCACTTCCAGCGGATTGGCGTGGCCCCACAGGTTCACGCCGACCGAGTCGCCGACCGAAACGATGTCCACCCCGGCCCGGTCCACGATCTTGGCCAGCTGGTAGTCCCAGGCCACCACCGCCACGATCTTTCGCCCATCGCGCTTCATCCGCTGCAGTAACGGAATCGTGGCCTTCTCGTGCATCGGTGGTTGCCCCTATCAGTTAGACCCGCAGCGCGGTGAGTATCGGGGGAATGTCGTTCTCGTCGGCCAAGACCAGCAGCACCATGGCGTTGGGCCGCAGCGCCGACACCGCATCGTCGACCGGCGCCGCACCGGTGACGACCAGGCCCGCGGACATGATCCGCCGTAACGCACAGGCGTCGCCGATGATCGAAGCCGCCGTCGCACTGGCTTGCGCCGTCGCGATCACCACGACCACGTCGGCGCCGTCGAGCTCGTCACTGAGCAGCACGACCGACCCGTCGGAGGCCCGTAGCGTGGCGTCGGCCGCCAGCCCGTTGCCGCCGCCTGCCAGCACGGCATCGTCGAAGACCAGGAAGTGGCCGCCACGCCACTGCTGATGACCGAGCCGCCGGACGATCGCGGCGGCATGCTCGTCGAGGGCGATGATCCGCGAGTTGCGGGCCTTCGGCTCCGGATGGTCGATCCGGAAGCGTGCCTCGGCCGCCGTCGCCGCCATGGCGCAGCCGTTCAACAAGGTCGGTTGACGCTGCATGATCACACCGACGCGTGCGGCATACCAGGGCGGACGGTCAGGGCTTCACGGCTGCTGTCGATGAAGGGCTGGTCCGCGGGCAGCACGACCGACGCCGAGCGCACCTTGTGATGCTCGGTGTCCACGCCTGGTGGCCGCACTCCCCCGTCGCGCAGCGCGTCTACCGCCTTGAGCAGCTTCTGCCTTGCCATGATGATGCCGCTGTCGGTGGAGACCAGTTTCTCCTTGGTCCGATCCACGATCGGCCCCATGCTCTCCTGCAGCGATGCGTCCTGCATCGCTATGCCCTTGACCCCCGAGTAGGTGTCGCCGCGCCGTTGCGCTTCGCGGTCCATCAGGTAGTCGTTGTCCTTGTTCTGCAACGGCCGGAAGGTGCCGGGGACGTACTCGTTGTGCACGCCATGCCCGTCCTTCATCGCCTGGAGTTCCTCCGCTTTGAGCGGGCGGGCGGCGTGATAGTCGAAACTGAACACCCAGCAGTTCTCGTCGTCGATCGGCACCCAGAAGTGGCCGTGAATCGGGTGATCACCACGCGGCGGGATCATCGTGAAGTTCGGCAGCACCCAGGGCGTGATGCGCCAGTAGTAATGACCGTCCTCGGCGGTGCGCCGGGCGCCGATGAACAGGCCACCATCGCCCTCGACCACCTCGAAGAACGGCTTCTTGTCGGCAAGGTTGTACTTGTTGCCCTGGGCGCCTTTGAACAGGGGATCGCTTTTCAGCCCACCGGAATGCAGCCAGGAAACGTGGCTGGAGTCGATGCCGCCTTCCAGCGCCTGCAGCCAGTTGCACTCCTGCCAGCGCTTCGAGGTGTAGGTCTGATCGGCAGGCACCCTGGCGAACTCCCACTCCGGCAGGTCAGGGGTGGTAGCCGGATCTCCCAGGTAAGCCCAGAGGACGTCGCCGACCTTGACAAGCGGATAGCTCTTGAGCTTGATCTTGCGACACAGCGAGCTCTGTCGCTCGTCCGGCTCGGAAGGCACCTCGACGCATTGCCCGGTGACGTCGTATTTCCACCCGTGGTACGTGCAGCGCAGCCCGGATTCCTCGTTGCGCCCGAACCACAGGGACACACCACGGTGCGCGCAGAACTCATCGATCAGCCCGTACCGGCCCTCGCTGTCGCGAAAGGCGATCAGCCGCTCGGAGAGTAGCTTGACCCGCACCGGCGAGCTGTCGTTCTCCGGAAGCTCCTCAGCGAGCAGCGCGGGCAGCCAGTACTGACGGAACAGTGCGCCCATCGGCGTCCCAGGCCCGGTTTGGGTGAGAAGCTCGTTGATCTTGTGTTGGAGCATCGCCGTCCTGCCTTTCCCATGCTGCCCAGTGATGGCGCTTCGGTTCCGTACACCCGGACTTAAGGTTATACCATTATACCGAGCATAGAGACATGCCTTCAACCCACTTCGGGCATCGCATGAGGGTGCCGAAGGTGGCCTTGGGCGCCAAATAGGCACCCGAGGCCACCTTCGGCTCCCCGTTACTTCTCTTGGAACGCCTTCTTCAGCAGCGCCTTGTACTGCTCGGGCGCGGCCAGGACGTCCGCGGCGACCTTCTTGGCAGCATCGCCGCGCGTGAAGTCGACGGCCTCGTCCGCCTGCTCCATCTTCTCCAGGAACTCCGGGTCCTTACTCGCGGCATCGAAGGCGTCCTGCAACGCGGCGAGGGTGCGTGCCGGCACGCCCGGTGGCGCCCACACCATGCGCCCCATGTTCTGCAGGTTCAGGTGCGCCTCGGCCAACTCCTTGTTCTCGGCGTCCAGTTCGAGCTCCGCCAAGATAGGAACGTCAGGCAGGCTTTCCTCCCGCTCGGCACCGACGACGAGCAACGGCCGGAAGTCGCCATCCTTGATGCCGGACAACCTCGACGACACCGTGCCGCTGCCGAGGTCGACGTCGCCTTTCGTGATGGCAAGGCCGGTTTCCTTCGAGCCTTCGAAGCCGGTCACGATGCGGCCGTCGATGCCCAGCACGGAGTACAGCACCGCGGCGTCGAGGTTGTCGGCGGCACCGACGCCCGCGCTGGCGAAGTCAACGCCGGTGCCGCTACGGGCTTCCTCGATCGTCTTGTACTCGCTCTTCGGGCTGGCGACCATCACGCGGGTTTCGGCGGAGAGCCTGCCGACGTAGGAGAACTTCTCCAGGTCGAACTTCACCCCTTCGGCGCCTGCCAGCGAGGCGCCCGCGATGCCCTGGCCGGCGAAGAACCCGATCGTCTTGCCGTCCGGCTTGGCCGAGAAGACCTGGTTCGCCGCCAGCAGCCCGCCCGCGCCGTCCTGGTTCTGGATGATCACGGTGGCACCGAGTTCCTTCTCGAGGAACGGCGCGATGGCGCGAGCGATGGTGTCGTAACCACCCCCGGTACTGAACGAAACGATGAATTCGATCGTCTCGCCTTCCAGGCTCTTGCCGCCCTCATCGTCCGCAGTGGACTGACCGGCTCCGCTCGAGCAGGCGCTGGTAGCTACCGCCAGCACCGCGAGCAAGCCCACGAAACGGCCATGCCCTTTTCGCAGTCGTAACATTGGTGTGTCCTTACTCTTTGATGAGTTCGGTGAATTCGGGCGGTGCGCCCAGTGCCTCGTCGACCACCTTCACCGTCTCGTCGCCGGTCAACGGGTCGACGTCGCGTTCCTGCTTTTCCGCCTTGGCGAGCAGTTCCTCGTTCTCGATGGCGCAGCCGAGCCCTTCCCGCAATGCCGCGAGCTGATCGGGGGGCATCTCGGGCGGCCCGGCCAGTGAGCGCCCGGTATCGGAGAGCTTGATCAGGGCGTCGAGGGTGCCTTCTTGCCCTTGTCGCGGTGGGAAGTCGGCGACCGTTGGCACGTCCGCCAAGGCATCGTGTGGCTCATTCGCGATCACCAGCAACGGTTTGACATCGCCCGCCTTGATGGCCTTCATCTGACTGTCCAGCGGCAAGATGTGCGCATCCGCGTCACCCGAGAGCACCGCTGCACGCGCGGCATCGGATCCCTCGAACCCGGTCACGGTCTTCGCCGGGAAGCCGTAGATCTCTGGCAGCACCGTCGAATTCACGTACTCGTTGCTGCCAGGACCGGTCGCGACGAACCGGACCTCGTCGGTGGCCTTGAGCAGATCCTCGAAGCTGCCGAACTTGCTGTCGGAGGCGACCACCAGCACATTGGGCTCGGCCGAGACCCGGCCCAGCCACGAGAACTTCTCGGCTTGGAAGCTGGCGCCTTCTGCTTCCGCCAGCTGCGCGCTGACCAGTCCCACGGTGTTGGTCAGCACGGTGCGCAGCGAGTCGGGCGGCGCGACGAAGGTCTTCGACGCGGCCAGCAGGCCACCGGCGCCCGGCTCGTTCTTCACCACGACCGTGGCGTCGAGACATTTCTCGAGATAGGGCGCGAGCAGCCTGGCGTAGATGTCGTAACCACCACCTGGTTCGTAGGGCACCACGAGGTCGATCTTCTCGCCGGCAAGCGAGGCTTTACCGGCGTCACCGTCGCTGGTGCTCTGCCCGCCCTCCGCACCGCAGGCCGCCAGCAGCAGCGCTACCAGCACGACCGCACACTCCGATATCCGGCGCATGTCGAAATCCTTCCTTGAACAACGCTTTCCGGGTCGTGCTTCTGCTCAGGCAGCATTCAGGCTGAGGAGCGAGCCCGGCAATCGGCCGCGCCCACTTGCTGAGACGCCCCGCTCACTTCTGCTCGTAGGCATCTTTCAAGCCCCGCTTGAACTCCGCCGGGGCATCGGCCAGCCGCTTTACCCGGTCATCGAGCTCGTCGCCGGACAGCCAGGTCAGCGGCCGCTGCTGCTTGTCCGCCTCGGCGAGCAACTTCGGACTCTCCACGGCGCTTTGCAGCGCTTTCCGCAGGCAGCTCAGCCGGTCCTCGGGGAGCCCGGGCGGGCCCACTATCGGCCTGCCGAAAGCGGAGAGATCGATCAGCGACTTGGTCAGCTCTTGCTCCTGCTGGTCCAGGTCGAGCTCGGCAATGGCGGGTACATCGGGCAGTTCCTTCGCGCGCTCGGCGTCGATGACGAGCATCGGGCGCTGATCACCGGCCTCGATCGCGTCGATGCGGCTGTCCAGATCGCCCGTCTGGCCGTCGACATCACCGCGCACCACCGCGAGCTCGCTCTCGTCGGAGCCATCGAATCCGGTCACCACGCGGCCGTCGATACCCAGGATCTGTATCAGCATCTGCGCGTTGACGAAGTCGGCCGCGCCGGGGCCGGTGGACGCGAACCGGAAGCCCTTCCCGGCCTGGACATCCTCCACGCTCTTGTAGTCGGTACCGCCGCCGACGACGAACACCGGCTTCTGTTCGGCCACCCGTCCGATCATGGACAGATCCTGGAGATCGAACCGCACGCCTTCGGCGTCGGCCAGTGCGCCACCGGCGACGCCGACACCGTTCATGATCGCCAGCCGCGTGCCGTCCGGCTCGGCTGCCATGAGGTTGTTGATCGCGAGCAGGCCACCGGCGCCGTCCTGGTTCTCGATGACGACCTTGCCGCCGAGCTCCTTGGCGAGGTGCGGCGCGACCATGCGCGCGTAAGCGTCGTAGCCGCCGCCGGGGCTGTACGGCACGACCAGCTTCACCGTCTCGCCTTCGAACATCGAACAGTCGCCGCCACCACCGCCCGCCGCTTCGGTGGAGGTCCCCGCGCTGTCGCAGCCGGTGGCGAACAGGGCCACTACGCCGAGCAGCGCGAAGAGAAACCGGGACTGGTGCTTGCGGTCCGACACGAAGAGCTCCTAACGGTTAGAAGATGCCCGCGGGCATCGGTACGGCCAGCAGCTCGCCGCAGACGAACCACAGCAGGCCACCCGCCACTGCGGCATAGATCACCGAGCCGAGCCAGCCGGCCGAACCGGCGATCTTGAGATAGGCCAGCGTGAACAGCGGCACGGTGATGAACACCCCGAACACGAGCAGCGAAGTGAAGAACACCGTCACCCAGGCCAGCGCGGCCAGCCATGCCCGGCCACCCGCGGTGCCGAAGACGTACTCGATGCTGTGTTCATCGGCCTGCTCGTCCGCCTGCTCGTCGGTTTCATCACCGGCCTGCCGAGCCCACTGCCGATGTCGATACGCCTGCAAGCCGAACCCCGCGAGCTTGATCACCGCGAACGCGATCCCGGCCGCGGCGAGTAGTTCCGGGAAGAACCTGGTCCGGAACGGCCACTCCTGCGCGTGCAGATAGGCGAAGACGAACACCGCCAGCAGAAACAGCGCGATCACGACGTCACCGGCGCGCACCGCGGGTACCGGCCGAGCCGTGCGGGCCACCATCGTCCTATCCCTCATTTTCCGACCTTGGTCAGGTCATCGTCGGGCTGCTCGACGGGAGCCGGCACCGGCTTCTTCCCGCGCCCTCGCGCGGATCGAACATACGGCCACACCGCGATGAAGATGATCAGCGCGGCCAGTACGAGCACGGACGGCTTGGTCAGCCAGAACCACTCATGCAGCGAGTAGGACAGGAACAGGTAGCGCTCGGCCAGTCCACCGAGGACCACGGCGAGCAGGAACGGGACCCGGGGCCAGTCCCAATGAATCGCGACCACCCCGAGCACTGCCGCACCGAGCATGACGAAGATGTCATTGATGTTGTTGCTCGCGGTAAAGGCACCGATCCCCAGCAGGATCAACAGGAAGGGCACCAGCCAGGTACCGGGGATGTAGGTGAGCTTGACGAGCTGGCGGATGAGCAGGAACGCGACGGCCACCGCGACGATGTTCGCCAGCACCATGATCCACACCATGGAGAACGTGACGTTGAGGTTCGTCGTCAGCATCTCGGGGCCGGGGTTCAGCCCGGTGATCATGAACGCCCCGAGCAGCACCGCGGCCCCGACGCTGCCGGGAATCCCGAACGCGATGGTGGGGATGAGGGAGCCCGCGTCCTTCGCGTTGTTGTTGGCGCCCGCGGCGAGCACGCCCTCGATCGAGCCCTTGCCGAACTGCTCCGGGTGTTTGGACGTCTGCTGCGCGTGCCCGTATGCGATGAACTGCGACACGCTGCCGCCCATCCCCGGGATGATGCCGATGACGATGCCGATCGCGCTGGAACGGACGACCACCGACCAGTGCCGGAACGTGTCGCGGACGCCCTGCCCGATGCCCGAGATCTCCTTCGCCATCGTCTTATCGGCGATCGAGGTCTTACTGAGCATCAGCTGCAGGACCTCGGCACCCGCGAACAGGCCGATGACCAGGGGGACCAGGTCGATGCCGTCCCACAGGTAGAGCTGATCGAACGCGAAACGCGGTACGCCCTCCTGCGGGTCGATGCCGACCAGCGCCACCAGCATCCCGAAGGCTGCCATGAGGAAGCCCTTGAGGACGTTCCGGCCGGACAGCGCGACCACGAAGGTCAACCCGAGCAGCGTCATCATGAGGAACTCGGGCGGGCCGAAGGCGAGCACCATGGGCCGCAGGATGGGGACCGACAGCGCGAGGAAGAACGCACCGAGCAGCGCGCCCTGCGTCGAGGAGAGCAATGCCGCCCCCAGCGCCCGGCCCGCTTCGCCGCGTTTGGTCATCGGATACCCGTCGAAGACCGTCGCCGCCGAAGTCGCCTCGCCGGGCACGCCGAAGAGCACCGACGTGATGTCCCCCGTTGTCGCCGTCACGACCCACATGCCCAGCAGGAAGGCGAATGCCTGCACCGGCTCCATGTCGAAGACGAACGGGAGCATGAGCGCGAGCGTGACCGACCCGCCGAGGCCGGGCAGCACCCCGACGACGAAGCCGATGGCGATCCCAGCCAGCATGATCAGCATGGTCTCCGGTTGGAGAACCTCAAGCAGGCTTTGGAAGAACGTCTGGAACAAGTCGACCCTTCCTGGTGAGAAATGCTGGCCGCTGCGATGAACCTACGAGTGCGACCGGCCCGCCGGGGAAGCCCTTGTCTCACTAAATGGACACAGGTTCGATCTCATGGGACGCAAGCTCGACGCGAACCAGGGCGCTGCGGCTCCGAGCTTCGCTCGTGCGTGAAACTCTTTGCATGGACACGCTTCAGCACTCACGACTCACCTGCTGGGGTCGTGAGTGCTGAAACGTGCGGGGGCACCGACTTCCACACACGACGGCCGGTCCGTCGCTAACCATCCGGGGATCCCGGGCTTCTCAGGTAGTCCAGCGCCGCGTCCAGCCTGCGCACGGACGCGTACTTGAGGTGCATGTCGAAGAGGTTCACCTTGTGCGAGAGTTCGCTTCGGTCGAACGTGGCGTCCTCGACGAGCACGATCTCGAACCCGTGCGAATAGGCGTCCACGACGCTGGCACGGACGCATCCGCTCGTGGTTTCGCCGCCGATCACCAGCGTGTCCACATCGAGTTGCCGCAGCCAAGTCGACAACGGAGTGCCGAAGAAGGCGCTGGCTCGGCTCTTGTCGATCACCAGTTCGCCCGCTCGAGGCGCGAGCGGCGCGACGATCTCGTAGCCGGCGGCCTCGTCCTCCCCCGGTGTCCGCGCCCGCCGCGTGGTGGCACCGAAACGCGCCTCGGCGCGTCGCTGTCCTGTCGTGTAGAGCACCGGCACGTCCGCCTCACGTGCGGTTCGCAGCAGTTGTTCGAGCGGGCCGAGCGCCCGCCACGCCGCGAGACCGCAGGTGGCGGGAAACGCCTCGATCGCATCCGCGAGCGGCTGCGGCACATCGCCGAAGACCTTGCGATAGCAGTCGATCAGCAGCAGCGCCGGGCGGCTGCCCGGCACGCGGTCGGACTGGTATTGCGCCGCGATGAGCCGCTCGTCGGCACCGATCACATCGTCCCAGCAGTGAGTCTCGTCCACGACGCTCATCGAGCGGCACTCGAATCCATACCGGAGCCCTCCTTGCCGGGTGTACCGATCCGCACAGGATCACCAGGCTGCACCAGGGGTGTCAATCCCTCCTAGCCGCCGACCGGCTCCCCCGGCCGGGGTGAATTTTGCCTAACCCTCCAGGTCACGGTAGCGATGCGGCACCGCCAGAAACCTTGCAAAATCGGGGGTAGAATGGTAAGACCAAAGGACCGCAAGCAAGGATTCGTCCACCGCTGGGGGCTACGCGAGGAAGGAGGCGGCGTCTGATGACGACACCGCCGTCCACGACCGTTCTGAAGGCCTTCGACCTGCTCGCACTTTTCTCGGAACGGCCACTGCTCGGCGCCGGCGAAGCGGCTCGGCTGCTGGGAGCGCCCCGGGCAAGCACGCACCGGCTACTCGTGACGCTGCGGCTCGCGGGCGTGCTGGAAGCCAACGAGGACGGGCAGTACCGCCTCGGCCTGCGGCTGTTCGAACTCGGGTCCTACGCCCCGCTGCGGCGGCGGCTGCACGACGAGTGCACCCAACCGCTGGAACGGCTCTCCGCCGAGGTCGCGCTGCCCACCTTCCTGGCCGCCAGGGAAGGCAACGACCTGCTGTGCCTCGAGAAGGTCTATCACCGGCAGACCGACATCCCCATCCGCGTCGGGCAGCGCGCGCCGTTGCACGCGACCGCGGCGGGCAAGGTGCTGCTGGCTTACGCGCGGCCTTCGGTGATCGAGCGCTACCTGCGCGAGCCACTCGCCCGATTCACCCCGCACACCATCGTCGAGCCGCGCCGGCTGTTCACCGAACTGGAACGCATCAGGGACCGCGGGCTCGCCGGCGAGCGCGAAGAGTCCTGCCTCGGCGTCGCTTCGGTGGCCACCGGGGTCTGGAACCACACCGGCAAGATCGTCGCCGCCATCTCCGCATCGGCCGCCACGTTGCCGGACAGCAGGCGGTTGAAGAGCGCCGAGCGGCCGTTGATGTCGGCGGCGGCGGAGATCCACCGCAGGCTGGGCTGGACGCCCGCCCGGCGGTCCGGGCCGGAACGGCTGTCCGCGCCCGCCTGAGCCGGCAGCCGCCGATCTGGCCCACTATCCAAGACGCGGCACTGCTGCGGCAGGCTCGCGACGACCTAGTGTCCCGTGTTCGAACTGCGAGGCGCTCGCCGACCGAGTGGACGGATGGACCGATGGCGATGGAGCAGGTGCCCCTGGGAACGAGCGAGTTGATGGTGTCGCGACTCGGCTACGGCTGTATGAGCCTGTCCGCCCGGCCGCGCGACGACGACCGGGGTGCCGCCGTGCTGCGGCACGCCTTCGACCTCGGCGTGACGTTCTTCGATACCGCGGACCGCTACGGCGCGGGACACAACGAGCGATTACTCGGCCGGGTGTTCGCCGGCCGCACCGACGAGATCGTGGTCGCCACCAAATTCGGCTTCGTCGGTGATCCGGCGGATCCCGATGGCGTAGACGGGCGGCCCGAACACGTCCACGCCGCCTGCGATGCCAGCCTACGGCGCCTCGGCGTCGAGGTAATCGACCTGTACTACCTGCACCGCGTCGACCCCCGGGTGCCCATCGAGGACACCGTCGGCGCGATGTCGGAACTGGTCGCCGCGGGGAAGGTACGCGCACTGGGACTGTCCGAAGCGGCGCCCGCGACCATCCGCCGCGCCCATGCGGTGCACCCGATCGCCGCACTGCAGACCGAGCTGTCGCTGTGGTCCCGGGAGTCCGAGGCGGGCCCGCTGGGCATCGCCCGCGCGCTGGGAATCACCTTCGTCGCCTACAGCCCCTTGGGGATCGGCTTCCTCACCGGCACCATCCAATCGGCCCGCGACGTGCCGCCAGGCAGCCGCCTCGCCCGTAGTGAGCGCCTCGCGCCCGGCAATCTCGAACGCAATACCGCGCTGGTGAACCGGCTGCGAGTGATCGCGGCCGACGCCGGCCTCACGCCGGGGCAGCTCGCGCTCTCGTGGGTGCTCGCGCGCGACAGCGATGTCGTTCCCATTCCGGGCACCCGTAACCGGCACCACCTGGAAGAAAACGTCGCCGCCGTGCACGCCGCGGTGGACGAGGCACACCTGCGAGCACTGGACAGCGTGTTCGCCGCCGATGCCCCGGCAGGCAGGCGCAAGTCGGCCGCCGGGCTGGCGATCGTGAACCGCTGAGCCCCGACCCGAACAAGGAGCACCCGTGACCGTAACCGCCACCGCGTACCCACGTCAGCTGTTCATCGGCGGCGCATGGGTCGATGCCGAGGACGGCAGCACCATCGAGAGCATCGATCCGTCGACCGAGGAGTCGATCGGCGCCGTCCCTTCGGCGAGCCCCGCCGACGTCGGCCGGGCAGTGGCGGCGGCACGGTCGGCGGCACCGGCCTGGGCTGATACGCCGTGGCAGGAGCGTGCTCGCCTGCTGCGCACCCTCGCCGAGCGGATCACCGGCGTAGCCGAAGAGATCGCGCAGCTGGATACCCTCGACGCCGGGCTGCCGCTGGTGGGCAGCCGCGGCGATGTGAGCAGCACCGTACGCGAGCTGGAGTATTTCGCCGGGCTCGGCGGTGAGGCCAAGGGCATGACGCTGCCGGGTTCGCCGTCGCAGTTCGCCATGACGCAGCGGGAGCCCTACGGCGTAGTGGGCCGGATCATCCCGTTCAATCACCCGTTCAAGTTCGCGGCGAGCAAATGCGCCGCTCCGCTGATGGCGGGCAACACCGTGGTCCTGAAACCGGCCGAGCACACCTCGTTGTCGGCCCTGCTGCTCGCCGCGCTCGCCGAGGACGTGTTCCCGGCGGGGGTGCTCAATGTAGTTCCCGGTCCGGCCGCGACCGGTGCCGCGATCGTGGCGCACCCCGACGTCGGCCGGGTGGCGTTCACCGGAAGCGTGCCCAGCGGCCGGGCGGTGTTGCGGGCCTCCGCCGAGCACATCAAGCACGTCACCCTGGAGCTCGGCGGCAAGAACCCCATGGTGATCTTCGACGACGCCGACCCCTGCCGGGCCGCCGCCGCGGCGGTGGCGGGCATGAACCTGCGTCGCTCGATGGGCCAGTCCTGCCAGTCGAACTCCCGCATCCTGGTGCACCGCGGCATCAAGGACGAGTTCCTTTCCGCGCTGACCGGCCTCGTCGGCACGCTGCGCGTCGGCGACCCAGCCGACGAAGCGACCGACCTCGGGCCGCTCGCGTTCGACGCGCATTACCAGCGCGTCCTCGGCTATGTCGAATCCGGCCGCGAGGAAGGGGCTCGCCTGCTCACCGGGGGCGGCAGGCCCGACGAGCTCGGCCGCGGCTACTTCCTCGCACCCACCGTGTTCGCCGACGTGGACCCGGGTATGCGCATCGCGAACGAGGAGATATTTGGCCCGGTCATGGCGGTGCTGGACTGGGAGGACGAGGCGGAGGCGATCGAACTCGCCAACGCAGTCGACTACGGGTTGACCGCGAACATCTGGACCAACGACCTGCACCGCGCCCACCGCACCGCACGGCGGCTGCAGGCCGGAACGGTGTGGGTCAACGGCGAAGGGCGCAAGCCGATCGGCACGCCCTTCGGCGGCTTCAAGCACAGCGGCCTCGGGCTGGAGGGGTCGTTGGACGAGCTACTCAGCTACACCCGTTCGAAGAGCATCGTGGTGAACCTGGCCGACCCCGCGCGCTGAAAGCCACTTTCAGTCCGTTCAACGGACTGAAAGCGCCACTCACTCCACCCAGTGGACTGAAAGTGGCTTTCAGCTCATGGGCTCATGCGAGCAGGAGCGCCGCCGGGAAGTAGCACCGGGAACCGCAGCCACCGGGTGCCGCGCGTAGTCCGGCGGTCCAGCTCCGGCGGCCGCTCGGCGTCGGGCGCGACACCCCGCGCGGCGATCGCCTGCACCATCAGGGCGACGAGGCCGTACAGGTGCGCCGCGGGCACCCCGGCTCGGAGCGTGCGGCCGGTCAGCGGTAAGCCGCCCGCGACGCTCCGGCCGATGCAGATATGCGCACCTACCCCGAACGACAGGCCCCACAGCGGAATGCCGTCGGCGATCTCCCGATCGGGGTCGAACGCGCCGGGCCTGGCGCCGAACAGCGCCGGATCGCGGTTCGCGGTCCGAATGTCGAGCACGATCCGCGACCCTTGCCGGATGGGGACACCCGCGACCTCGGCGTCCAGCTCGGCCAGCCGCCGCAGCTCCGGGTTGGGTGGGCGCAGCCGCACGGTCTCGTGCACGCATTGCTGCGCCGCCAGCAGGTCATCTGCGACGCGCCGCAGCCAGCTCCGCTGCTGGTCATCCGGGAGCCCGAACAGGTGATAGAAGACGTTGCACACGGTCTGCGCGCTGGTATGGCTGCCGCCGTGCAAGAACAGCCCCGCCTCGCGCACCAGCAGGCCGTGATCGGCGAAGGTGTCGTCCTCGGCGCGCAGCCGACGCAACGCCATGGTCAGCAGGTCGTGCGGCGCCTCCCGGTCTGGCTCACCCGCGGCGATGGCGTCGAGGATCCGCTCCCGATGCCGCCGCGACGGCCGGACGTAGCGCTCGTCGAAGCGCTCCAGCACCTCGATCGTCTCGCGCTGCACGCGGTCGCGGTCGCCGACGACATCGAAGATCGCCGCCGCCTGCGCGATGACCGTCACGTACCCGAACAGTTCCGCCAGCTGCTCCGCCGTCCCGTCGTGATCGATGCCGGTCCGGCGCGCGGCGAGCACCACGCTCAGCGCGCCCGCCAGTTCGAACAGATCCGTGCGGCCGGCCTCACCTCGGTCGAGCACCTCGGACAGCACCCCGGGGAAGAGGTCCCGCTCGTATCGCACCAGGGCCTGGCGTTGAAACAGCGCGTTCTCCATCCGCCGGCGCATCTTGTGCTCATCGCCGTGCAGCAGGCTCAGGATGCCCGCGCGGGGATTGCCTTCGGCGAAGGACCGCTTGTCGAGGCTGCGGGACAGGTCGGGATGGCGTAGAGCGTCGAGTATCTCGGGGTAGGTGTCGAACCGGAATTCGGCGTCGCGCACGTCTGGTCCTCCTTGCGAACGATCGTTTCAGTGCATGCACGCGCCGCCGTCGACGACGAGCGTCTGGCCGGTGATGAAGTCGCTGGCGGGCGAGGCGAAGAACACCACGGAACCGACGAGGTCATCCGGCGTCTGCACGCGCTGGAACGCCCGGCTCGACACGGCCGAGCTGCGCCGCTTCAGGACGTCGTCGGTGTGCTCGGCCTCGCTCAGCGTGCTGCCGGGAGCGATGCAGTTCACGGCGACGCCGTCCCCGCCGACCTCGCGGGCGAGGGTCTTGGTGAAGCCGATGACGCCCGCCTTCGAGGTCACGTAGTGGATGCGGCCCATCGACCCTTTGAGCGCGGTTCCCGAGCTGATATTGATCACCTTGCCGTATCCGCGCGCCTGCATGGCGGGGACGAACGCGCGAGCCATCAGCCAGCCGCCGCGCAGGTTCACCGCCATCATGAGGTCCCATTCCTCGACCGGCAGGTCCTGATACCCGGCGCGCGACATCGGCACCGTCGCGAACACCGCGGCGTTGTTGACCAGCACGTCCACCTCGCCGGCGCGCCGCGAGACCTCGTCCCGGCAGTGCGCGACGCTCGCCGGATCGCTCACGTCGGCGGCAACGTCGACGACGTCGAACCCCTCCGCCGCCAGATCCTTGGCCGCCGCGGCGGCGCCATCGCCGTCGAGATCGACCAGCACGACACGAGCGCCCTCGCGGGCAAGGCCGCGGCAGTAGGCCAGCCCGATGCCGTGGGCCGCGCCGGTCACCACCGCGGTGCGCCCGTCGAGCTGGCCCGTCATCGCGACTCACTCTCGGCGCCGGGGGTCTCGGCGTTCACCTCGCGGAACTCATCGAGGAACGATCCGGCCTGGTAGTCGGTGCGCACCGGCTCGTCACCCCGGTACTCGATGTTCAGCTCACCGAGGTATTCCTGCAGCGGCAGCGGCTTGGCCGCCACCACCATCGCGGGCACGTCCGGATCGATGTGATGCTGATGCCAGGCGCCCGCCGGGATGTAGAGCGTGTCCCCCGCCTCCCAATCCACTCGCTCATCGTCGAGCAGGGTGTAGCCGCTGCCTTTCAGCACGAAGATGACGGCCTCGTTATGGCGGTGGGTCACCGAGCTACTGCCTGCCGGGTAGATGTGGCAGTCGAACTCTATGATCCGGTTATCGAAGCCCATGTCCGCCGAAACCAGGCCGGCATGCCAGATGCCGTTCTTCGCTTCGTATTCGAGCTCGACGTCGGCGGCCTTCATGATCCGCCTGCCCTCCCGTCGCGCGGCGGCATCCGCGGCGCGACGGGCTTGCCTGCCACGAAACAGCGCGGACTTGCCATCAAGCCATCGCTCGTCCTTGCCGTGCTCATCCTTGTCGTGCATAACCTGCTCCTCTCTCGGTTTCCACGTGTCACCGAACGGGAATCACGGTCTCAGGCGGCCTTGGGGCGCCGCGGCCGCTTCTTCGCTGGGCTCTTCCGCACCCCGGTAGGCCCTGACCTCGTTGGGCCGCAACAGGAACGCCGCAGCGTAGAGCACCGGCACCAGGCCGCCCGCGGTCAGCGCGAGCACCGGACCGACCGCGCCCGCCACCGCGCCAATGAACGAGTCACCCAGCGCGGGGCCGCCCCGCGAGGACATCTGGTAGAACGCCGAGACCCGCCCGCGCAGCTCGTCGGGCGTCTCCAGTTGCACCGCGGCGTGCCGGATCGACGTGGCCATCGCGTCGAACGCCCCGATCAGCCCGGCCGCGGCGAGCGCGAGCAGCAACGTCGGTGACTGCGCGAGCAGCATCGCACTCGCGCCGTAGAGCACCGTCGAGATCAGCAGTACCCGCCCCAGCCTGCGGCTGCGGTCGACGACGCGGAACACCACGTAGGTCGCCAGCAGCGCACCGGCCGATGGCGCGGATGCCAGCATGCCGTACTCCGTGCCGCCGACGTGCAGCACGTCGAGCGCGAGGGCGGGCAGCACGACACGGTAGGCGCCGAACAGCGTCGCGGCCAGATCCAGCGACATCAGCTTCCAGATGATGCGGCGGTGCAGCACGAACCTGGCCCCTTCGGCGATGCCGTGCCACAGCGACCGCGGCGCGGCGTCGGTGGCCAGCCGGGGTACCCGAAGCAACGCGAGCACCCCGATCAACGCGGCGTAGGTGATCGCGTCCAGCGCATACATCAGGCCCGGGCCGCCGACCGTGATCAGCAGGCCTGCGACCGCGGGACCGACGAGCACCGCCACCTCGCGGGACGGGTTGAGCAACGCGAATGCCTGCGGCAGCTGGCTTCGCGGCACCATGGCGGGGATCAGCGCCTGCCGGGCAGGTTGATCGAAGGTCGCCGCCGCGGTAGTGAGCAGCACGCTGAGCAGCACCTGCCATGCGACGACCACACCGGTGAGGGTGAGCACGGCGAGGCCGAGCGCCACCACCATCGCCACCGCCTGCGCCCACTGCAGCAGCCGCCGCCGGTCCAGCCGGTCGGCATAGACCCCGCCCAGTGGGCTGAGCACCAGCAGGGCGACCGCCTGTGCCGCGCCGACCAGACCGGTCTGCAGCACGGAACCGGTCAGCGCATACACGTGGAAGAAGTTCGCCGCGACCGTGCCCCTTGTACCGATCTGCGAGAGCACCACGCCCGACCAGTAGAGGTTGAAGTTTCGATTACGCAGGACTTCGGGAAGACTAGGCACCAAGCCGCTCCTGGTTCTCTCCGGACGCTTACTTCACCTCGTCGCTGCCCGCCAGCAATTCCTCATAGGCCTTGCTCCATTTTTCGTTCTCCTTGACGACCTTTTCGACATCCAGCGCGATGCGTTCGGTGTCACCAAGTGCCCCTTCGAGGTCGGTGGATGGCGTCATGTTGAGTTCAGCGAGAACCTTTTGGCCGTCGCCGAGCATCCAGTCCTTGAACAGCAGCGCCGCCGCCGGGTGCTGGGCGGTCTTCATCAGGCCGAGCCCGTTGGGCCGCACGATCGCGGGTGCGACGAGCGGCTCGAGTTCGACCGGGGCGCCCTTCGCCTTCAGTTCCTCGACGATGTAGGTGTAGTTGGACGCGGCGACCCCGAACTGGCCCGATGAGGTCAGTTCCGCCATCACCGAATGGCCCTTCACCTTCTTGCCGTTGGCGGCCATCGTCGTGAAGAGCTTGTCGACCTCGTCCTGTGACTTGCCCTCCGCGAGCCAGTAATCATGCAGCGCCATGTACCAGTCGAAGTCACCGACTTCGAGGGCGAGCTTGCCCTTGTACTTGGGGTCGGCGAGGTCTTCCCACGTCTTCGGCTGCTCGCCTTTGCCGATGGCCTTGGTGTTCCAACTGGGGGCGAACACGTTGAACCGGGTCGCCGTCCACCCCTCGAACTTGCCGTCGTCGGGAACGTTGTCCAAAGCCTCACCCTGATACGGCTGCAGCACGCCCTCGTTGCCGAGCGCCTGCATCTCACCGGCGTTGGTCTCCACCACGTCGGCGCCGCCATATCCGGCCGCGTTCTCCTGCAGGACGCGTTGCAGCACGGCTTCCCCGCTGGCGCGGTAGACCTCGAGCGTCACGTCGTAGGTTTCCTCGAAGCTGTCGATCAGCTCATCGATTATCTTGCTGGACAGCGAGGTGTAGAGCGAGAGCTGGCCTTCCTCCTCGGCGGCCTTGACGAGCGCTTCCTCGCGTTGTTCGCCCGTCAGGTCGAGCCACTGGGAATAGTCGGCCTTGTCCGCGCCACCGGCGCCCCCGCTGTTTCCGCTGGTCGGTGGCCCGCCACCACAGGCGGCTACCAACGCGGCGGTGCACGCCACCGCGAGACTGAGCTTGAGTCTGTTCATCGCTGGTACTCCTTGACTTTGAAGGTCCTAGATCCTCGGCGATCAGTTGACGGGGACGAGCGAGAGATTCTCGGGCGGCATCCGCACATAGACGTCGGAGCCGGGTGCGATCGAGATCGACGGATTGCAGCGCACGCGAAGCTCGTGCTTGCCGACCCCGATCACGTGATCCACCGAGTCCCCCAGGAAGGCACGGGTGAGCACGCTGCCGCGCCACTCGTTCGGCAGATCGGGCCGCGACTCCTCGTAGAGCTCCATCGACTCGGGCCGGACCGACACCACGACCTCGGTGCCGCCGGGCATGTCGGCGGCGGAGTCGAGCAGCAACCTGCCGTCGTTGGTCTCCACGGTGTATTGCTCGCCGCGGTGTGCCGAGACGACGCCCGAGATGAAGTTCGAGGTTCCGATGAACTCGGCGACGAACTTGTTGTTCGGGTTCTGGTAGATCTCCCTTGGGCGTCCTAATTGGACTACGTTGCCGTCGGACATGACGGCGATCTTGGTCGACAGCGCCAGCGCCTCGATCTGGTCGTGGGTGACGTAGACCGACGTGATGCCCAGCTCCCGCTGCAACCGCTTCAGCTCGTACCGCAGCGACTCGCGCAGCTTGGCGTCCAGATTGGACAGCGGCTCGTCGAGCAGCAGCAAGGTCGGCTCGATGACGATAGCCCGGGCCAGCGCCAGCCGCTGCTGCTGACCGCCGGAGAGTTTCGTCGCCTGCCGGTTCGCGTAGCTGCCGAGCTCCATGGTTTCCAGCACCCGCATGACGCGCTCGGAGATCTCGCGTTTGGCGGGGCGTTCACCTCGCTTCATCACCTGCAGCGGGAACGCCACATTGTTGAACACGGTCATGTGCGGCCAGATCGCGTAGGACTGGAACACCATGCCCAGGCCCCGGCTGTTCGCGGGCACATTGACCGTCTTCTCACCGGGTTTGCTCGAGAACAGCACCCGTTCGCCCACCGCGATGTGTCCCGCGTCGGGTTTCTCCAGGCCGGCGATGGCACGAAGCGTGGTGGTCTTGCCGCACCCCGATGGGCCGAGCAGGGTGAACAGTTCGCCTTCGCCCACCTCGAAACTCACGTCGTTGACGGCGAAGATCTTCGTCGCGGCGGCCTCTTCCTTACCGTTGCTGCGGGCACGCTTGCGCCGCTCGCCGTCGAAGGTCTTGACCAGGTTGTCGATGTGCAGCATGTGTTCTCCCTCCGGGCCGTTCGCCGCGGTTAGTTCCGGTTGAGCCCGACCTTCGCCCCGAGCTTGTAGGCGATGGAGACGAGCAGGATGAGCGTGAGAACCATGACGACCCCGAGGGCCGAGAGCACGGTGAACTCACCGTCCTCGAACTGCTCGAAGATCAGGATCGACAGCACTTCGTTTCCCGGGCTGTAGAGCAGGATCGAGCTCGACAGCTCCCGGAACGAGACGACGAGGATGTAGACCCAACCGGCGAGCAGACCGGGCGCGAGCAGCGGAAGCAACACCCGCCGGAACGTCTGCCACCAGCTGGCGCCGCTGACCTGTGCGGACTCCTCCAGCTCGTTGGAGATCTGATGCATGGAAATCACCGCGTAGCGCATGCCGTAGGGCATGTATCGGGTGACGTAGGCGATGAGCAGGATGAAAAGCGTGCCGTAGATGGGTATGGGGCTGCGCAGGTAGACGAAGGACAGCGCGAGCCCGAGCACCAGACCGGGGATCACCAGCGGCACGAAGGCCAACTGGTCCAGCAGGTGCCGCCCGCGGATGCGGGACCGCACGACGATCCAGGCCGCGATCGCCATGAAGGCCATCACCAGTGTCGCCGAGCCGAGGCCGAGCGCGAGGGAGTTCTGCAGCGCGGTCATCGCCTTGGACATCCCGGCGAGCTCGCGGTAGTTGTCCAGCGTCATGGTCTTGAAGACGTCCCACGACGGCGCGGTGTAGAACTTCAGCAACGAGGTATAGAGCAGCACCACCAGCGGCGCGATCACCGTGAGGATGAAGTACAGCACGATCGCCACGCCCATCACCGGACGCCACTTGCCGAGCTCCATCGGCCGGGGCCGGAATCCCTTACCGGTCACCGTCTGGAAGTTCTTCCCGGACTTCCCGACGATATTGGCCATGGCCACCCCGATCAGGGCCAGCACCAGCAGGCCGACGGCGAGCGCACCGGCGGCGCCGAAGTCCGGCGGATAACTGCGGAGCACGAAGTAGATGCGACTGGTGAAGACGTAGATGCCGTTCTGCAGCCCCAGCAGCGCGGGTACCTCGAAGCTCTCCAGGCTGCGCACCACCATGATGAGAATGCTGGCGACGATGGCCGGGCGGGTCAGCGGCACCGTGACCTTGCGGAACACCTGCCACCGGGTCGCGCCGGACATCAGCGCCGACTCTTCCAGCGACGGGTCCATCGACCGGAAGGCGGCGACCATCAACAGGAAGACGATCGGCGAGAGGTGGAGTCCCTCGACCCAGACCATGCCCCAGATGGTGAAAATATCGATCGCCCCCGAGCCGAAGACCGGTTCGATCAGCCGGTTGATCAATCCGATATCCGGGCTGGCCAAGAAGATCCAGGAAATGGTGTACAGGATGCCGGGGATGATCAGGGGGACGATCGACGCGGCGAAGAACAGCGCCTTGAACGGCACGTCGGTCCGCACGTTGAGGTAGGCCAACGAGGTACCGACCACCAGCGACAGCACCGCGGCTCCGATCGCGAACCACAACGAGTTGCCGATGAGCGGAAGGATCTGCGAGTGGCCGTAGGCTCGCTCGAAGCCGCCGAAGGTGACGCCGTTCCCGTCGAAGAACGTTCCCCAAAGCAGATAATAGAGCGGGACAAGGGCGAGATAGCCGATGGCGAGGCCGACCATACCGAGGATGAGCATCTTCGGCGTGGGCAGCCATCGCCGCCATCGGGCGGGCTCGGCAACGGTTTCCTGGCCAAGGGCCGGGCTGGCCGTCGTCATAGATCACCTTCCAGGTCGCGTCGAGGCGCGGCTTGCCGTGCGCGGGGGGCGAGTACGTCTGATCACCCGCCGCTGACCTCCTCACCACCTTTGACAACTTCGGCGTAGAGGTCGTCCCACTTCTTGCCGTTGTCCAGCAGTTCGGATTCGGGGACCTCGACGGCTTCCAGGCCTTCGAGCGGGTCGCTGTCCGACGGCATGGACCCGATGCGGAACTTGTCGGCGAAGACCTGTTGGCCTTCCTCTCGCAGTTCCCAGTCGACGAAAAGCATCGCGGCGGCGGGGTTCTGCGCGGTCTTCATCAGGCCGATGCCGTTGGGACGTAACACGATGGGCTCGACCGGCTTACCGGAGCTCGGATGCCATGACACCGGCGCGCCCGCTTCGGCCGCCTTGTCGACGGTGTGGCTGTACAACGACGCCGCGACACTGAACTGACCGGCCGAGAGCAGCTCGCCCTGCACCGTGTGGCCCTTGACGACCTTCGAGTTGCTGGAGATCTTCTTGAAGAGCTCGACGATCTCGGCTTCGCTCATGCCCTGGTCCTCGTAGTACTTGACCATCGCGGCGAACCAGTCCACGTCGCTGAGTTCGAGGCTGACCTTGCCCTTCCACTTCGGGTCGGCGAGCTCCTCGAGCGTCTTCGGCTCCTCACCCGGCTTGACGAGCTTGGTGTTCCAGCCGATGACGAATACGTTGAAGCGGCTGGCGGTCCAGTTCTCCGCCTGCCCCTCTTCGCGGACCTGGTCGCGCAGCTCACTCTCGTACGGCGCGAGGAAGCCCTCCTTGTTGAGCACGTTCAGCTCGAGGGCGTTGGTTTCGACGGTGTCGACGCCATGGAAGCCCGCGCTCTGCTCCTGCAGCACGCGTTGCAGCACCGACTCGGAGTTACCGCGGTAGACGCTGACCTTGATGTCGTAGGCGTCCTCGAACCCCTTGACGAGGTCGTCCATGTCGCTGTTGGAGGTGTAGATCGACAGCTCGCCTTCCTCTTCGGCAAGGCGCACCAGCTCGTCCGTGCGCTCCTGGCCGGAGAGCCCGTTGATCTTGTCGTAGACCTGCTGGGCATGCTTCTCGGCTTCCGAGGAGCCGTCAGCGCCCCCGCCGCCACTGCCAGGTGGTCCCCCGCAGGCGGCTAGTAGCAGGCCGATGGCACTCGAGGCGATGACGGTGGCGACGGTGCGATTTCGCATGGCTCCTCCGGGGCTTCTTCATGAGTCGGTCCGGCCGGCCACGGATGCTGACTTTGGTGGCGGCCCCCATTTACCGGTGATGACGTCGTCGGGCTGATTGCTGGTCGCGGCGGCGGGAAGGCCGGATGACTGGGACTTCCGCACGTCAGGGCCGCCTTCCTCACTCATTCGCGTGTGATGCAAGACACTATTACAGCGAAGGGTTTACGGTCTAACCATTAGTCAGTTGGTTACGGAACCGTTATCCCCTAACAGGGCGACAGGTGCGCCTGCTTCAGTCGCGAATGTCCTGGAGAAACCACTCGCGCGGCAGGATCCGGCCGCGTCCCGCCGCCAGCGCGAGCTCGTAGACCAGCCCGGCCACCGCGTGGAACTGCGCGCCCTGAACGTTCCCGCGTTCGGAGAAGGTCACCTCGGCGTCATCACGCCGGACGACGGCCCTCCCGGCCAGCACATCCGCGAGGGAGACGACGCGCGTCGTACCTGGCTCCTCCGGCGGCCGGCGCGGCTTGCGGCCGTGGGAATGCCGCGCCCAGACCGGGTCGTCCTGACACCCGACGTAGGCGACGTATTCGTCGCGCGTTGCCCACTCCGGATGGGTGACCGGCGCCGGCGCATCACCGAGCCGTAGCCAGCCATCGATCCGGCGCAGTGCTTCGCCGTCCGGCCTGCCGCCGATCGCGGTGACATGCGTGCCCGGTTCGATGTGGGCGCCGCGCAGCACCTCGCCCGCGGCGTCGGTGCAAGCCGAAACCACGTCGGCGCCCCGGTAGACGCCCGCCGGATCGTCCAGTGCGACCGCCTCCACGCCGTAGCGCTCCGCCACCTCGGCGGCATAGCGCTCGCGATGCGCGCGGGTGGGGCTGTAGACCTGCACTCGCTGGACGTCGCGCACCACGCGCAACGCCTCGAGGTGACTGCGCGCCATGCCGCCGGAGCCGAGCATGCCCAGCACGGCGGCATCGCTACGGGCGCCGTAGCGCACCCCGATCGCGGAATCGGCGCCGACGCGAGCCTGCTGCAGCACACCGTCGTTGAGCAGGGCCAGCGGCTCACCGGTGCGGGTGGACAGCAGCAGGATCAGCCCGCAGTAAGTGCCGGGCGCGCCACAGTATTTGTCCTGGGTGCGCGTCCCGGCGTAGGAGACCTCGCGCACCACGTCGGACTTCATCCGGATCGCGAAGTAGCCGGTCCGGGCGGAACCGCCCTCCATCGTGCCCCATTGATAGACGCTCTCGCCGTCACCGACCGGCAGCCGGAGGTCGATCCGGGGCCGGCACACCGCTCGATCGCGGGCCAGATCCTCATACGCCTCCTCCAGCACCCGGACCACATCGGTGACCTTCAGCAGCGAAGCGACGTCGTCGTTGTTCAGCAGCAGCACAGCAGACCTCCACGGGGCGCGTGAACCCTGAAGGTATTACCATTAGGCCTCGACGTCGAGGGGCGGCCGCGGCGGACCGTGCGCGTGAGAGGCTGGGAAGTCGTGAGAAACCGGTTGCGAGCGGTACGCGGGCGCACACTCCGTTCGCTCGCGGTCCGCAACTACCGGATATTCCTCACCGGTCACGGAGTGAGCGTCATCGGCACCTGGATGCAGCGGGTGGCGCAGGACTGGCTGGTGCTCGAGCTCACCGACAGCGCCTTCGCCGTCGGCGTGGCAACCGGGTTGCAGTTCCTGCCGATGCTGCTGTTCGGCCTGTGGGGCGGCCTCCTTGTCGACAGGTTCGACCGGCGGCGCATCATCATGCTCACCCAGACGGTCAGTTCCCTGCTGGCCGCCGCGCTGGCCACTCTGGTGCTGACCGGTGTGGTGCGGCTGGAGATGGTCTACGTGCTGGCCTTCGCCCTTGGCTTGGTCACCGTCGTCGACTCACCGGCACGGCATACCTTCGCCACCGAGATGGTCGACCCGGCCGATTACGTCAACGCGCACGCCCTGAGCTCCACCGTGCACAACACCGGCAGGCTGGTCGGACCCGCCGTCGCCGGCCTGCTCATCGCCTGGGTCGGCCCGGGCATCGCTTTCGCCATCAACTCGGCATCGTTCCTCGCGGTGCTGGTCGGCCTGGCCTTGATGGACCCCGCCGCGTTGCGCAAGTCGCCCGCGGTGGCGCGCGCACCCGGCCGGATCCGCGAGGGGCTGCGCTACGTCTGGCACCACCCCGAGCTCAGGGCATGCATGATCCTGGTCGCCGTCGTCGCGCTGTTCGGGCAGAACTTCCGGGTGGTGCTGCCGCTGCTGGCCAGGGACGACCTCGGTGGCGGCCCGGCGACCTACGGCTGGCTGACCTCGGCACTAGGCCTCGGGGCGGTACTGGGCGCACTCGTCACCGCGGCGCGGGAGCATGTCACCGCATGGTCCCTGCTGATGGCCACGTTCGCCTTCGGCTTGGTCAACCTGCTCGCCGCCGGTTCGCCCGGCCTCACCGTGGCGCTCATCTTCCTGGCGTTCGTCGGCGCGGCCCACATCACCTTCAACACGCTGGCCCGCACCCTGTTGCAGCTCGGCACAGACGCCCAGATGCGAGGCAGGGTCGCCGCGCTGCACGGGCTGGTCTTCATGGGCAGCCAGCCGGTCGGGGGGCCGCTGCTGGGCTGGCTGTGCGAGATGTGGGGAGCCCGCGCGGGTCTCGTGATCGCCGGTGTCACCGCCCTCATCGCCGGGCTCGCGCTCATCTCGCGGCTGCGCCACCTGCGCAAGGCGCCGCCGGACGTGGTGTGATCGCGGGTGGCAGGCAACACTGAAGCGCCTGGCAACGGGCGCCTGCATCATTATGGCGGTATGGTTATACCATATGGTATTTGTGATGAGCGGCCACGCCGAGGTCAACGCCAGTCCCGGCCCCGCGTGAGAGGATCCGTGCATGCCCAGTAGCAAGTCGCCCGCTTCCCAGAACGACACCGCCGCAAAACAGACGCCTGCGGCCTCCCGCGCACGCGCGGCAGGGAAGACCGATGGGATGTTCAGCCGGGTCAACCTAGGTCGCGCTTCGCAGGTCATCGTCGATCAGGTACGCGTGCTCATCCGGGACGGCAAACTGGCCCCCACCGATCGGCTGCCCAGCGAGCGCGACCTGTGCGAACGCTTCGGCGTCAGCCGGGTCACCGTCCGCGAAGCGCTGCGCGTCCTCGAAGCGAGCGGGCTGGTCGAGATCCGGGTGGGTGCCCGCGGCGGCGCCTTCGTCACCTCACCCAGCAACGAGCAGGTCGGCAAGGGCCTCGCCGACCTGTTGACGCTCTCGCCGCTGACCGCCCCCGAAGTCACCGAGGCTCGCATGGTCTTCGAACTCGGCATCATGCCGCTGGTCGTCGAACGCGCCACGGCGCACGACATCGCCGCGCTGCGCGCCCTGGTCGAGGAGGGGCAGCGCGCGCTCGAGGATGACACCTACACCATGGCGATGTCGGCGGCTTTCCACGCTCGCGTCGCCGCCTGCACCCACAACACCGCGATCGAGATGCTCGTGCAGAGCTTCCACGGCCCGCTGCTGATGTCGCTGCAGGAAGCCCACGACGTGGCTCCGATCATGGGTCACCGGGGCACCGGCGAGCACGGCGACCTTGTCGACGCCATCGAGCGCCGCGACCTGGCGAAGGCGCAGTCGATCATGCAGCAGCACATTCAGCGCACCGCCGACCGCGTAGCGAAAGCCCCCATCGCAGCGGAGTGAGTCGTGAGTGCTGATCAGGGTTAGAACACTGATAGCCACTCACGAACTTGCTAGATCACCGCGGCTTCCAGCGACTCGGGTGCGAAGAGTTCCTCCGGCCGCAGTTCGCGTCGCGACAAGCCCTGCTCGTGGTGATAGCGCAGGAACGTTGCGAGCACATGGTGATTAGCCTGCAGCCCGTACGACCAGTAATCATCGCCGAGTACCCGCTGCGCCTCTTCTAGTTGCTGGTTCAGCCAGGGCAGCATGAAACGCAGCGCCGACGAGTCATACAGCCGATCCATCACGCTCGCCTTGGCCCGCAGGAACGCCTTGTACAGCGACTGCGCCACCCACGGATAAGCGTCGTAGACGTCGCGGCGTAGCGCCACCACGTGCATGATCGGAAAGATCCCGGACGCGCCGAAGTAGGCCTGCTCGGCAGCGATCACATCGGCGAACAACCGGCCCACCCGCGGATCTCCCTTGGCGAAGGGGCTAGGGATGCGCGGGGTGTAGACCGCATCGATCTCACCTTCGACCAGCATCGCCGAGAGCGTCTTGTCCGCCGCGATGCGCCGCACGCTGATGTTGCCGGGCAGGTCGAGGCCCGCCTTCTCGATTCGGCCGGGCTGTTCCTGGCCGCCGGTGTGGTAGCTCACCGAATCCACCGGCACCCCGTGGTGATCCGCGAGGATCCCCCGGATCCACACGCACGCACTGAGCTGATACTCCGGCACCCCCACCCGCTTGCCGCGCAGGTCCGCCGGCTCGCTGATCCCGGCTCCGGTGTTGAGGTAGATCGACCCGTGCCGGAACATCCGCGACGTGAACACCGGCAGCGCCACGAACGGTTGAGGATCCGACAGGAGCGAGACGACGTACGAAGACAACGAAAGCTCGGCGACCTCGAACTCCCGGTGCCGCATCATGCGGAAGAAGGTCTCCTCGACCGGCAGTCGCAGATAGTTCAGGTCGATGCCGTCGGGGCGGACCACGCCTTCGGCCAGGTCTCGCGTGCGGTCGTAGTCGCCGCAGGCCAATGTCAGCTTGAGCGCCGTCACGAGGTGCTCCCTTCTTGAACGGCATTGAGCCGGGCATCCAGACGCGGATAGACCCGCCGGACGTTGAGCTCGAACACCTTGCGCCGGTCGCCGTCGCTCAGGTTGAGCGCGTCGAGGTAGCGCTTGGTGTCATCCCAATGGAACCCCGTCTCGGGGTCGACGCCGCGGACGGCGCCGAGCATCTCCGAAGCGAAGAGGATGTTGTCGATGTCGATGACGCGGTCGAGCAGATCGATGCCCGCCTGGTGATAGACGCAGGTGTCGAAGAAGACGTTGCGCATCAGGTGTTCGTCGATGGGAGGCCGCCGCAGTCTGTCCGCGAGGCCGCGGTAACGCCCCCAGTGATACGGCACCGCGCCACCGCCGTGCGGGATCACGAACCGCAGCGTCGGGAACTTGCTGAACAGGTCGCCCTGGATGAGCTGCATGAAGGCCGTCGTGTCGGCGTTGATGTAGTGCGCGCCCAGCGCATGGAAGTTCGGGTTGCACGACGCGGAAACGTGGATCATGGCGGGCACGTCCCACTCCACCAGCCGCTCGTACAGCGGATACCAGTACTCGTCGGTCAGCGGCTGCGAAGTCCAGTAGCCACCGGATGGGTCCGGATTGAGGTTGCAGCCGACGAAGCCGAGCTCGTGCACGCAACGCCGGAGTTCGTCGATCGCGGGCTGAAGCGAGCCGTCCGGGGTTTGCGGCAGCTGGCAGACGCCGGCGAAGTGGCTCGGGAACAGCGTGACTACCCGATGGATGAGGTCGTTGCAGGCCCGCGCCCAAGCCTGTGCGGTCGCCGGGTCGTCCACGTGATGCGCCATGCCGGAGGCCTGGGGCGAGAACAGCATCATGTCGGCGCCGCGCTCACGCAGCAGCCGCAGCTGGTTCGACTCGATGCTCTCGCGGATCGCGTCATCGCTGATCTCGGCGGGCCGCGGTTCGGGCAGGCTCGGATCGGTCAACCGTGCGAGCTGGGAGTCGCGAAACTGCTTATGTCCCGGGGGTGTCATGGTGTAGTGGCCGTGACAGTCGATGATCATTCGCGCTCCCGCCCGCCTGGTGCCTGATCGACGTAGGAGAGTCCCTTGTCCGCGAGCCTGCCGCGCATGTCGCTCGCGTCGAGGCTGAGCTCGCCCGCCGCGTACAGTTTACGCACCGCCGCCTCCCGTTCCTCCCTCGCCCGGGAGGCTTCGAGCACCGCCGCGGACTTACGGCTGGGCACCACGGCGACCCCGTCGTCGTCGGCCACGATCACGTCGCCCGGTTCGATCAGCTGGCCGGCGCAGACCACGGGGAGGTTGACGCTGCCCAGCGTCTCCTTGACGGTGCCCTGTGCGGACACGCACTTCGACCACACCGGGAAGTCCAGCTGGGTGAGCTCGCGGACGTCGCGGCAGCCGGCGTCGATGACCAGGCCTCGCACGCCTCGTGCGCGCAGCGCCGTGGCGAGCAACTCGCCGAAGTAGCCCGCGTCGGACGCCGACGTCGGTGCGACGACGAGGATGTCACCGTCCTGGCACTGCTCGACCGCGACGTGGATCATCCAGTTGTCGCAGGGCGGGACGCTGACGGTCACGGCGGTTCCGGCGACGTGCGCGCCGGCATAGATCGGGTTGAGGTACGGGGCGAGCAAACCGGTGCGCCCCGCGGCTTCGTGGACCGTCGCCACACCGAATTCGGCGAACGCGTCCACAGTGGACCGATCGGTGCGGTGAATGTTCTGGACGACCACGCCCGCTTCGCTCACTGCCCTGCTCCGTTCTGCCACGGCAGCAGCGAGACGTGAATGACCCCATCGTCGCCGGATTCACCGCCGACGGCCCGGATGGCGCGGTCCACCTGGTCGAGCCCGAAGGTGTGGGTGGTCAGCAGGTCCAGCGGGAAACGCTTCGACGCGAGCTGCTGCAGCGCGAGTTCACAGGAGCGGTAGCTGTGACCCCGCGCGCTCTTGACGGTGACCGCCTTCTCGGTCAGCTTCTTGAGCGGGAAATCCGGGAAGGCGGCCAGTTCGCCTTGCACCAGCAGCGTGCCCGCCCGGCGCTTCAGGGCGTCGATACCGAGCAGGACCGGCTTCACCCCGGCTCCCGCGGTGCAGTCGAGCACGACATCGACGCCGTCGCCGCCGGTGATCGCCATGATGCGCTCGAGTGGATCCTGCTGCTCGACGTCGATCACGTGATCGGCACCGAGGGTCTTGGCCAGCTCCATCCGGGCCGCGTCGCGCGTGGTGCCGGTGACGATGATGAGCGAGGCGCCCGCCTGCTTGCACGCGACGACCTGCGAGAGCCCTTGCTGTCCCGGGCCCTGGATCAGCACGGCGGTGTTGTAGCCGACGCCGGCGTCGAACAGCGCCCATTCGATGCCGTTCGACATCGGCGTGACGATGCCGGCCAGTTCCGCCGACACCCCGTCGGGCACCTTGTGCACCACGGCGTTCCACGGCAGGTACATGTACTGCGCGAACCCGCCCCAGAGGTGGAACGGGTTCTCCGCCGAGGTGTAGCCGTAACGGCGGGCGTCCGGGTTGTTGCGCCAGTCCGTCGCCGCGCAGTGCCGGTACTCCCCGAGGTGACACCATTCGCACGTCATGCATGGGACGTAGTGCTCGACGAAGACACGGTCGCCTTCCACCACACCTTGGCGCTCGGCGAACGTGCGGCCGGCCTTGGCGATGATCCCGATGTTCTCGTGGCCCATGATGACGGGCTCATCCGATGCGGGCTTGGCATACATCTTGACGTCGGTCCCGCAGATGCCGGCCACCTCGACCTGAAGCAGACAGCCGTCGTCCGGAATCTCCGGCATGCCGAACTCGCGGAGTTCGCTCCTGCCCTGCCCGGTTCGCACCGCAGCCAATACGTGCTCGCCCATGAACGCCGCTCCCTTATCACCGAATGGTATTATGGTATAAACATTGTACGGGCCGGTGCAAGCGACGAGGCAGGGTGCTGATGACGAAGCTGAACCTCCGGACGGTGACCCGCACCCAGGGGAACAACCAGGCGCTCAAGGACGGCTCGGTCACGCCGCGGGGATGCGCGTTCGACTTCGAGGAGGTGCCGGTCCTCGTCCACGCGTTCCGCCGGATGGTGCGCGGGCTGGAGTTCGATGTCAGCGAGATGGCCTTCACGACCTACCTCTGCGCGAAGGAGCACGGCATACCGTTCACCGCGTTGCCGATCTTTCTGGTGCGGGGCTTCCACCACGGCGCGATCGTCGCCAGCACCACCGCGGGCATCCGGCACCCGAAGGAGTTGGAAGGGCGCCGAGTCGGCGTCAATCGCGGCTACACGGTCACCACCGGCGTGTGGGCGCGGGGCATCCTGCAGCAGGAGTACGGCGTCGACCTCAACAACGTGACCTGGGTGCGCTCCGGCGATGAGCACGTGTCCGAGTACCGCCCGCCCGCCAATGTCGTGCCGATGCCCGACGGTGGCGATCTCGCGCACCTGGTGGCGTCCGGTGAGCTGGCGGCGGGTATCGGGGTCGCCGCGGATCATCCCGATGTGGCGCCGTTGATCCCCGATCCTGCCGAAGCGGGTTGGCGGGCGTTGCGCGACAGCGGCCTCTACCCCATCAACCATCTTGTCGTGGTGCGGGACGAACTGCTCGACGCTCACCCGGAGTTGGCCGAGGCGGTGTTCGACGCCTTCGCCGAAGCCAAGAACCACTACGTCGAACGGCTGCGCGACCGTGAGCTGACCGAGGAAACCCCGGCCGACGTCATGCACCGACTCGTGATGGCACAGACCGGTGCGGATCCGCTGCCCTACGGCATCGAGCCGAACCGCGCCATGATCGAACAACTCATCCGGCACGCCGCCGATCAGCAGATCCTCGCGCGCCCGCCCGCGATCGAGGAACTGTTCGCCACGAGCACCCACGAACTGACCGCCTGACCGGTAATCACGGAAAGGACACCGCCATGCGCATCGCCATCGCAGCCGATCACAACGGCGTCGCCCTCAAGTCCCATCTCATCGAGTGGCTCTCCGATCAGGGCCATGACGTCGACGACCGCGGTGCGCACGGCCCCGACCAGGTCGACTATCCGCCCCTGTGCGAGGACGTCGGCCGTCAGGTGGTGGCTGGTCACGCCGACCGCGGCATCATCGTCGGCGGCACCGGTTCGGGTGAGCAGATCGCGTGCAACAAGATCACCGGGGTGCGGGCCGGGCTGTGCCATTGCCTGTTCACTACGGAGATCGCCAGGGCCCACAACGACGCCAATGTGCTCGTCATGGGCGCCAAGGTGATCGCCGCGTCGCTGGCCGAACGCATCACCGCGACCTGGCTCACCACCCCGTTCAAGGGCGGCAGGCATCAGCGGCGGCTGGAGCAGATCGCCGCGTTGGAGCGCGGCGAGTCACTCAGCTGAGCACTCCCCCGAGGTCCAAAGGGTCCCGCGCGACCGAATCATTTTCATGTCGTGCTCGTTGAGGACAAAGACGACACAGGACCCAGTGCCTCGAGGAGAGACATGTCGCTGCGCACCCTTCTCACCCTGGCTTCGACCCTCGCGGTCACCGCGGGGCTCGCCATCGCGGCTCCCGTGGTGGCGAGCGCGGACAGCCACGGGCTCACCCATGCCTGCATTCCCAGCGTGCCCGAGACCGACCCGCTCGAGGCGGGGCCGGTGGACATCTGCGTGAGCGTGTTCCAGCCAGCGAGCGCATCGAAACAGAACCGGGTCCCGGTGCTCCTGCACAGCCATGGGTGGGGTGGCAGCCGGACCTCGGAGGAGGGCTCGTTCCAGCGCTACCTCGACGCCGGGTTCGGCGTGGTCAGCATCGACCAGCGCGGCTTCGGCGACAGCGGCGGCAAGGCACACGTGGAGGATCCGGCCTTCGAGGGCGAGGACGTCATCCGCGTCATCGATCACGTCGCCTCGCTGGACTGGGTGAAGAAGACCGGCGGGAACGACCCGGTGCTGGGTGCGCTGGGCGGGTCGTACGGCGGCGGCTACCAGTTCGCGGGCGCGTTTACCGAGATCATGCGGACCGGCAGCACACGCTTCGACGCGCTCGCACCGCAGATCACCTGGTACTCGCTCAACGAGAGCCTCGCGCCGCAGGAGGTCGTCCGCAGCACCTGGGTCAGCGCGCTCTACGCCGCGGGCGCGGACGCGCACACCGCAACGGTGCACGCCGGTTTCGCGGAAGGACTGGCGACCGGTGACTGGCCGGCAAGCATGGACGAGTTCTTCGCCGACAACAGCCCGGCGTTCCACGTCAACGAGGGCAGGCAGCTGGACATCCCGGTGCTGTTGCGCCAGGGCGTCAGCGACAACCTGTTCCCGCTGGATCAGGCGATCAAGAATTACGACAACGCGCTGACCGACCGGGCGCGCCGGAAGAGCCTCCTCATCGGCTACAACGGCGGCCACGTGCTGCCGAACGTCCTCCCGAGCGGCGCCGCTGCCGACGGCGACGCCTGCCCGAGCCAACTCGGCGGCGAGGACTACAACGACGTCGAGCTGCGGTTCTACGCGGAAAACCTGCAGGGCGCGCCGCGAACGCTCACCGGGCACGGGCAGTACCACATCATGACGGCCGAGGGCGGCTGCGCCAGCGTGGACTCGGTCGAACCGACGGAGTCGTTCGAGGTGGCGGACATCGTGACCAGCACGGCGGCCGGGGTGCCGCAGTCGGTCAAGATCGCCGACGGCCCGCTCACCATCGCGGGCACGCCGAACGTCGACGCCATGGTCCAGGCGCTGGGGCTGGACAGCCGGGCGTTCTTCGCACTCAGCGTCGGCACGTCGGCCGCCGACGCGCAGGTGCTACAGAACAACGTGCTGCCGCATCGCGAGCGGAGCCTGAACCTCGGCAAGCGGCGGAGCATCGAACTGCCGTCGGTGGCCGCCACCATCGAGGAAGGCCAGTCGCTGTTCCTGACAGTCAGCCCGCTGTCGGACATGTTCGCCGTGCACGGGAGCCGAACTCCGGGCGGACTGGCCCTGAGCGATGTCAGCGTGCAGGTCCCCATCGTGCGGTGACAACAGCGCGCTGAAAGACGCTTTCAGTCCGTTGGACGGACTGAAAGCGTCTTTCAGCGCTAGTGGCTGCTCGGCCCCGGTGGGTGCGTCCCATTTCTGGCAGGCGGCGGGGAGCCGAAGGTGGCCCTGGGTGCCATATAGGCGCCCCATGGCACCTTGGTGCCGCCATGAAGCTACGCAGACAGGACAACGAGGCAGATTTCGTGCGGGTCCCCGCGCAAAATCCACCGGACCGATGACACGGCTCGCGCCGAGTTGGTGCGGTCAACGCACGTCTTTCAGCGCGGGCGTCTCGGGTGAGAACCGGGCTACGATTGGCCAGGTTGGAGGGGCGATGGCCACGCACCCGGCGAGCACAGACGTCCGCATCGAGTTACTCGGACGATTCAGAGTCCTGCGCAGCGGCCACGAGGCGGCGAGGGATGGCTGGCCCGGCCGCCGAGCCGCCGAGCTCGTGCAACTACTTGCCTTGGCCGACGGCCACCGCCGGCTTCGCGATCAGGTCATCGAGGCGCTGTGGCCGCATCTCGATCCCGTTGCGGGCGCGGCGAACCTGCGCAAGGCCGCGCATCACGCCCGGCAGGCGCTGGGGAGCTCCGACGCCGTCGTTCTCCGCGGTGGCCAGGTGATCCTCTTCCCATCGTATGAGGTGCAGACCGACGTCGACTGCTTCGAACGTGCTGCCACCGCGGCGCTGCGGGGCGGCGGTCCGACCGGTTGCGCGGCGGTGGCCTCCTCCTACACCGGCGACCTGCTGCCCGATTCGCTGTACGAGGAGTGGACCCAGTCGCGACGCGGACACGTGCGATCCCGCTACCTCGAACTGCTGCGGCGCAGCGGTGAGTGGGAGCGGCTCGTCGAAGCCGAACCGACCGACGAACCCGCCTACCGCGAGCTGATGACGGCGGCCCTCCGCGATGGCAACCGGCATGCCGCGATCCGCTGGTACGGCAGGCTGCGCGCGGTCATGGAGCACGAACTCGGCATATTGCCCAGCCGCGAGACCGACGCGCTCTACGACGAGTGCGTCGCCGGCCTGCGCCCCACCGAACTGGAGTTCATCGGCCGCCAGGTCGAACTCGCCCATGTGGCAGCGGCGCTGAACTCGGCGGCGCGCGGGGAACTCGGCGCGCTGGTGGTGCGGGGGCAGGCCGGGCTCGGCAAGTCGGCCTTGTGCCGCCGCGTCGAAGCGATGGCCCGCGGCGAGGGCCGGCTGGTCACCACCGTGACCGCCACGACCGAGACCACCGCATACACCCCGCTGATCGACGCGATCGAACAGCAGCTCAGCCGCGATCGGGGCCTGCTCGACACCCTTCCCGATCGGACGCGGTCCGTGCTGGCCACCCTCACCTCGCTGGCCGCACCCGCGCCGCCACTCGATGGTCCGCTCACGCGCCATCAGGTGATCGGCGCCCTCCGCCGAGTGCTGGCCGCGCGGGACGATGTCACCGGGACCGTGCTCATCGTCGATGACGCGCACCTCGCCGACGACGCGACGATCGACGCGCTGCTGCACCTGACCGGCGCGAGCGGTGGCGGTTTGCTCGCCGTGCTGGCCTACCGGCCCGAACCGGCGTCCCCGGCGCTGACTCGCGGGGTGGCCCGGCTCCATCGGGCCAACCGAGCCGTCGCGATCGACCTGCCGCCGCTCGACCGCGAGGACGCCACCGCGCTGGCCGTCTCCGCGGCGGCCACCCCCGATGCGGCGGTTGTCGCCGAGATCGTGGATCGCGCCCGCGGCAACCCGTTCTTCGTGCTCGAACTTGCTCGCGACGCCACCGCCGGCATGTCGCCGACGATGGCACCCACCGCATGGGACGCCATCACCTCGCGGTTCGTCGATCTCGACGAGGGCAAGACGTCGATGCTGGAACGGCTCGCGGTGGCAGGCGACGACCTCGACCCCGCCGGGATCATCGCCGTCACCGGGTTGCCGGAGGCAGAGGCGTTCGACCTGCTCGACGCCGCCCTCGACGCCGGGGTGCTGGTCGTTTCGGGCACGCACTATCGCTTCCGGCACGAACTGGTGCGGCAGGCACTGGTCGAACGAGTGCCGCCACACCGGCGCGTCGCCGTCCATCGCGATGCCGCCCGCCGCTTCGCGACCACTGGCGAGGCGCCCGCCGTCATCGCGCGGCATTGGCTGGCGGGCGGCCGCCCGGACGAGGCCACCGACTGGCTGCTGGCCGCCGCGCGGCACGCCGCCAAGCTCGGGGCGTTCAGCGATGCCCTCGGACATCTCGACACGCTGCTCGAGCACGCGCCGGACCAGGTCGACGCGCTCTGCCTTCGAGCAGAAGCGCTCGAGGCGATCGGCGATGTCCGCGCCCCTGCCGCCTACGGCGCCGCGGCCCGGCTGGCCGGCAAGCCGATGTGGCATGAGATCCGGGCCAAGCAGGCGTTGGCCCTGGTGCGGTCGGGAGATCCCGCCGGAGCCGTCGAAGTCTTGGCCGGCGTCGAAGCCACCACGCTCGACGGGCGGCTGGCCCACGCCCTCGCGCTCTGCGGCGCCGCGGCGATGGGTTGCGCGGATCCGGCCATCGGGGTGGCCAAGGCCGCCATGACCCGCCGGTTGGCCATCGAGTCCGGCGATCCCGCCGCGATCATCATCGCAACCTGGGCCGAAGCGGCCGTCGCCCACGCCAAGGGTGACTTGCCCCGCACCCTGCTGGCCGGGCTGCGGGAGACGCATGCGCTGCCGGAGCTGGCCATCACCGTCTTCGACGGCCAGCTCTGCGTCGCCGAGCGGCTGCTTTACGGCGGGCGGCCGTACCCGGAGGTGATCGCGTTCGCGGATGCGCTTGGCGCCGAAGCCGAGCGGTTGGGCGCGGCACGTGGCCAGGCCTTCGCGACGACGTTTAGGGGCGAAGCGATGCTGCTCACCGGATCGCTCGATGAGGCGGATCACGACCTCTCGGCAGGTGTGCGGTTGCATCGGGCCATCGGTGCCGGGGCGGGCGAGGCTGTCTCGTTGCAGCGGCAGGCGGAAGTCGCCCTGTACCGGGGCGACCGGAGTCGAGCCGACGCGTTGCTCGACGAAGCATTGACGCTGGCCCGTGAGTCCAACCTCGGCTTCCATCTGCTGGATCGGATCTACGGGACGCGCATCGCGGCAGCCGCTGACCCGGACGCCGCCATGGCGAGGCTCGAAGAAGCAGAGAACGCCGTTCGCGGCGTCGCCGAGACTTGCCCAGGTTGCCGGATCACGCTGGCCGTGCCCGCCGCCATCGCGGCGGCGCGCGCAGGCGACCTCGAGCGTGCCGCCGGGTACGAGGCCATCGGCGACAAACTCACCACGATCTTGATGCGACTGCCTGGCTGGTACGCCGCGATGCATGAGGTCAAGGGGCATCGAGCACGCGCGAGCGGCGACGTTACCGCGGCAGGAGGTCACTTCACCGCTGCCGTCACCGGTTTCCGCGCGGCCGGACACCGCCTGGACGCGGAACGCTGCGCGGCGCTGTCGGCGCCGTGATGGTCAGGAACGTTTCAGGAACACCCGCTTGGCAAGCTCCGCTCCGTCGAGGAAACGCCTCGGCCCGAGCACCCGAGGAGCCACCATGAAAGCCCTATCGCGTCAAGTAATCCCCGTGGTCATCGACCACATCCGGGCGCAAGGCAGCTGAGCGCGATGACCAGCGTGAAGGACATGGTCACGACCGCCAGGGCGGGGATCGAGAACCTGACCCCTGCCGAACTCGCCACCGAGGTCGACGAGGGCGACGTGCTGCTGGTCGACGTCCGCGAACCGGCGGAGACAGCAGGCGGCATCATCCCCACCGCCGTGCTCGCGCCACGGGGAATGCTCGAGTTCTACGCCGACGACCGCAGCGAGTACCACCTGGCGGTGTTCCAACCCCGATGGCGAGTGATCGTCTACTCCGCAGGCGGGTCACGCTCAGCGCTCGCGGCAGCCAGCCTGCAGCGACTCGGCTATCACAACGTCGCGCACCTCGACGGCGGCTACCGGCGCTGGCTGGCTGAGGGGTGGCCGGTGCTCCCGCCGGACGACCTGGTGAACAGGCCATGAGCGCGGCGACGCGCGCCCAGGTCGAACTGGTCCTGCCGGACGACGAGCGAAGGTCACTGCTGCGGGTCCGGTGGAACGGCGGGTGGGTCGGCGATCTGGTCTTCACCTCGGCGGACGAGCGCGACGGCGTTCTACGCGCGCTCAGGGCGGGCGACGTCTCCGTGGTCACGCGGCCTGTGCCACGCGCCGACTTCGGCATCGCCGGCGCTCAGGCCACCCCCGTGCTGGCCCCGCGTGACCTTTCAGATGTGTGAGCGTTGTTCATGTCGGGCCCTCACTGGTTCAGCTGGTTTCGGCCGCCCGCGGCGAGATCCGCGCGCTGGGTGGAGGTGAAAGGACGACAGCCGATGAAGAACCGCACCCTCGCGGCCGCTGCCGCGATCGCGTGCCTGCTCACGATGGCGACGCTGACCGCCGCTCCGGCCTCGGCCGCACCGCGCGACGACGCCGACTATTTCGAGGAATACTTCCCGGCAGGCGATGGGCTGAACACCCTGCACGCGGATGTGCTGCGCCCGGCAGGCCTGGCCGACGACGTGCGGACGCCGGTGATCCTCACGGTCAGCCCGTATCTGAACCACTCGGGGTCCACTGTGGACTACGACCCCGGCGCCGAAGGCCCGCACGACCGGTTCTACGACTTCCTCGACCTGACCAAGATTCTGGACAAGGGCTACACCTACGTGATGGTCGACCTGCCCGGCTTCGGCGGCTCGTCGGGCTGCAACGACTGGGGCGGGAACCGCGAACAGGGCGCGGTCAAAGCCGCCGTCGAGTGGGCGGCTTCGCAGCCGTGGTCCACCGGGCGAGTCGGCATGATCGGGAAGTCCTACGATGCCTGGACCGGCCTGATGGGCATGGCCCAGGACCCGGACGGCCTGGCCGCCGTCGTGTCCATGGAACCGGTCTTCTCCGGCTACAACTACCTCTACAACAACGGTGTCCGGTTCCTGAACTCGGTCGCGACGCCCGCGCTGTTTCAGGCCATCGACGCGAAACCCGGCTCGCTCAACGACTCCCCGGAGTATCACGTGAACGGGGCACCGCAAACCTGGTGCTACGGCGTGAATCTGGGTATGCAGCAACAGGATCAGCCCGAGGCTGCGTTCTGGCTCGAGCGTGACCTGCTGCGCGCGGCCCGCGGCTCGGAGACCCCGCTCTTCCTCACTCAGGGTCTGCTCGAGGCCAACACGAAGCCCGACGCCGCGTTCGACTTCTTCAACGGGCTGGACGGGCAGGCGAACCGGGCCTGGTACGGCCAGTTCGACCACGTGCGCGGCTGGGAAACCACCGCGGACGGCTCCCGGGTGCAAACCGGTCGCGATGTCGACGTCTTCGTGGACCAGATGATGCGCTTCTTCGACCACCACGTGAAGGGCGTCCCGGCGAAGGAAGCACCTACCCGGGCCGAGCCCGCGATCGAGGTGCAGGACAACCTCGGTCGCTACCGCGCCGAGGACGCCTGGCCGCCCGCCGACGCGGCCATGCTGTGGAGCGACCTCAATGCCGGAAGCTACGCCGACGACAACGGCAATCAGGCGACCGGCGACGCGGTGGAAACCGGCCAGGGTGCCTGGTCGATCTCCCAGCCCATGCCGCACACCACGTGGCTGGCCGGTGAACCCGTGCTGAAGGTTCGAGCGAACGCCCCCGCACCGAGGACGAACCTGGTCGGCCTGACCTACGACATCGCACCGGACGGTACCGCCAGACTCATCAACCGGGGCACCTACCTGTTGCGGGGCAGCGGCGAGCAGGTCGCGACGTTCGAACTCTACGGGCAGGACTGGGTGCTCCAGGAAGGCCACCGCCTCGGTGTGCTGGTCACCGGGTCCGACTCGAACTGGTGGACGCACGTGCCTACCGGCACCACGGTGACCGTGGCGTCGGCGAGCATCGGTCTGCCGTTCCTGCACCAGGACCGCAAGAGGTTCCTCGACGGCGGCTCGACGCCACGGCTCGAGCAACACCTGGAGCAGACCGCCCCGGTGACGGAACAGACGATCGAAGACACCGAGCGGACCTTCCGGCTGCCACCGCGGCTGCGAGGGGGAAGGTAAGCACTGGCAGCGCGTCGTGATGGGGTGCCACAGCGACTCGCCGATGTACTACTTAACGCACATAACCCTGGCGATGTGATACTTAGAGGGACCTTAGGTATCAGATCAGCCTCGCAAGGGGAGTTAAGTAGCACATGCCGGACAGCGCATTCGACCCCGAGCAGCGCACCCATCTAGTACACGCGATGGGTGGCGTGGAGGCTTTCGTGCCACCGCCGCTACCACCGCACCTGGCGTTCGACGAGCAAGTCGTTCATTTGCTCTCTAACGCGGATTTCCAACTTCGCGGAAATCCGCGCTAAGCTTGTCTTTTAACCTGTCTTGGCCTTGTTGTGCTGGGTGGTGGCGCGCTTGCCGACGGTCGTGTCGTCGTGCGCGTCGGGTGTTCTTGGAGCCGGGTGGGCGTCCCGGGCCGGGATGTGGGGGTTTCGGTGCGCTGGCTGGAAGGGGTCTCTTCGGGCGGAGGTTCCGAAATCCTCGGCGGACGCGGGCCGGGGTCAGTCGGCGAGGTTCGGTGATCGGTTTTTCCCAGGGGCGGCGTAGGTCGCGGGTGAGGTGACGGGCGAGCCGGAGCTGGGTGTGGGCGACGATGATGAGCCAGGTCCAGCGATCCCCCTGCTCGGGGGTGCGCACGCGGGGACGGGTCCAGCCCAGGGTTTGCTTGAGAAACCGTCCGCCGTTGGTGGTCGCGAACCCGCGGGGGCGGTCCAGCGTGCCCTCAAGGGGATCCCAGGTGATCGCGAACAGTCGCACCGCATCGGACAGGCGAGCGAGTCCGCCGGTGAGCCCTGGCCACGTAACGCTCAGCTCGATCAGCATCTTCTCCATCGCTGGTGGCTCAGCCAGCAATAGCTGCACCCGATCAGGCAGACCCGCCCGCAACGCGTTACTCATCCCGGTCATGGCCTGAAATCTACAACCGCACCGCGGCCTGCGACGACGGGCGGAAGGCGCGGGTCTCGGCGACCAGCCGGGGTGTCACCGCCGTCCGCCCGGCCGCTGCCATTAAACTGCCCAGCGATTGCCGCCTCACCAGGGAAGGTACCCGCGCATGCTGGTTCTGCACGGCTTCTGGTCGCCCGAGCGTGGCCTCTGCCTGTGGGCGGAGGACTCCGAGCGCACCGTCACCAGCCGCAGCCAGGCAATGCGCTCGGCGCGTCCGCACCCGTTCGCCGCCCCGGCGGAGGTGCTCGCCGAGATTCACCACGGAAAGCCCGGTGACGCGACGTTGCGGCTACCGTCGCTGGCCAAGTCCCCGCTGGACTCCCCGGAGCTGATCCGGGTCACCCCGCGCGGCACCGCTCGCACCGAGCCGGTGCTGTTGCCGTGGCGGGTCCCGACCATCGATCTCGGTCCCTCCGGCGCGCTCGACTGGCTGGCAGCGGTGGCGGACGGCGGCGACACCGAGGTCCGCTGCGGCGCATCGGTCGGCTACCTCGCAGGCCTGGCGGCCTTCGCCGGTGAGCTGGCCGAACGTGGCCGGGTGCTGCCCACCGTGGCGCAGGACGAGGTCGGGCCGCTGGCGCGCTGGCGGCCCGCACTGCAAGGCCCCGACGTAGTCGCCTTCGGCGCGCTGGTCACCGCGATACCGCCGGTGTGCCGGGCCGAGGCCGAACCCGGGTGGGAGGACGCGCACGACCTGGCCACCGACGCGCTGCACGCGCTCACCGACGCCGCCGTCCGAGAACGGCTCGGTTCCGGCGTCGACCTGGTGCCGCCGCGGCGCGGACGCCGCCCGAAGCGCCTGCCCGCCGTCGAGGCGTGGCTAGCGGCCCTCACCACGCCCGACGGTCGGTTCGAAGCCGACGATGACGAGGTCCGCGCGCTCGAGCGCGAGTTGCGGCCGTGGGCGGAGATCGGCTCCGGCCGGGTCGGGCCCGCCCGCGCCACCTTCCGGCTCAGCGAGGTCGAACCCGATGCTCTTCCCGCCCCCCTCGCCGAGGGACCCGCCCCCCGTGTCGGCCTCGACGAGCCGTCGGAATCCGTCGGCTGGCGGCTGGAGTTCCTCCTGCAGTCCACCCAGGATCCCAGCCTGCTGGTGCCCGCCGCGCAGGCGTGGTCGGATGACGGCAGCCTGCGCCGCTGGCTGGACCGGCCGCAGGAGTTGCTGCTCGGTGAGCTGGGCCGGGCCTGCCGGATCTATCCCGAGCTGGCCGCGGGTCTGCGGCAGGCCACCCCGCGCGCGCTGGAGCTCGACGCCGACGGCGCCTATCACTTCCTCTCGGTCGTCGCGCCCGCGCTGGACGAAGCCGGTTTCGGCGTGCTGCTGCCGTCGTGGTGGGACCGCCGCGCCCAGCTCGGTCTCAAGGCCACGGCGAACACCCCGACCGACGGGGTGGTGACCGGCGGCCACTTCGGCCGTGAGTCGCTGATGGACTTCCGGTGGCAGCTCGCCGTCGGGGACGACACGCTGACCGACGAGGAGATCGCCGCGCTGGCCCAGACGAAGGCCCCGCTTGTCCGGCTGCGTGGGCAGTGGGTCGCCGTCGATCCCGAACAGCTGCGGCGCGGACTGGAGTTCCTGCGGGGTCAGCCGGACGAGGCCAAGACCGCCGCCGAGGTACTCGCGCTGGCCGCCAGCCACCCCGACGATCTGGCCACCCCACTGCCGGTGACCGGCGTGCATGCCGACGGCTGGCTGGGCGAACTGCTCGCCGGCACAGCAGCGAGGTCACTGACCCCGGTCGACCCGCCGGAGTCGTTCGAGGCCACGCTGCGGCCGTATCAGGAGCGCGGGTTGTCCTGGTTGGTGTTCCTGTCGTCACTCGGGCTCGGGTCATGTCTGGCGGACGACATGGGGCTCGGCAAGACGGTGCAGTTGCTCGCACTGGAGTCCGCGCACCGTGCCCAGACCCCGGACGCCGGACCCACGCTGTTGCTGTGCCCGATGTCCCTGGTCGGCAACTGGCAGCGCGAGGCCGCCAAGTTCGCTCCCGAGCTGCGCGTGTACGCCCACCACGGCCGGGAACGGCTCCGTGGCGATGCACTGCGCGAACGGCTCAGCGCGACGGACCTGATCGTCACGACCTATGCCACCGGCACCCGCGACATCGACGAGCTGGCAGGCTACGACTGGCAGCGGGTGGTGCTGGACGAGGCGCAGGCGATCAAGAACAGCTTGTCGCAGACCACCAAGGCCACACGGCGCCTGCGCGCCGAGCACCGGGTCGCGCTGACCGGCACCCCGGTGGAGAACCGGCTTGCCGAGCTGTGGTCCATCATGGACTTTCTCAACCCGGGGATCCTCGGGTCCTCTGAGGTGTTCCGCACCCGCTACGCCATCCCGGTGGAGCGGCACGGCGCGAGCGAGCCCGCCGAGCGGCTGCGCACGATCACCCGCCCGTACATTCTGCGGCGGCTCAAGACCGATCCGACGATCATCGACGATCTCCCCGAGAAGATCGAGATGAAGCAGTACTGCCAGCTCACCGTGGAACAGGCGTCGCTGTATCGGTCCATTGTGGACGACATGATGGAGAAGATCGAGAACTCCGATGGCATCGAGCGCCGCGGCAACGTGCTGGCCGCGATGGCCAAGCTCAAGCAGGTGTGCAACCACCCCGCGCAGGTCCTGCACGATCGCTCGTCCATCGGCAGGCGCTCCGGCAAGGTGATCAGGCTCGAGGAGCTATTGGAGGAGATCCTCGCCGAAGGTGATCGGGTGCTGTGCTTCACCCAGTTCACCGAGTTCGCCGAGATGCTGCTGCCGCACCTGTCCGCCCGCTTCGGCACCGACGTCGCCTATCTACACGGCGGCACACCGAAGAACCGCCGCGACGAGATGGTCGAACGCTTCCAGTCCGAGCAGGGCCCGCCGATCTTCTTGCTGTCGCTGAAGGCGGGTGGCACCGGCCTCAATCTCACCGCCGCCAACCACGTCATCCACCTCGACCGGTGGTGGAACCCCGCGGTGGAGAACCAGGCCACCGACCGCGCGTTCCGCATCGGGCAGAAGCGCAGCGTGCAGGTCCGCAAGTTCGTCTGCACGGGAACCCTCGAGGAGAAGATCGACCAGATGATCGAGGACAAAAAGGCGTTGGCCAACCTGGTCATCGGCGACGGTGAGGGCTGGCTCACCGAGCTGTCGACCGGCGAGCTGCGCAAGGTATTCGCCCTGTCCGAGGGAGCCGTCGGTGAGTAAGACGTATCGCTGGGACGGGCGTTTCCCGCCGCCGTCGAAGCCGCGCGCCGTCGAGGGAGGTCTCAAGGCACGCAGCAAGCGCGGCGCCATCGCGCAGACCTGGTGGTCGGAGCGGTTCATCGCCGTGCTCGAGGACATCGGTATGGGCAATCGGCTGGAGCGTGGCCGCACCTACGCGCGTAAGGGACAGGTGATCTCCCTTGCCGTCGACGCGGGCGCGGTCACCGCGCACGTGCAGGGCAGCCGGGCACGGCCGTACCGGGTGCGCATCGGCCTCACGGCGTTCGGCAAGGCCGAGTGGGCCAAGCTGGAACGCGAGCTTGCCGGCAACGCCTGGTACCTGGCCAAGCTGCTCGCCGGAGAGATGCCCGACGACATCGAGGATGTGTTCGCCGGGCTCGGACTGTCACTGTTCCCGGCCAGCGCCGGCGAACTGTCCCTTGACTGCACGTGCCCGGACTGGGAAGTGCCGTGCAAGCACCTCGCCGCGACGTTCTACCTGCTTGCCGAGTCCTTCGACGACGACCCGTTCCGCATCCTCGCCTGGCGCGGACGCCCGCGCGAAGACCTCCTCGACAACTTGAACGCGGCGCGATATGACGGCCCGTCCGCCGACACCGCCGAACACCCCGGCGTCCCACTCGAGGACTGCTTGGACAGCTACTTCGCACTGCAGGGCGATCTTCCCAGGCCGAGCCCCCACGTCACGTCCAGCACATCTTTACTCGACCAGCTGCCACCCGTCGACATCACGCTGCGCGGCCACCCACTGCCGGACCTACTGCGCCCCGCCTACCGCTCGGACGTCGTGCGAACGTGACATCCGGCCAATAGGTCGGGCCGAACGCCACACTCACCGGGCTAGGTGGCGTCGTCACCCTCCTGCTGACCTCGCTCCTCGTGCCGATCCTCTGACCGCAGCTCGCCGAGCCACGCGCCGTCGAGGTCACCTACCTCGACGGCGCCTGCTCCGGCGTAGGACTTTCGCAACGCCTGGGCGGCGGTCTCAACCGTGAAGCCGGGCACGAAGTCCTCGATCGAGCCGACCGTGGCCGGGTCGAAGTCGTACCCGAGGTCGCGGTACGTGGCCCTCAGCACGCCCCGGGTCGCCGCGGTGCCCGTCACCTGGAAGACGGAGCTCATCAGCCAGCCGTCGCGGGTAACTCGCTGAGCGGAGCCGATGATCTTGCTAGTGCCTGCGACGTTGACGCTGAATTCGCCGGGGCAGTACTCGCCGGGGACCTCGCCAACCCGTGCGTCGACGCCCAGTTCAACGAGCATGGCCGCGTGCAAGGCGGCGAACTGCCGAAACCGGTCGATCAGACCGGCTTGCGGGTTCGGCGCGCGGAAAACGTGGTCGACGACGACACTGCCCCGGTGGTAAGCCGCGAGCCGGCCACCCTGCGGGCGCACGACCGGCGCGAACCCGTGCTCGCGGGCTGACTCGGCCGCGGCCTGGTATCCCGGTCGCAGCGTGTCGCGCCGGCTGAACGCCGCGGTCGGTTCCGGCGTGTAGATACGCAGGATTTCCGTGGCATCGGAGTGCCCGTACCGGAGCAGCAGCGGTCCCAGTGCGACGTCCTCCGCCGGTCCACGGGTGATGACGTCGAGTAGCACGGGCAAGGTCATGCGACATTCTGCTCACATCCGGGCGACCAGGCCAGCAGCGGGCGGGCGCTGAAAGACGCCTTCAGTCCACTGGGTGGAGCGAAAGACGCTTTCAGTCCGTTGGACGGACTGAAAGCGTCTTTCAGCTCGCGGCCTCGCGCTGCCGGAGCAGGAACCGCTGAACCTTGCCGCTCGGCGTCTTCGGCAGCTCGGGTACGAAGTGGATCCGCCGGGGGTAGGCATGCGCGGCCAGCCGGGTCTTGACCAGCTGCTGCAGCTCGGCGACCAGTGCGTCGTCACCGGTCGCGCCATCGCGCAGCACGACGTAGGCGATGACAACCTCGCCACGCAGCTCGTCCGGTACGCCGATCACGGCGGCTTCGGCGACGGCATCGTGCCCGGCCAGCACGCTCTCCACCTCGAACGGGCCGATCCGGTAGTCGGCCATCAGGATGACGTCGTCGTCGCGGGCGCCGAAGGTTACGAAGCCGTCGGCGTCCTGGGAGGCGACGTCGCCGGTGATGTACCAACGCTTGTCCGCGCTGAAGCGAGCGGCACTGCGCTCGGGCGCGTCACGGTAGCCGGTGAAGGTCATCAGCGGGCTGCTGTGCAGGTCGACCGCCACCCGGCCGACCTCACCGATCGGGGCGACATCGTCGGCATCGGCCCGCAAGATCGCCATGGTGACGCCAGGCAACGGACGTCCCATCGAGCCGGGTTTGATGTCGGCGATCAGGTCGGGATGCCAGGAGTTCGCCACCATCATGCCGGTCTCGGTCTGCCCGTAGTGATCGCGGACCGCCACGCCCAGTGCGTCGCGCGCCCAGCTGATGACGTCGGGGGTGAGCGGCTCGCCTGCCGAGGAGCAGCGGCGCAACCGCAGGCCGTCGGGGATCTCCGCGCCGCGCATCGCCCGATACACCGTGGGCGCGGCGGCGAAGTTGGTGACGCCGTACTTCGCCAGCACCGACCACGCCAGCTCCGGGGAGAACCCCGCCCGCAACAGGATGCTGCGCTTGCCGCTCGCCAGCGGCGCGACGATCGCGTAGTACAGCCCGTAGGCCCAGCCGGGGTCGGCGCCGTTCCAGAACACGTCGTCATCGGCGTAGTCCAGGGCGTACTCCTGGTAGATCTGCATGCCGGCGACGGCCCTCAGCGGCACCGGAACACCCTTCGGCGCGCCCGTGGTGCCCGACGTGAACAGCTCGATCAACGTCCCGCCGCCGCCGCCGATGGCCACCGGCTCGGGAGCGCGGGCATCGGTGTCGAGCAGCGCGTCGAATGACAGGTCGCCACCCTTGGCCTGCCCGGTGGTGACGATCCGCCACTCCCGCTCGGCGGGCAGGTCGTCGCTGGGGTCCAGCTTCGGGCGTTGCGACTCGTCGGTGATGACAAGCTTGGTGCCGTTGCCGGTGATCCTGGTGGCGATGGCGGGCGGGGCGAACGCCCTGAACAGCGGCACCTGCACGGCGCCGAGCCGCCAGATCGCCAGCACCGACACCACCAGCTCGGCAGACTCGGTTATGGCCGCGCCACGGAGACCGACTCGCTTATTTGAGGCCTAGCCCACCGAGCAGGGTTGTGGCGATCGGCCTGCCCAGAAATCCGCGCTAATTTCCCTCGTGCAGGACCGCGCGCAGCCGGGTGGCGAAGCCGTCCGGGTCCTCAACGAAGCCGATGTGACCACCGGGAAACCTCGTTGGCTCGACGCCGAGCTGTGCGGCGAGCGCGTTCGACGTGCGTTCGCAGAGCTGGCCACCGGACTGCTCGCCAATGCCGATCACGATGCGGGTCGTCACCGCCCGCAGGGCAGGGATGTCAGGGCGCCACCACGAGGTGGGCCGCAACATGTGCGCGTTCTGAAAGTCGTCGTCGGCGATCTGCTGCGGCTCCCGCTCCCCCGCGAACATGGCCTGGAACACCTCCTCCGGCATGTCGATGTCGGCCATGGCCAGGAACTTCCGCCAGGAGCCCACGACCTCGCCCGCGAAGTAGGTCGCGATGTAGTCCTCGGTCCGCTCGCGGAGCAGCTCGTGGTCGTCGACCAGCTTCTGCAGCGGCGGTTCGTGGGCGATGACGGTGTGCGCCCGGCGGCCATGGTGGACAACCAGACGCCGGGCGTGATCGCAGGGATCAACCGAAACCACCAGCACTGATCCGGCATTTTCGCATCCCCACTGTTCGAACCGGGCACGAACTGCGGCTACTTCAAATCACCCGTGGCCGCAGTTGATCAACCTCCTAAGGTGAGTGACGGAATTATGCCCGTTTTGCACGGAAATTATCGTCACCAGCCTCGGCTGGCTGATCAAGTGCGCGCGGCAGGCCCTGCTGGGTTGCCGCTCACCCATAACCGGCCTCACAACCCGCTCAGGAAGTCGAGGATCGCGTTAGCGACAGCGGCCAGTGCCGCACCAGCGGCCCTCCCGATCTCGGCCGTCGCTACGGGTTGCGCGACTATCCCGTAGATGACCAGCCCGATCAAGGCCAGTGCGAGCAGCTTGCCCGCCGGCGACTTCTTCGGCTTCTTCGACTGCCCTTGGCTTTTCTTGTTCATGGCCGTTCCCACCTCTCGTGCGCTGTTCGCTGTGACAGCACACCGCGGCGGAAGGGCGTAGAGAACGCGATTCGCAGTCCGTTCAAACCTGCTCAGCAGCACCCGCCACCACGCCAGTCAGTCGCTCGCATGTAACTGGGCGTTACACGTCTGACAAGACCGAATCGTGGCGAGCCGAATGTGGCGTTGAGTACCACATGGGTACCGAACGCCACATTCGGCTCGGCCCTTTCGCAGGAATGCGCGCTAACGCGCCGCGGGCTCGATCCGCCCGATGACCTCGCCGAAGCCGATGCGGGAACCTTCCGGACCGGGCGCGTCGGCGCTGATCGTGACCGTGTCGCCGTCGTCCAGGAACTTCCGGGTGGT
>WHSS01000069.1 GCA_009379975.1 Actinophytocola sp.
CGCCAGGGCTGCGCTATCTCCAAAAGTGGCGAGCGATCCCGCCAGGGACGTTGAGAAGGCCGTAGCCGCTCGGTTAGAGCGCCAACGGGTACTAGACGACGAGTCACGCCGCTTTGTCTTCGTGATGACCGAGCAGGCCGTTAGGTGGCGGCGAGCCAGCCGGGACTTAATGGCGAAACAGTGCGACCATATGGCACGGGTAGCCGAGCGGACTAACGTGGACATTGCCGCCGTTCCGCAATCGGCCGAGGTCTTCGGCCCTGCGATGAATAGCTACGTTGTCTACGATGACCGGCTAGTGATAGCCGAGCTATTCAGTGGAGAGGTAGCCCTCAGGGACTACAAGGACGTCACCTATCACTTGGACTTGTTCGAGTTCTTCGGGAAGCACGCGCTGCCGCGCGCGACGACTTCAGCTAGTCACAAGCGCGAATAAATGCGGGACCTTGAATAGCGCTAGCCCCTTGTCACGGTGCGCCATACCGTCGGTGCATGGACGACATAACGTTAGTGTGCGGTGAGTGTGGCGGGAATGGGTGTAAGAAGTGCAATCACTCTGGCACTGTGACGATTGTGGAGTGAGCGTGAATCTCAACCCACTACCGCCAGGGGTGCGAGCGGAGACGTTCACCTATTCCAACGGCAAGCAAGAGACCATTTACTTAGCTCCCTACGAGTCAGACGGACCGAAGGTAGCTCAGGTGAACGGTAGCCGCGTGCTGGTCTATATGTATGCGGCTTACGTGTTCAGGTGGCGTGAATCCGCTACTAAGCTGAACATAGGGCACGGGACCATTGATAAGCATATGGGCCTATGGGAAGGCGTACCGATCTCCGGCAAGTGGCACCCGGATACGCTCACTCAGTTTGCCCAGCAATGGGCACACAAGGAGTTCAGGAAGTACGCGAAATGATCGAGAAGGACCGAGACCTACTCGCCCATGTTGCCGTCTATAACCCGCATCTGGCGGGAACGGTGCTCAAGCTGTGCAACGACTTGGAGGACGGGCGAGAGAACGGCGAACTACCGCCAGCCGAGCTACTGCGGGACCTCGGTACGTACGTTGCGACCATTGGCCAACTCATCGGATCACTGGCCAATGACACTCGCGACGTAGTGGTGATCGAGGGCTAGCGCACGCGCTCTTGCTCGTGCTGCTGGCGGAACCATGCGGACAGGTCGAGCGTGTCGGCCGGTGCTCCGTTGGCTATCTCGTCCCTCTGGCGGGACAGTAGCGACGTGTCCCCGGGCAGCCGGTCAATGGCCGACGCCAGGGCCGCTATGGCGTCCCTCTGGTCGGCAGAGAGCAGGGGCCCTCTACTGGGCCCTCCTCGGTATCTAGCCACGCTTCCACCTCTCGGCGGCGGCCTTACGGCCTGCGACCTTCATCCCGATCCTCATCGCGGCCTCCGCCGGCCTCAACGTCGACCCGATGCTGGTGGCGATTCCCGCTGCGCTGGCGGCGACATCGGCGTTCATGCTGCCGGTCGCCACCCCGCCGAACGCCATCGCGTTCGGCTCGGGCTACGTGAAGATGGGGCAGATGATCCGGGCAGGCATCTGGCTCAACATCGTCGGAGCGGTGCTCATCACCGCGGGCATGTTCGCCCTTGCCGGACCGGTGCTGGGAGTGTCGTTCTAACTACCGGGGTCTTCCCCGATGCGGAGTAGGGCGGCGCGTGCTCGTGCTGCGCGCTTCCGCTCAACGCGGCGATCTTCGAGCGTAACGAACCCGGCAGCCGACGCGAAGACCAGTGCGAGAGCCACCAATACCGTGCCCGTGTCCACATCGCCTCCACATCTGCAACCCGCCATCAGCCCAGCTCAGCCCTGTGCGGTGAGTCACAGACCGTACCCGGGTGGCGACGTATGCGGCAACCGCTGGCGGAACGGCGGATCGGACGGTAGACAGAGGTAGCGGCTGTCGGGCACGGCAGCGGCGGCACCGTCGGCACCACCGGCATCGGAGGGGCGCTGTGTCGCATTCGTGTTGTCGAGTCGCTTGCCGATACGGCATATCGAGACTCGACGGCGTATTGCACGTCATGTCATTGAGGGGAGAGCCGTCGCAGCACTGGGCGATGACGGGGTCATTGCTCTCGGCGGCGGCGGCGAAGAGGGAGAGACGATGACCATTATCGAGCCAAGGGGGAGCCGGGTCGTCAACATCGGCGTGGTCGACACCGTGCCGCTGTTCCGAGACGGTGTCGCCGCGTTGATCGAGCGCACGCCGTGGGCGCGGTTGGCGGCCCATTCCGCGAGCAGGCAAGGCGCGCTGCTCATGATCGAGCAACTGCATCCCGACATCGTGCTGCTGGACTCCGGTCTCGCCCCCGGCGGTGAGCTCGTGCAGATCATCGCGGGCGGTCATAGCGGCCCGCGCGTCGTCGTCATCGTGCGCGAGGCGGAGCAGACCCCGCGCTATCTGGCGAATTCTATGGCGATGGGGGCATTCGGCGCCGTGCCGAGGACGGCGGAGCCGCACCGTCTCATCGAAGCCGTCCGCCATGCCTGCTGTTCCCGGCGCTACCTGGATCCGGTGCTGACGTCCCTGATCACCTCGGCGGACGGGCGGCCTGCCTCGCGCGCCAGCCCGGCGGAGCAGGGCCAAGACACTCCGCAGACGCGGACGCTGTCGCGGCGTGAGTTCCAGGTGATGCAGCTGATCGCGGAAGGCATGGAGAACGCCGCCATCGCCAAGGTGCTGGTCCTGTCGGTGGAGACGGTGCGGACCCACGTCAAGAGCATCCTGCGCAAACTGTCCGCGCGCGATCGAACGCATGCCGTCACCATCGCGTTCCGCAGCGGCCTGCTGTCCATGTCGCCGTGCGTCGTCGAGCAGGCCGATGCCCCGGTCGTGGCTTCAACGCGCAGGCCGGGACGGGTAGTGGTGTGATCCAGGCCAGAATGCTTGCCACGGTTACTGACAGGTAATATCGTTGAGGTTACCCGCTAGTAGCAATGAGGCCTTGCGGAGCCGACACCACAACGGAGCAGCCTGACATGGGTCACTACAAGAGCAACATCCGCGACCTGGAGTTCAACCTCTTCGAGGTGCTCAGGATCCAGCAGCACCTCGGTACCGGACCGTTCGCCGAGGCTGATCAGGACACCACTCGAACCGTGCTGTCCGAGGTCAACAACCTGGTCTCAGGGGTAGTCGCCGACTCATTCGCCGATGCCGATCGCAATCCGCCGGTGTTTCACCCGGAAAAGTTCGACGTCACGATCCCCGAGTCGGTCAAGAAGGCCCTGAAGGCCACCGTCGACTCCGGCTGGGACCGCATCGGCTTGCCGACCGAACTCGGTGGCTTCGGCATCCCGCCCACCGTCGCGTGGTCGGCCGCCGAGCTCTACACCGGCGCCAACGCGGCGATCTTCTTCTACATGGCGGGCAAGACCTTCGCCAAGATCCTGCACGACAACGGCAACGAGGAGCAGAAGCGCTGGGCGGAGTTCGCCATCGAGCGCAACTGGGGCTCCACCATGGTGCTGACCGAGCCGGACGCCGGCTCCGACGTCGGCGCGGGCCGCGCCAAGGCCGTCCAGCAGGAGGATGGTGCCTGGCACATCGACGGCGTCAAGCGCTTCATCACCGGTGCCGCGCAGGACGACATGACCGAGAACATCTTCCACCTGGTGCTCGCGCGCCCGGAGGGCCCCGGCATCGAGAGCAAGCCCGGCACCAAGGGCCTCGGCCTGTTCTTCGTGCCCGCGCACCACTTCGACTCCCAGACCGGTGAGCTGACCGGCGAGCGCAACGGCGCCTTCGTGACCGGCGTCGAGCACAAGATGGGTATCAAGGCGTCCACCACGTGTGAGCTCACCTTCGGCCAGCACGGCATACCCGCCAAAGGCTGGCTCGTCGGCGACAAGATCGACGGCATCGCGCAGATGTTCGATGTCATCGAGCACGCCCGCATGATGGTCGGCACGAAGGCCATCTCCACGCTGTCGACCGCGTACCTCAACGCGCTCGAGTACGCCAAGGAGCGTGTGCAGGGCGCCGACCTGACGCAGATGCTGGACAAGACGGCGCCGCGGGTCCCCATCACCCACCACCCCGACGTGCGGCGCGCGCTGATGACCCTGAAGGCCTACGCCGAGGGGCTGCGCGCGGTCTACCTCTACACCGCCAACTACCAGGACAAGATCGCCCTCGGCCGGGCGGCGGGCGAGGATGTCGACCTCTACGAGCGCGTCAACGACCTGCTGCTGCCGATCGTGAAGGGCGGCGGCTCCGAGCGCAGCTGGGTGCTGCTCGGCACCGAGGCGCTGCAGACGCTCGGTGGCTCGGGCTTCCTGCAGGACTACCCGATCGAGCAGTACATTCGTGACGCCAAGATCGACACGCTGTACGAGGGCACCACGGCCATCCAGTCGCTGGACTTCTTCTTCCGCAAGATCGTCCGGGACAAGGGCAAGGCGCTCGCGCACCTCTCCGAGGAGATCACGACATTTATCGACTCCGAGGGCGGCAACGGCAGGCTCAAGGAAGAGCGCGCGCTGCTGAAGCAGGCCCTGGAGGATGTGCAGGGCATGCTCGGCTCGATGATCGGATACCTGACCGAATCCCAGCAGGATCAGCAGAACCTGTACAAGATCGGCCAGCACTCGGTGCGGCTGCTGCTCTCCGCGACGGACCTGCTCGTCGGCTGGCAGCTGCAGCGGCAGGCGGAGGTCGCGATCGCGGCGCTCGACGCGGGCGCCGGCGAGAAGGACATCCCGTTCTACGAGGGCAAGATCGCGGCGGCCTCGTTCTTCGCCAAGAACGTGCTGCCCGAGCTGGCCGCGCGTCGCAAGATCGTCGAGGCGGCCGACAACGGGCTGATGGACCTCGACGAAGCGGCGTTCTGATACCCACCCGCAAGCCGTATCCCGCGGCGTCATAACAACGGCGGCGGTCCCTTCGGGGGCCGCCGCCGTTGCGCGTTGTGGGCCATAATGGCCTGGCGGAGGTGGTGAGCCGATGGTCACGGCATTGATCGGTGGCGCGCTCGGCGGGCTGGTGCTGGGCTATGTGCTGCAGCGCGGGCAGTTGTGCTTCCACTCGGCGTTTCGCGGCGTGCTGGAGCGGCGCACCGCGACATTCAAGGCGTGGCTGCTGGGTGCCGGTGTCTCCGCCGTCGGGCTCGCCCTGCTGGCCGCTGTCGGCCCGTGGCGGATGAGCACGTCGCTCCCGCTCAACCCACTCAACAACATCGTGGGTGGCCTGGTGTTCGGGCTCGGCATGGCGGTGGCCGCCTCCTGCGTGTCCGGGCTGTTCTACAAGCTCGGCGCGGGGATGCTCGGTGCGCTGGTCGGCCTCGCCGGGTGGGCGCTGGGTGAGCTGGCCGCGGGCCAGGTCAGCCTCGGCGGTACCAGGCTGCTCGCCGGGCGCGAGACGCTGCCGACCCTGCTCGGCCTGCCGCGGCTTGTCGTCGCGGTGGCAGTGCTGGCCGTCATCGTGCTGGTGCTGTTTCTCAACCGTGGCGGCCGAGCTACGCGCCGCTGGCAGTGGAGCTGGCCGCTCGCCGGGGTGGCGCTGGGCTTGGCCGCGACCTGGACCTGGGTGACGGCGGGCGCCACCGGCACCGGCTTCGGCGCCAGCACCGTCGGCGCGGCATCGGGTGTGGTGTCCGGCTCGCCGAACTGGTGGCAACTGGCCTTCCTCATCGCCCTCGTGCCAGGCGCCACCATCGCCGCACGCACCGCCGGCGGCTGGTGGCTGCGCGGCGAGACTCGGATCCGCTACGTGCAGCTTGCGGTCGGCGGCGTGTTGCTGGGTGCGGGTGCACGCTGGGCGGGCGGGTGCAACCTGGGCCACGCGCTGTCCGGGGTAGCGCAGCTGAACCTGTCATCGTTGCTGGTCGTCGCCTCGATGATCGCTGGGGTCGCGGTCGGCCGGTCGGTGCAGCGGCGGATCGGCGGCCACGGACCACGGGCCGATCCGGCTTATCGCAGCCTCGTGGACGGGTGACCGGCCCGAGATACTTCAACGAAATGCACTCTCGTGTCGCGGCTTGGGGTGAATTAGGCGGAGATTCCGGCATTTCGACGAGCGAAAGCGTCGTGGTGGTGGCATTCTGCGCGCGTCGAGGGGTGGATCTCTCATACTCGCGAAGGAGTTTCGGAAAATGGAAATCAGCGGTTGGATCACCGCGTTGTTCGTCGGTGTGATTCTGGGTTTGGTCGGCCGGGCCATCGCTCCCGGTAAGCAAGGCATCCCGTGGTGGCTGACCATCTTGACCGGCATCGCCGCCGCCTATATCGGTACGTGGGTGGCCGGCTTGGTCGGGTGGAACGAAACCAGTGGGATCGACTGGCTGGAACTGGCGCTGCAGGTCGGCGCCGCCGTGGTCGGCGTGATTCTGGTGTCCGGCGTCTGGCGGTCGATCAAGGGGAAGCAGCCCGCGAGCTCCGAATAGCCAGTAAGCTGAAAGGCGCTTTCAGTCCGTTGAACGGACTGAAAGCGCCACTCACTCCACCCAGTGGACTGAAAGCGTCTTTCAGCGCGCGTGGCCCTAGTCGTCCTTCTTCTTGCACACGATCTCGGGCTTGGGGTTGTAGGTGACCTTGCGGGTTTCCCTGCTCACCTCGGCGTTGGTCTTGATGTCGTAGAGAATCCTGGTGTCGGTCGTGGTGAACCCGTCGATGCCGGGGGAATCCTCACACTTCTTGGAGTCAACGGTGCGCTTGCCCGCCTCCTTGACATTGGTCTTGTCCCCGGTCTTCGACTCCACGCGGTACCGCTTGGTGCCCCAGATCTTGACTTCGACGCTCTCCGACGTCCAGTTGGTCTGAATCGCCACGCCAGTCTTCGCATTGTTGGTGAAGGCGATATCGATACCGCTGGCGCCGTTGGCGTACTGATACACCGTGGCCTCACGGGCCATGGGATAGCGGCTGATGTAGTAGCTGTGTTCCTTGTGCCCGGCGTCCTTGAGGCCGGCGAAGTACGAAGCGTTGTACAGCGTCGTCGCGAACTGCGAGATGCCGCCGCCGACCGCCCGGCCCGGGATGCCGTCCTGGATGATGCCCGCGTCGACATAGCCCTCGGCCTTGGTGCGGGGCCCGGTGAAGCCGTTGAGGCTGAAGGTGTCCCCCGGCTTGACGATGGCCCCGTTCACCTCCTCCGCGACGACCCGGATGTTCACGCCGGAGTCATTGGCGAAGCCGGTGGTGCGGAACTCGCCGATGACCTCCTTGATGCCCAAGTCCTCTGCTTGCTCGGTGGTGACCTTCGGCTTCTTCTTCTTGTAACTGGCTTCGAGGACCCGGTCGTCGGTTTCCTTGATCACGTCGAGGTAGGGCTCGAGCGACTTCTTCCAGTCGATCTCGCGCCCTACCTTGCTCTCCTTGACGGTGGGTCTGTCGCCCTCGAACACGATCTCGGCGTCCCTGCCTTCGCGCTCGGTCGACTTGAGCGGTGGCGCGAGCGCGGCCTTCAGCTTCTCCTGATCGACCTGCGCCTTGAGTGAACCGTCGTTCTTGGGGCTGAACTCGAAGGCCTCGCCGATGGTCTCGGGGCGCAGGGTGGCGTTGGCGCCCTCGCCGCGCATAACGATGGGGCCGGACACCGCGGGCTTGACCAGTTCCTCGAGCGTGGCCTTGACCCCGTCCTCGGTCGCCTTCACCGGCTGCTTCTTGACCTCGAGTTCGACGCCGTTCTGGTGGAGCCAGTTGTTGTCGATCTTGTCCGCGGCGTCGCCGGCACTGGTCAGCTCCTGGCCCGCGCGTGGCTTCACTGCCACTGGCGTGACCGCACCGTCGCCGCCTGCCGGCTCGAACTTGATGGTGCCTTCGGTCTTGCGGTGGTTGAGCTCCTTCTTCGCGAGCGAGGCCACCGCGGCGTTGAGCTTCTCCTCGTCCGACTTACCGACGATGCCGACGTCGCGCTCGGTCCAGATCGAGGTGATCCTGTCGACCGGACTCAGCGGCTGGTTACCGGCCTGCTCGAGGGTGGCCTGCCAGTCGACGGCCAGCCCGGCGGCGACCGGGTCCAAGGTGGTCTCGACATCCCCGGCGATGATCTTCACCGGGTCGTCGAACCGGGGCTGCAACTGGTTGCGCAGCTTGTCTTCGGCGGCCGTGCGGTTCATCCCACCGACATCGACGCCCGCCACGGTCACGCCGCGCGGCACGTCTCCCCAGTTCATGACCAGATCCACCGCGTAGACGAGGACGGCGACCGCGAGTACGCCCCCCGCGACCATCATCGCCCTGCCAAGCCCGGAGCGGAGCTTCCTGCCGGGCGGCTCGTCGCCACCGGCGGGCTCGTCGGCCAGCATGCCGCCCGTGAACTGAGCGAACTGCTCGTCACCGCCTACCGGCCGGAACTCATGGACCGTCGGATCTTCGGCGTTGGAGGGGTACGCCTGCGTCATCGCCTGACCCGGTGCTCCCACGGGCCGGAACGCGACGGTGGGCGGCTCGACCGGCGCGTCCGACGGCGCCGTATCTCTGCCGGACAGATCGCCCTTGTCGGAATCCCACGCGGGCCAGTAATGCTGGTCGTCGGCCACTCGAAACCCTCCCGTACTACAAGTACAGCCCCGTGCCGTGCTCGGTGCGCTCGCTCGCGATCGCGTGGATGTCACGTTCGCGCATGACCAGGTACTCGTGCCCCTGGATCTCGACTTCTAACTGATCCTCGGGATTGAAGAGCACCCGATCGTGGATCTTCACGTTGCGGACATTATTGCCGACACCCAACACATCGCCCCAAGCGAGGCGACGTGCTACTTGTGCCGTAGCTGGTATAACGATGCCGCCGCTGCTTCGACGCTCGCCGTCTTCGGTAGCTACGCGAACCAGGATCCGGTCGTGCAGAAGCTGGATTTCCAGCTTCTGGTCGGCGTCGGCGGAGAGGTGGGGTTCTGACACGGCGGACATCGTACTGGGGGGCACCTGCGCCCAGTGTTAGCAGGCGTACTTCGTTACTTTAGTTACCTGCGGGTGACCTGTCCCTGCCCGGGATTTGACCGTCCTCAGCGTATTTCGGCACGCGCTTTGAGCCTGTCCAGGGTGGCGTTGATGTTGGCGCGGTTGGTCGCCGCGCGGTCCTTCGGGCCGATGAGCGTGCCGAGGATCGGCCGCAGCCACTTCGGCCTGCGATCCCAGGTGCTTTCCGTGACCAGGCAGCCCGCCTCGTGGGGTGCGATGTCGTACCGCCAGCGCGCCACCGGCATCGGCCCGAAGTCGACGTCGAAGGCGAAACGCTCCCCTGCTGTCGCGTCCGTGACGGTGGCGACGGTCACCCAGCGGCGCCAACCCCGGCGGTTGCTGCCGAGGAACTTCGCGCCCGCTTCGGCCTCGCGTGCCCGTCCGAGCCACCGGTGCCCGTGGAGCTCGCCTGCCAATTCGGCGAGCGTGTCCAGGTCGGTGATCAGCCTGTACACCGTGCCGGCGGCTGCCTCGATCGCTCGCTGCCCGGTCGCGTCCGGTGCGGTCTCCGCCATGCGCGACAGCTTACGATGCCGGCCGTCATGCTGCGGCCCGAACCGGCTGTCGGTCACCGCCTGCAGTAGGGAAGATGCTTTGATCCTGCTGGCTGGGACGCGTCGGCGCCCTTCATTGCGCTGGATAGAGCTCGATCTTCGCGTTGTGGCCGTTACTCTTGGCCGAAGGGTGGTCGCGGCGGCCGGTTCACCGCGAGGTTCAAAGTTCCCGAGCGTGCGTGCCACAGCGAGTTTCTTGGCGGATGGACCAGAGCTCGAGGTATATCAGCAGTTCGGGCGCGCTGGGGGTCGATGTGAGAATTCGCTGCCGTAAAGCCTTATCCGGGGTGTCGGCTGTGAAGAACTCGATCAACGCGGAATTATCGATCACGAGATCGAACTTCACACTCGTTCGCCCTCATCGCGAAGTTCGCGCTGAATGCGAACTATCGAGTCTCGGGATACTCCCATTCCGCAGGCGCGACGCCTGTCGGCTCGGGCGAGGAGCTCGGCCATGGTGGGGCCGTTGGCGAATTCCGCGTGCTGGCGTTCGAGGTAGGCCTCGAGGCCGAACCCCTCGCCGCCGGCGAGGGGTTCCGATTCCCTGGAGTCTTCGGCATCTCTCGCGTTGTCTGCCATGTCCCCAGGCTAGACCCGCGCGCCGACAATCCCGGTGATTGGCTTGCAGGCGGCCTGGGCAGGCCGCGGGCCGAACGTCACACTCACCGGCAGGTCACGGCCTGCGCAGCATCCGGGTCAGGCCTGCCGCGACCGTGGTCGCCAGGATCCAGCCCGCGGCGGTGAAGCCGGTCGCCACCCACTTGTCGGCGCCGCCCATGTGCCAGCGGCCCTTGTTGCCGAAGTCGACGATGGGCACCAGCAGGTCGGCGGTGTGCAGTATCGGGTTCCACTCCAGGCCGGTGTCGTCGGCGTTGACCACACAGCGCGAGCCGTTGACGGTGTAGATCTCGGGATGGTTCACGCAGGCGTCGGGCATCAGCCCGAAATACAGGCTGCCCGCCACCAGCAGCACCAGCAGCCAGCCGAGCGCGCGCATCGGCCGATAGCCGTAGCCGACGACGGCGCGCTGCAGGCTGCTCCACACCCGCACGGCCGGGCCCATCAGGCCCGCGCCCTTGCTCAGCGCCTCGTAGCGGTACTGCTGCTTGCGGAGCAGCACGGTCGAGGCGTGCTCTTCGTTCCCGCTCGCTCGCAGCATCCCGGCCAGCTGGTCGTACGGGCCGGGGCGGTAGCCCCGCATGGCGGCCCGCAGCAGCGCGACCCGGTGGTCGACCACGTCGTCGGACTTGAGGTCGATCGGCGTGCGCAACGCGTCGTAGCGGAAGTCGTCGAGCTCCAGCCCGCCGCTCGCGCGCCACAAGTGCACGTTGTCGTCCAGCGTTGCGCAGTGAGCGCGGCGGAGGATGACCATGCCGTGCGGCGGCGCCTGCGGGGTCAACAGGATCTCGTCGGCCACCACATCGCTGGCGTCCAGCGCTATGCCGCGGACCACGTCCTCGCCGTGCCGCCCCTCGATCCCCACGCGGGGCGGGTCGATCGAACCCAGCAGCGCCCCCACGAAGTTGACTCGCCTGCCCACCCTGGCGCCGTCGAGGTTGACACCGCCCGCCGCCCAGAACGGCTTCTCCCCGTTGCTGGTGAAGACCAGGTCCCTGCCGACCCGTACCGCTCGCAGGTCGACGGAGTAGCTCCGGGTGCTGCGCAGCGCCGGTTCGGTCAGCGACGTGCCGAACAGTTCGATGGCGCCCCCGACTTCCATCCCCTGCAACTGCAGCGTGCCGGTGAGCGTGGAATCCGCGATCTGCACGTTGCCCGCGACATGCGAACGGCGCGCCGAGAGCACATCGCGCTCGGCGTGTCCGAAGGTGGCGTACCTGGCCAGCAGATTGCCGCCGATCCTGACGTCGGAGAGCCGTAGCTGCCCCTCGGTGACCAGGCCGGCGGCTTGGACGTCACCGCTGATCTCGCTGCCGTCGAGATGCAGCGCCCGGTCGTACTGCGGAGCCGGTTGCTCCCGGCGGGCTACCTTGATCTCGCCGTTGGCCAGCCGCACCGAGCCGCCGATCACCGCGTTGACCAGGCGAAGCGTGCCGTCGCTGCTGAAGCCGTCGCCACAGGCGAGGTTGCCGTCGAGGCGCATCCGATCGCCGACGATGGCGGGCCAGGGGTCGACCGAGGGATCGCCGGAGCGCATCGCGTCCCGCCAGGCCGCGTTCCGCACCGCACCGCCGGGCCGCACCCGCAGCTTGGCGCCGCGCAGCACCAGGTCACCGTCGATACGCGCGCCGGGGACGAACAGCACCCCCTCGGCCGAGAACCGCTGCGGCTGATCCTGCTGATCCCGCCTGCCGGATTCGTTCTCGCACAGCAGGCTGCCGCTGATGTGAGCGCCGGTCAGGTTCAGCGCGATCCCGCGCGGATTGTGCAGCCGAGATCCGGAGAAGTTGACGTTACCGCCGGTGCGCAGGCCGGGGAGCCGCACTTGGCCCACCGTCGCCAGCCGGTAGGCGAGCAGGGCGCCGGACACCGAGAGCCGGTCGGCCTGGATGGCCTTGCCCTTCTCGTACTCGATCTCGCTTCGGCTCAGCACCACCGAGCCTTGCACCACCGCGTCCGTCAGCACGATCGCGGCGTCCGGCTTGCCGGGTTCCCTGCCGGTTTGCATCGCGAGGCTCGTCTGCGGTTCCTCGGTCCGGCTCGGGTCGAGGTGAACCCGGCTCCGGAACAGCCGGACGTCGTTCTGGCAGCGCAGGTTGCGGGCCTTGAGTCCCGGTAGCCAGCAGCCAAGGAACGCCAGCCCGAGCAACTGGGCTTCGCGGACGTCCGGCTGGTTTTCGAAGCGGCAGCGGTCGAAGCGCAGCAGGAAGTCGAGGTCGGCGCCGCGCAGGTCGAGCACACCGGTGATGTAGCGGCCGGTCACCGGGAACGTCGGCGAGGTGGCCTGCGTGCGCCGTCGCCATAGGCCGCCGGAGCCGGGCTCGGTCAGTTGCTGCACCAGGTCGGCGGCCTTCACCTCGTGCCGCATGTCCGGCCCGGCGAACGGGTCGTAGCCGCTTTCGTCCGTCGCGGCGCCGCCGCCATTACCCGTCGGCTGCGCAGGGACCTCCCCCGGCATGCGTTCCTCCCCGTGCTGGCTCCCGCGCCGACCGCGAGGCCTTCCAAGATCATGGCAGTCTTAAGCCAATCGGATCAACGATGCCGTGCGCAATCGGCTACCTGGCGTAAGTGCGTGTTGCCTACGTCACTTCTCGTCGACGTGCACCGGGTTGAGCACGCGATGCAAGAAACTCTTGGTCCGTTCCTGCCTCGGGTTGCCGATGACCTGGGTCGCCGGGCCCTGCTCGACGACTACGCCGGCGTCCATGAACAGCACGGTGTCCGCGACCTCACGGGCGAACTGCATCTCGTGGGTCACGACGAGCATCGTCATGCCCTCAGTGGCGAGCTGACGCATCACGCTCAGCACCTCCCCGACCAGTTCCGGGTCGAGTGCGGACGTCGGCTCGTCGAACAGCATCACGTCCGGGTCCATGGACAGCGCCCGCGCGATCGCCGCCCGCTGCTGCTGACCGCCGGACAGCTCCCCCGGCATGGCGTTGACCTTCTCGGACAGCCCGACGCGCTCCAGGTTGGCCAGCGCCACCTCCTGCGCCTTGGCTCGATCCCGCTTCAGCACCTTGCGCTGCGCGAGCGTCAGGTTGTTCAGCACGTTCTGATGCGCGAACAGGTTGAACGACTGGAACACCATGCCGATCCGCGTGCGTGCGGCGTCGATGTCCGCGTCCGGGTCGTTCAGTTCGACCCCGTTGACGACGACCGATCCGCTGTTCGGCTCCTCGAGCAGGTTCACGCAGCGCAGCAGGGTGGACTTGCCCGAGCCGGACGGCCCGATGACGCACACGACCTGACCGCGAGTGACGGTGAGGTCGATGCCGCGCAGTACCTCCAGTTGCCCGAAGGACTTGGTGAGCCCGGTGATCTCGATAACTACCTCGGTCACGGTGTCACGTCCAATCCGGTCGATTCGGGCGAGCTGATTTTCTTCCCGCCGCCGCGCTTCTCGAGGTAGCGGGACAGGTAGGACAGCGGGATGGTGATGATCAGGTAGCACACGCCTGCGACCAGTACCGGGGTAAGGCTCTGGTACTGGTTGAGCGCGACGCGGCCGAACTGGGTGAGCTCGTACTCGCTGATCGAGGCGCCGAGGAAGAGGGCGAGCGACGAGTCCTTGGTGAGCAGGATCAGCTCATTCGTCAAGGGCGGCAGGATGATCTTGAACGCCTGCGGGATGACGACCCAGATGGTGGTCCTCATGGGTGACATACCGAGCGAACGGGCCGCCTCGACCTGGCCGGCGGGCACCGCCTGGATGCCCGCACGCAGGGTCTCCGCCATGTACGCGGAGCCGACGATACCGAGCGCGACCATCAAGGCGAGGTACTTGTTGAGGATCGCGCCAGGGAACGCGATGGGAACGCCGTTACCGACCGCGAGGATGACCAGCAGGGCGGGCAGGCCGCGAAAGAACTCGACGTATATGCCGGAGATCCACCGGTAGGGCGCGACACTGGACAGTCGCATCAGCGCCAGCGGGATCGCGAGCGCCAACCCGAAGCCGAAGCCGAGTCCCGTGTAGATGACCGTGTTGAGCAGCGCGACCGTGATGACGTCCGGGAACATCTCCCGGACCACTTCTGGCCGGAAGAAGGCCTGCTGGATTCGAGTCCAGTCCGCGGTGAGGGCGAAGACGACGGCCACCACGACGAGGATCGCGTACTGGGTGCCGCGGATGAGCCGAGCACGTTTGCGCCGTGACAGTGCCATGAGGAATTCCTTGGGGGAGAACGTTGGACAAAAGTCGGGGCCGGCGGATTACGTCCGCCGGCCCCACCACATCAAGCGATCACTTGCTCTCCGGCGCCTTGCCGAACCACTTCTCGTAGATCTCGTCGTACTTGCCGCTGGACTTCGCCTCGGCGATGTGCTTGTTGATCAGTTCGAGCAGCGCCTTGTTGCCGGTCTTGACGCCGATTCCGTACTCCTCACCGGTGTCGAACTCGGTGGTGACCTCGAAGTCGGTCTTCTCCTTCACCCAGTCGTAGAGCACGCCGTTATCGTTGATGCCCGCGTCGACCTGCCCGGTCTCGACCGCGGTCAGCAGCAGACCGAGGTCTTCGAAGTTCACCAGCTCGACGTCCTTGGCGTTCTCCTGTGCGTAGTCGAAACCGGTGGTGCCGTTCTGCACGGCGAGCTTCTTGCCGCTGAGGCTGGCGAGGTCGGTCACGCCGGACCCCTTCTTCGCCAGCAGCGCCTGGGTCGCCTCGAAGTACGGGTCGGAGAAGTCCAGGTTCTTCTCGCGCACATCGGTGATCGTCATGCCCGCCGCGGCGAGGTCGCACTTGCCCGCGTTCAGGTCGGCGCCGGACTGGATGCCGTCGAACGGCGTGTCCACGATCTCCTGTTCGACACCGAGGTCTTCGGCGACCAGGTCGACCAGGTCCACGTCGAAGCCGACGACATCCCCGCCCTCCTCGTACTGGAAGGGCTTGTACGGCAGGCCGGTGCACGTGGTCAGCTTGCCTTCGTTGACCAGCTGGACGTTGCTCTCACCCCCTGCGGCTCCCTCATCGGTTTCGCCGCCGCCGTCGCCGCAGCCGGCCAGGGCCATAGCCAGCGTCAGCGCTGGAAGCACGGCAAGCTTGGTGAGCTTGGTGAGCTTGGTTCGACGCGCCACGATGTCACTCCTTGTAGGTCCGTTCGGGTGATCGCATCCTGCCACCCATCTCAGCCAGCGAGAAGCCCCCACACGGCCTAGCAACACCGTGGGACGAACTTCGTAACCGTCGCGTAATCCGCGGCGCTGGGCAAACCGCTGATATACCGGAAGCTCTGCTGGTGACGCGCCTGCGTCTCAACCCCGCGCGTGCGCGTCCAAGAGGTGCGCCACCGCCTCGGTCACCCGAGCGGCCTGGCTCAGGTGCAGCCACTCGTCGGGCACGTGCGCGTTCGAATCGGACCCGAGCGCCCCAGTGACGACGAACTGGGCGTTCGGGTAGCGCTCGCCGAGCAGGCCCATGAACGGGATCGAGCCGCCGAGGGAGATGGTGCGCCATGGCGCACCGAACACCGTGTCGCTGACTTGCTCGAGGGCCTTGGCCAGCCACGGCGTCGGTTCCGGCGCGTCCCAGCCGTCGGCGTGCTCGATGCCGGACAGCTCGACCTCGGCGCCGTATGGGACATCGGTGGTCAGCGCGCGCTGCACCGCGGCGAGCGCGGCGGCCGAATCCACCGTCGGAGGTAGCCGGAAGCTCAGGGCAAGCGTGCTGGCCGAGCGCAGCACGTTGCCCGCATCCGCCGGCTCGGGGAACCCGCTCGCGCCGATCACCGACAGCGTCGGCCGCCACCCGACGTTGAGCAGCAGTTCGACCTCGTCATCGGTTACCGGCCGCATTCCCTCGGCGAGGGGGAACGCGTCGCGCATCGCGCCGGGCACCGAAGCCGCGGTCGCCTCGGCTTCGCGCCGCCGGTTCGGCGGGATCGCCACATTGAGCTCCGGGAGCAGGATCTCTCCCGTCGCGGCGTCCTCGACGCGCGCGAGCAGCTCGCGCAGGATCCGGAACGAGGACGGCACCGCGCCGCTGGACAGGCCGGAATGCTGCGCGGCGTCGAGTACCCGGACGGTGACGCGGATCTGCACCATGCCGCGCAGGCTGGTGGTGAGCCAGAGCCGCTCGTAGTCGTGTCCGCCCGAGTCGAGGCAGGTCACCAGCGTGACGTCGCCGAGCCGGTCGGCGAGGTGTGCCAGGTAGGTGGGCAGATCGGGGCTGCCCGACTCTTCGCCGGTCTCCAGCAGGACGACGGTCCGGGCGTGCTCGCCGCCCGCGTGCCGGATCGCTTCCAGTGCCGCCGTCGCCGCGTAGCCCGCGTAACCGTCGTCGGCGGAGCCACGGCCGTAGAGCCTGCCGTCGCGAACCACCGGCTGCCACGGCCCGAGGCCCTCCGACCAGCCGCCGACGGGTGGCTGCTTATCGAGGTGGCCGTAGAGCAACGCGGTGCCGCTGTCGGCGCCGCCGGGTGTGGCGGGGATGTCGAGCAGCAGCAGCGGGGTGAGCCCCGGCAGTTGCACGACGTCGACTGTCGCGTCGGGGATGTTCCGGGCGATGAGCCACCGCCGGACGTGGTCGACGGCGCGGGCGAGCTGGCCGCTGTCCTCCCAATGGGCGTCGAAGGCGGGCGAAAGCGCGGGGATCTCCACGAGCCCGCTGAGGCTCGGCAGGATGTCGTCCTGCCACAACTGACGGACGTGCTGGTTCACGGTGTCGGTGTGCATGGCACCCGATACTGCCAGTCCAAACGCTCGGCGGATGCACGCCCGATGTGATGCAGTTCATACTGGAGGGGCAGGTGGTGCGACGACGGGTGACTACGGGTGGCCGGCGGGGTGATGGCGTGATCAACATCGGTGTCGGGCGGGCCGGCCACGCGTGGCCGCTGAGCTGCAGGGGATCACCTGCGGTGACCGGCGATCGGCGGGGTATTCGCATACCCGATTCTCGGCGTCCCCATGTTCGGAACACCTAACAGTTTCCGCAGCTCAGCAGCCATATTTTGACAACGAATCCGCCTCAGGGACTGCCGCCGCCCGAGGTGGTCGTGCCAGGATGTGAGACACAACCGTCAACGCCGACGGCGATCGAGATCTCCGAACCCGGAGAGATCGGCTGCCGCTGGCGCAGTCGTCGTACTCACCACAAGCGAGTACACGGCGAAACGACCAAGGAGACAACGAATGTCGTCCCCCGAACAGTGGGCGCACCCGGAGCCAGGAGATGCCACCGCCGCGACCGCGGCGAAACCCACTCCAGAACAGGTAATCGCGGGCTTGCGTGCAACCACAGAAGGTGGCGCTGACCTCACTCAGCTGCTCACCCCAGAAGGCGAACGAATCGCTTCGCCCATCTTCGATCCCTACGTCGCCGACGTCGATGCCGAGGCACTGCGCGAGCTATACCGCGACATGGTGCTGGTGCGGCGCGCGGACCGGGAAGCCAATGCGATGCAGCGCCAGGGCCAGCTCGGCATCTGGGTGCCGCTGCTGGGCCAGGAGGCCGCGCAGATCGGGTCCGGCCGGGCGCTCCGGCCGACCGACATGGCGTTCCCCAGCTACCGCGAGCACGGTGTCGGCTATGCGCGTGGCGTCGATTTCCGGGAATTACTCGGCATTTTCCGCTGCTCCGATCAGGGCGGTTGGGACTTCAAGGAGCACGGCTTCCACCCGTACACCATCGTCATCGGTAACCAGGTGCTCAACGCATGCGGCTACGCGATGGGGCAGAAGTTCGAGGGCAAGGTCGGTAACACCGACGGCCAGGGCAACCCGTCGGAGACCGACGAGGCGACCATCGTCTACTTCGGCGACGGTGCCACCAGCCAGGGCGATGTCCACGAGGGCTTCGTCTGGGCCGCGGTGTACGACGCGCCGCTGGTGTTCTTCTGTCAGAACAACCAGTGGGCGATCTCCGAGCCGACCGAGCGGCAGTCCCGGCTCCCGCTCTACCAGCGCGCCAGGGGCTATGGCTTCCCCGGCATCCGGGTGGACGGCAACGATGTCCTAGGGTGCCTCGCCGTGACCAGGTGGGCCCTCGAAGTCTGTCGCAACGGCAACGGCCCGGTGCTGATCGAGGCGTTCACCTACCGCATGGACGCGCACACCACGACCGACGACCCCACCCGGTATCGGCTCTCCGATGAGCTGGAGGCGTGGAAGTTGAAGGATCCGATCGAGCGAGTACGAGTGCACCTGACCCGCAACGGCGGGGCCGACGCGGCGTTCTTCGCCGAGGTCGACGCCGCTTCCGACGCGTTCGCCGCCGAGCTGCGCGATTACTGCTTCAACATGCCCGATCCGACGCCGGAGCGGATCTTCGCCAACGTCTACGCCGAACCGTCGCCGGTGCTCGACGCCCAGCGCGACGAGTTCCTGGCGTACCTGGAAGGCTTCGACGGCGCTGAAGAGGCCGGTTCCGAGGCGCCGGGCGTGGTCAAGGCGGGTGAGCGGTGATGGCGGCTCCCACCAGGTCCACCGTGAACGGCTCCGCGGGACATTCCGAGAACCCGTCGACGGTGCAGACACTGACCATCGGTAAGGCCATCAACCTCGGCCTGCGCACCGCGATGGAGTCCGACGACAAGGTGATCGTGCTCGGCGAGGACGTCGGCAAGCTCGGCGGTGTCTTCCGAATTACCGACGGCCTGCAGAAGGACTTCGGCGAGCAGCGGGTGCTGGACACCCCGCTGGCGGAGTCGGGCATCATCGGCACCGCGGTCGGGCTCGCGGTGCGCGGCTTCCGGCCGGTGTGCGAGATCCAGTTCGAGGGGTTCATCTTCCCTGGCTTCGACCAGATAGTCAGCCAGCTGGCGAAGCTGCACTATCGCACCCAGGGCAAGATCAAGGTGCCCGTGGTGATCCGAGTGCCGTTCGGCGGTGGCATCGGCGCGGTCGAGCACCACTCGGAGTCTCCCGAGTCGCTGTTCGCGCACGTCGCCGGGCTCAAGGTGGTGTCGTGCTCGAACCCGGTCGACGCCTACTGGATGATCCAGCAGGCGATCGACTGCGACGACCCGGTGCTGTTCTTCGAGCCGAAGAAGCTCTACCACATGGGCACGCTCAAGGCGCCGGTCGACACTACCGTCACGCCAACCCCGCTGTTCCAGTCGCGGTTGCTGCGCGAGGGCACGGCGGCGACGCTGGTCGGCTACGGGCCGTCGGTGAAGGTCTGCCTCGACGCCGCGAACGCCGCGGCCGAGGAAGGCACCGAGCTCGCGGTGATCGATCTGCGGTCGCTCTCGCCGCTGGACCTAACGCCGGTGTTCGAGTCGGTCCGGCGCACCGGGAGGCTGATCACCGTCAGCGAGGCGCAGTCGGAGTCCTCGCTCGCAGCGGAGATCGCCACCCGGGTCCAGCAGGAATGCTTCTACTCGCTCGAAGCGCCAGTGCTGCGGGTGACCGGGTTCGACACGCCGTACCCACCCGCGAAGCTCGAGGAGTATTACCTCCCCGACCTCGACCGGGTGCTGCACGCCGTCGACCGTTCACTGGCCTGGTAGGGGGAAGCAGATGCCTGAGTACAAACAGTTTCCCCTGGCCGACACCGCGGAAGGGTTGACCGAGGCCGAGATCCTCAACTGGCAGGTCAAGCCGGGCGACGAGGTGACGGTGAACCAGATCGTTGTCGAGGTCGAGACCGCGAAGGCCGCCGTCGAGCTGCCGATCCCGTGGGCCGGCGTGATCACCGAACTGCTCGTCGAACCGGGTCAGGTGGTCGAAGTCGGTGCGCCGATTTTGACCATTGACGTCGATCCGACCGGCCCGGCGCGAGCACCTTCCGCGGAGAGCACTGGTTCCGGTATTCGACCACTCGGGCGGACCTCCGGCCCACCCTCGCTGGGCCGAGCCGAGCCGTCGGTTGGTGACGTCGATCCGACCGGGACGCCCGCACCGGCGCAGGCCGCCGCGCCTGCCGCGGTCAATGGCACCACGACCGGCACGCTGCCCACGCCGCCCGCCGAGCCTGCCGAGGAGGAGATGAAGCCGCTGGTCGGCTACGGCTCGAAGCCGGTCTCGAGCAAGCGTCGTGCGCGCAAGGGGCAGGTCGCGGCCGAAGCGCCTGCGGCTCCTGCTCCTGCAGTGGCTGAGCCTCCGGCTGCTGCGGTGACGGAAGCTCCGGCTGATGCGTCGTCCGTCGCCGTCGTGCCGCTGGCCAAGCCGCCGGTGCGCAAGCTCGCGAAGGACCTCGGGATCGACCTCAGGACGGTGATTGGCCGCGGCAAGGACGGCGTGATCACCCGGGAGGACGTGCAACAGGCGGCGCAGCCTGCCGCTCCTAGTGCTGCCGAGGCCCCTGCTGCTGGGGGCCCTGCTGCCGTGGGCGGCCGGGAGCGCCGGGTGCCGATCAAGGGCGTTCGCAAGGCGACCGCGCAGGCCATGGTGGCCTCGGCGTTCACCGCGCCGCACGTCACGGAGTTCCTGACCGTCGACGTCACGCCGATGATGGAGCTCCGCGCACAGTTGAAGGGCCGCCCCGAATTCGCCGGGGTGAAGCTGACGCCGCTGGCGTTCGCCGCCAAGGCGATGTGCATGGCCGTCAAGCGCACGCCGGACGTGAACGCCACCTGGGACGAGGAAGCGGGCGAGATCGTCTACAAGGACTACGTCAACCTCGGGGTCGCCGCCGCGACACCGCGAGGGTTGATCGTGCCGAAGGTGCGCGACGCCGACGCGATGTCGTTGGTGGAGCTTGCCGGAGCGCTTGACGAGCTGACCGCTGTCGCGCGGGAGGGCAAGACGCAACCCGCAGACATGGCGGGCGGGACCATCACCATCACCAACGTGGGAGTGTTCGGCGTCGATACCGGGACGCCGATCATCAACCCCGGTGAGGCGGCCATCCTGGCGTTCGGGGCGATCAAGGACACGCCGTGGGTCGTCGACGGTGAAATCATGGTGCGTAAGGTCTGCCAGCTCGCGCTGAGCTTCGACCACCGGCTGGTGGACGGGCAGCAGGGCTCGCAGTACCTGGCCGACGTCGGCGCGCTGCTGGCGAACCC
>WHSS01000193.1 GCA_009379975.1 Actinophytocola sp.
CCCATCTCCAGCGGCTGCGGGTCATCCAACTCGTCCCGGCCGCGCCGGACGGTGTCCCGGGATACCCGCACCGCGTCAGCCACGATCCGCACCCCGCTCGATCCCAGCTCGCGGGCCTCCGCACCGAGCCAGACCCGGCGTTGACGCTCGGTCAGATGCGGCTTGACGGCGTCATAACGGCGGGCGAGAGATTCCATGACGGGGCTCATAGCACAGACCATAAGCGCCCCGAGGCCGAAAGCTACGTTATTTTGTTACGATTCCTTAGCACACAGAGTGTCGGTGGTCGTTCCTATGTTGTGGACATGAAGCCACAACATGCGGGAGGACTAGTGATGAAAATGGACAGTGCGGAGTCGTTGACCATCGATTGTGATCGGTGTGCCGTCCGGCCTTTAGCCTGTTCCGACTGCGTGGTGAGCGTATTACTGGGCGCGCCGCCGCAGCTGGAGTGGGACGAAACCGAACGGCGGGCCGTCGATGCGCTTGCGGACGCTGGGATGGTGCCGCGGTTACGCCTCGTGTCCACCGAGTCCGGCGCTCGGGCATGTGACGAGCGTCAAGCGGGCTGATCGCACCCCACCTTTGAACACTCCCGGGTTTACCCACAGTGCTTATGCTCGATGAGCGGTTGATCCGATCGGTGAACGGTTGCGCGGGCAGAGGCGCGCTGCTATAGCCCTCATCACAATGAGCAATTTGCCGCTGGTCCAGCAGGGTTTCGCCGTTAGCTGTGGGCCAAACGGCCCAGTGGCGCTGGACGTGGGCGCACAGGTTTCGTAACCTACTCGAGATCTCACGGACGGCAGTCGCCATATGACAGGAGGCGGCGCCGAGGGATTGTCGCCGAGACAACTTTGTCGGGGAGTTGTTCCGGGTCTGCCGTACCCGCCGCGCCATTCGCGCGGTGGCACTGGAGCACGAAGTGCGAAGTGTGTTGCGGCAGAGCACGCCGATGGCCGGTGGTGAGTGTCCGCCTCCGGTCGGCTGAGAAGAGGGCCCCCGACCTCTTCAAGGCTCGGCCCGGATAAAAGCGACCGAGGAGTAAAGGAGACACGCGCGACGTGAAGTCGCTTCAACTGAAGCGCATGGTGTCAGGTGCATTAGCGGCCGTAGTTGTGGTCGCCACGGTCAGCTTCAGTGCCCCAGCCAGCGCAGACCCCGCCCCCGTCCCCGAGAATGCCTCCGAAGCCCTCAAGGCTTACAACGCCTTGAAACGCAAGGCCGAGAAGCTCAACGAGGAACACCTCAAAGCACAGGACGCGCTTGCTTCCGCCAACCGGATGCTGCGCAAGGCCGACAGCGACATGCGGAAGGCCAAGCGGTCCGAAGCAGAGGCGCGTAAGGACAAGGCGGCCTACGGCAAGATCGTCGACAAGTTCGCGGGCGCCAGCTACACCGGCGGCCGGTTCGACACCGTCTCCGCCGCGCTCAGCGGGGAATCGACGCAAGATTTCCTCGAGCGTTCCGCCGCGATCAACGTGCTCGCCGCCAAGAAGAACGAGGCGCTGAGCAAGTTCTCCGCGGCGGTCAAGCAGGCGACCGACGCCAAGGACCAAGCGGCCGACGCCGGCAAGCGCGCGCAGAAAGCGCGCGACGCGGCAGCCAAGCACAAGGCTGATCTCGAGGCCCGTCAGCGGGTGCTCCAGGAGCAGATCGACAAGGCCCAGGCGGCCTACGACCAGCTCAGCGTCGAAGATGTCGCGGCACAGCAGGCCAGCTACGGCGAACAGACCGCGCCGCCGTCGAACATCACGGCGCCCGGACCTGAGGCGCAGACGGCGGTCGACGCGGCGATGTCGCAGCGAGGCAAGCCGTACTCCTACGGTGCGGAGGGTCCGGACTCCTATGACTGCTCCGGCCTGACCTCCTGGTCGTACAACAAGGCAGGCATCAGCATCCCGCGGTCGAGCTCGGCGCAGTCGTCGAGCGGCACCCCGGTCACGCGCGTTCAGCTGGAGCCGGGTGACCTGGTGTTCTTCTACCAGCCGGTCTCGCACGTCGGTATGTACATCGGCGACGGCAAGATGGTCCACGCGCCGCAATCCGGCGATGTGGTGAAGGTGGCTCCCGTCATGTGGGACGAATACAGCGGAGCACGTCGCTACGCCTAGAGCCAGCTGAGCGAGCCGGAGGGTTCCCACGGTGCCTATGCGGCACCCAAGGAGTCCTTCGGCTCGCTACGAAGGCCGTTTCCGCCTCCTCCCGCGGCGGAAACGGCCTTCGCTGCGTCTGCTTCGTGCCGGCACGAAGGTGCCATGGGGTGCCTATATGGCACCCAAGGCCACCCTGGGCTCCCTGAAGGCGTCGGCTCGCCGCGATAGCCTCTCCGGGTGCGCAGAACTCTGCTGGTGACCAATGATTTCCCGCCGCGGCCGGGCGGCATCCAGTCCTACCTGCACGCTCTCGCGACCCGGGTCAACCCCGACGATCTGGTGGTGTACGCGCCCTCGTGGGACCGTCCCGGTGCCAGCCACGCCGGGTTCGACGCCGATCAGCCGTTCGAGGTCGTCCGGCACCCCACGTCGCTCATGCTGCCGACTCCGGACGTGGTGGGCCGAGCCACCCGCTTGATCCGTGAGCGGGACCTGGCCGCCGTCTGGTTCGGCGCGGCCGCGCCGCTGGCGCTGCTGGCGCCCGCGTTGCGCCGAGCCGGTGCGGAGCGCATCGTCGCCTGCACCCACGGGCATGAGGTCGGCTGGTCGATGCTGCCCGGCGCGCGGCAGGCCTTGCGGCGCATCGGGGCCAGCTGTGACGCCGTGACCTACGTCAGCAAGTACACCCGGCGTCGCTTCGCCACCGCGTTCGGGCCGATGGCCGGGCTGGAGCACCTGCCGTCCGGCGTCGATCCCGAGGTGTTCCGTCCCGATCCAGCAGCCCGAGAGGAGATCAGGCGCCGTCACGGGCTCGGCGATCGGCCGATCGTGGTGTGCGTTTCCCGGTTGGTGCCGCGCAAGGGCCAGGACATGCTGATTCGTGCCCTCCCCGGGCTTCGCGAGCGCGTGCCCGACGCCGGGCTGTTGCTGGTCGGCGGCGGCCCGTATCGCGCGCACTTGCTGCGGCTCGCCGACACGCTCGGGGTCGCGGAGCACGTGGTACTGACGGGGTCGGTGCCGCATGATGAACTGCCGGCGCACTACGCGGCCGGTGATGTGTTCGCGATGCCCGCCAGGACCAGGGGCAAGGGCCTCGACGTCGAAGGGCTCGGCATCGTCTATCTGGAGGCCTCCGCCACCGGGCTGCCCGTCATCGCGGGGCGCTCCGGCGGCGCGCCGGAGACCGTGCTGGACGAGGTCACCGGGCATGTGGTCGACGGCCGCGACGTGGATCAGCTCATCGACACCATCGCCGCCGTGCTCACCGATCCGACGCGGGCGCGCAGCATGGGCGCAGCGGGACGGGACTGGGTGAGCAGGCACTGGCGCTGGGATCAGCTCGCTCACCGGCTCGCGGGCCTGCTCAGCGGCGAACCGGCGCTCTACCGGCGGTGAAGCGGCCGGTGGGCTGAAGCGCCGTTGCGGCGTCGTATGGTGCCTGGGTGGATATCGACAAGTTGCTCGAACTCGACGCCAAGCACGTGTGGCATCCGTATGGACCGATGCCGGGCACCGTGGAGCCGTTGGTGGTCGAATCCGCGAGCGGAGTCCGGCTCACGCTCGCCGACGGCGGGGAACTGATCGACGGAATGTCCTCGTGGTGGGCGGCGATCCATGGCTACCGGCACCCGGTGCTTGACGCGGCGCTCGCCGACCAGGCGAGCCGGATGAGCCACGTGATGTTCGGCGGGCTGACGCATCAGCCCGCGATCGCGCTGGCGAGCACCCTGGTCGATCTCACCCCCGATGGGCTCGAGCATGTGTTCCTGTGCGATTCCGGCTCGGTCTCGGTCGAGGTGGCCATCAAGATGTGCTTGCAGTACTGGCGCTCGCTCGGCCGAGGAGGCAAGCGCAAGCTGCTGACCTGGCGCGGCGGGTATCACGGCGACACGTTCCACCCGATGAGCGTGTGCGACCCCGACGGCGGCATGCACGCGTTGTGGCGCGGTGTGCTGCCGGAGCAGGTGTTCGTGCCGCCGCCTCCGAGCGGCTTCGACAGCCCCCTCGACGAGTCCTATGTCGCCGCGCTCACCGACGCGATCGAGCAGCACGCCGATGAGCTGGCCGCCGTCATCGTCGAACCGGTGGTGCAGGGCGCGGGCGGCATGCGCTTCCACAACCCCGGCTACCTCAATGCGCTGCGCGAGGCCACCGAGGCCAACGATGTGCTGCTGATCTTCGACGAGATCGCGACCGGGTTCGGCCGGACCGGGGAGCTGTTCGCGGCAGAACATGCCGGCCTCACCCCCGACGTCTTGTGCGTCGGCAAGGCGTTGACCGGCGGGTATATGACGATGGCTGCCACGTTGTGCGTCCCACGAGTCGCCGAGGGCATCTCGCGGGGCGAGCTTCCGGTGCTGGCGCACGGGCCGACCTTCATGGGTAATCCGTTGGCCTCGGCGGTCGCGAACGCCTCGATTGGGCTGCTCGTCGAGTCCGACTGGCGCAGCGACCTCGCCCGGCTGGCCACGGAGCTTCGCCGGGGCCTCGCGCCCGCCGCCGACCTGTCGGCGTTGGTCGATGTCCGGGTGCTCGGCGGCATCGGGGTCGTGCAACTCGATCACGCCGTCGACATGGCGGAGGCGACCCGGGTCGCCGTCGAGCACGGTGTCTGGCTCCGGCCGTTCCGGGACATGATCTACGCGATGCCGCCCTACATCGCCACCGAAGCCGATCTCGCGGCGATCACCCGGGCCATGGTCGCGGTGGCCGCCAGCGCCTAGTAGCAGGGCACCGCAGGCTTCCGCAGGCCAACCACTATCCTGATCAACCGTGAGCGTGCTGGTCATCACCGGGACGGACACCGGCGTGGGAAAGACCGTGGTGTCCGCGGCCATCGCCGCGCTGGCGGTGGAGCACGGGCATCGTGTTGCCGTGCTGAAACCCGCCCAGACCGGCGTCGGCGACGACGACCCCGGCGATCTCGACGTCGTCCGTGCGCATGCGGGGCAGGTCACGGGACGTGAGCTGCGCCGTTACCCCGATCCGCTCGCGCCCGAGACCGCGGCGCGCCGCAGCGGCATCAGCCCGGTGACCCCCGCCGAAGTCGCCGAGGCGGCGGGTGACCTGGAGCAGTCCCACGACCTGGTGCTGATCGAAGGCGCGGGCGGCCTGCTGGTCCGGTTCGACGAGCGTGGCGGCAGCCTGGCCGACGTCGCATGGTCGCTCGGCGCGCTGGTGGTCATCGTGGCCCGCGCCGGGCTCGGCACGTTGAACGCGACCGCGCTGACCGCCGAGGTCGCCACCAGGCGCGGCCTCAACGTCGCCGGGGTGATCATCGGCGCCTGGCCCGCCACTCCCGGTGTCGCCGACGTCTGCAACCTGACCGACTTGCCGACCGCGGCGGGTGCCCCGCTACTCGGTGTGCTGGAGGACGGCATAGCCGGGCTCGAGCGGGAAGCGTTCCTCGCGGCGGCAGGCCGCGGTCTCTCGCCGTGGTTCGGCGGGAAGTTCGACCCCGAACTGTTCGCGGAGAACCTGGCCGCCCCGATGTGACGTCAGTCGCTGTACCAGGCCGGGGTCGTAAGGAAGACTATCGGGGATTGCCTCAGGGCAGCTCGAGGACGCAAAGGAGAACCCGTGACCGCCGCACCACAGCAGGCCGAGTCCATCACCGGCGAGCAGGACGTGCTCGCCGTTGCCCGCGAGCAGGTGCTCGAGCGCGGTGTCGGCCTGGCGCAACACCAGGTACTCGAAGTGCTGCGGCTGCCCGCCGAGCGGCTGCAGGACCTGCTCGCGCTGGCTCATGAGGTGCGGATGCGCTGGTGCGGGCCCGAGGTCGAGGTCGAGGGCATCGTCAGCGTGAAAACGGGCGGCTGCCCTGAGGACTGCCACTTCTGCTCGCAGTCGGGGCTGTTCCCGACCCCGGTGCGCGCCGCGTGGCTGGACATCCCCGGCCTGGTCAAGGCGGCGAGGGAGACCGCGGAGACCGGTGCGACGGAGTTCTGCATCGTCGCGGCGGTGCGTGGCCCCGACAAGCGATTGCTTTCGCAGGTCCGGGAGGGCGTCGCGGCGATCCGGGCCGACGGCAACGACATCCAGATCGCCTGCTCCCTGGGCATGCTCACGCAGGAGCAGGTCGACGAGTTGGTCGAGATGGGCGTGCACCGCTACAACCACAACCTGGAGACAGCGCGCTCGCATTTCCCGAACGTGGTGACCACCCACTCCTGGGAGGAGCGGTGGCAGACGCTGGAGATGGTGCGTGACGCGGGCATGGAGGTGTGCTGCGGCGGCATCATCGGCATGGGGGAGAACGACGAGCAGCGCGCCGAGTTCGCCGTGCAGCTTGCCGAGTTGCAGCCGCACGAGGTGCCCATGAACTTCCTGATCCCGCAGCCGGGGACACCGTATGAGCACTACGAGACCATTGAAGGTCCCGACGCGCTGCGGGTCGTCGCCGCGTTCCGGCTCGCGATGCCGCGCACGATGCTCCGCTTCGCCGGCGGCCGCGAGCTCACCCTGGGCGATCTGGGCGCCGAACAGGGCATGCTGGGCGGTATCAACGCGATCATCGTCGGGAACTACCTGACCAACCTCGGCAGGCCCGCCGAGCAGGACCTCGAGATGCTCGACAGCTTGCAGATGCCGATCAAGGCACTGAGCGACACCATCTGACGGGCAAGAAACATGACGGCGGAGTTCTGTGTCCATTGCGGGCAGCAACTGGCCGGGGCCGATCACGGCCGGTGTGACAACGCGCGCACGGCGCTGGAGCCGCCGAGATACTGCGCGCAGTGTGCCCGCCGCATGATCGTGCAGATTACCCCGAGCGGGTGGACCGCACGCTGTAGCAGGCACGGCGAGACGGCCTCCCGGCCCGGTTCCGCGACGACCGGCTAGGGTCTGCTCTTCAGAGCATCCATTGCCTACCGAAGGAGCTACGGGTGGTCTTCCAGATTCCCCGCGAGCGGCCGAAGGTCGTCGTCAAGGCCGACCTGCTGCCCGCGGTGTCGGTGTTGTCGATGATCGGCATGATCGGGATCCCGCTCGGCTGGCTGTGGGCGCAGCTCGCGCCGCCGCAGCAGGCGGTGGTGACCGCGGACGGCACGCCGTCGCCGATCGATCTGGAAACCTGGCATGCGTTCGACGCGCTGGCGATCTTCGTGTTGCTTTCCTTTGCCGCTGGGTTGTTCATCGGTGCGCTGGTCTGGCTGCTTCGGGAGCGCCGTGGCCCGGTGATCATGTTCGCTGCCGTGCTGGGCTCGGTGCTCGCCGGGTGGCTTGGCACGCTGATGGGAGCCGCGTTCATCGGCGACGAGTACACCGTCAAGGAGCCGCCGCACGTCGGTGACATCGTGCTGCTCGCCCCGGAGTTGCACTCGCCATGGGCGCTGATCATCCAGCCGCTCGCGGTCGCCCTGGTCTACGGGCTGCTCGCCGCGTGGAACGGCAGCGACGATCTCGGCAGGCGGCTGGGTTAGGACTGGGCTGGGAATTGTCCCCCATCGGGCCTGTTGTGTCCCTAAGCTGGCGGGCAGGCGAGCGGAGGGGTTGATATGGCAGATCATGACGTGGTGCAGGCCGCGGCGAGGGCGACGTTTCCGGGGATCAGCCCACGCGCGTACGAGCATCCGGTTGACCGGGGAGCGCTAGCCGCGTTGCGCGCCGTGCCGGGCTTCGCGCAGGTGCTCAAGGTCATGGCGGGGTTCTTCTCCGAGCGCGGGCTTCGGCTGACGGCACTGTCGTCGGCCATCAGGGTCGGCCCAGAGCAGTATCCGGAGCTCGACCGGCTCCGCAACGAGTGTGCCGAGACCCTCGGCCTGGAACACGTCCCGGCGCTCTACGTGGCACACGATCCCAACGCGAACTCCTACGCCATCGGTATGGACGAGCCGTTCATCGTGCTGACCACCGGCCTGGTCGAGATGGTGGACACCGAGGGCATGCGGTTCGTCATCGGGCACGAGATGGGCCATGTGCTCTCGGGGCACGCGGTCTACCGCACGATGATGTTGATCATCATGAACCTGCGGACCAGCATGGCGTGGAATCCGCTCAGCGCGCTCGGTCTGCGGGCGGTCAACGCTGCGTTGCACGAGTGGTATCGCAAGTCGGAGCTGTCTTGCGACCGTGCCGGCTTGCTGTGTGGCCAGGATGCCGCCGCCGCGCTGCGGGTGCACATTCAGCTCGCGGGCGGGATCGATCCGGCGCGGGTCGACATTCCGGCGTTCCTGCGGCAGGCCGAGGAGTATGAAGGCGTCGACGACCTGCGGGACAGCATTCACAAGCTGCTCAGCATCGAGCACATGTCGCACCCGCTCGCCGTGGTGCGTGCCGCGCAGCTACAGAAGTGGGCGGCTTCGGCGGAGTATCGGGCGATCGTCGCGGGCGAGTACCCCCGGCGCGCGGACGACGAGCCACACACCTCGTGGAGCGAGGACATGAAGGCCGCGGCGAAGTCGTACAAGGAGTCCTTCGCCGAGTCCGCGGACCCGCTCACCAAGGTGTTCGCCGACGTGGGCGCCGCGGTATCCGACGTCGCGGGCAAGGTGTGGGGGAAGTTCGGCAACCGTGGTGAGGCCGCGAACGGCGACGAGCAGCCAGGCCCCGTGCGCTGAAAGACGCCTTCAGTCCACTGGGCGGAGTGAATGACGCTTTCAGTCCGTTGAACGGACTGAAAGCGACTTTCAGCGCGCCGGTATGGGTGCGCCTGTGACTGCCCTCATACTGGGTGCGTTGAAGGGAAGGAGCCACCGTGCGTTTTTCCGTACCCACC
>WHSS01000050.1 GCA_009379975.1 Actinophytocola sp.
GGTGACGGGCTCGACGGGGATACGTTCTGGATCGTCTCGGAGCATGGCAGGCGGTCGGCATATGTCCGCAACATCGAGGCGGATCCGCACGTTCGAGTGCGCGTCCGCCGCCAATGGCGCAGCGGCACCGCGCACATCCTGCCCGACGACGACCCGCGCGAGCGGCAGCGGCTGCTCAGCCGCAGGTTCAGTGCGCGGCTCAACGCCATAGCCGTCCGCTCACTCGGCACGGAGTTGCTGACCGTTCGCGTCGACCTTGAGGGTTGACCTTGAGGGTTGACGGGAATCAGCGGTAGCGGGATTCGGCCTGCTGCAAGAAACTCCGCGCGGATGCCAGATAGGTCTCCACGATCTGCCGGTCATATCCCACCGCTTGGCCGAGGGCAGGCAGGAGCTGGGTCTGCGTGAGCTCTAACGAGGTCAGGGGTGGCCGCTGACCGGCGGCCAGCGCCTGATACGCCTGCTCAACGCGGGCCGCCAGCATGTCGACGGCGCCTCGTTCGAGACCGACGGCGCCAGGCAGAGCGGCCGGGAACGAGGGTTGGCCGTAGCCAGGCGCCGGCCCGTATCGCGGCGGGCCACCTGATGCCCGGGGCATCGATCGCGCGGCTAGATAGGCCATCCCTCCGGCGGCGATGAAACCTAGCCCGAATACGGAAAGCATCACTATGAAGAGCCATCGACTCACCCATGATTCGATGACACCGTCGCCTGGGTCAGCCGGGTTGTAGCGCACCGTCATCTTGTCGCCGAGTTCTGGTCTGTCACTGCTGCAGTGGCTCGACTCCAGCGAGTATTGCATGCCAGCCACGGAGTATCGCACGATCACGCAGTAGGTGGGAGTCAGATCTCCGCTGGACGATTCCCGGACATCGACGACCGTTCCCGCCACCGTCTCGCTGCGGTCCGCCCAGGATCGGCTCGTGATCGAGTTGACCACGATCGCCGCCACGGCCGAGGCTACACCGAGCGCCACGAGTACCACCGCGATGATCCGTAATGCCCTACCGGACAACTTGACAGTCCTGGCGCCGTATCTCATGCCTGGCTCCGACCGCGAGACCTACTGCTCGCCCGGCTCGGGTTGCCGGGGTGCAACCGTGCGCACGAACGACTGGAAGTCGCCGACAAGCGACTCGATCTGGTTCGCCGTCGCGGTGAGCCCCAACTCGATTACGGCGCGCTTGGCCTCGTCGGCTTGGTCCTGGAGATCGAGATACACCTGACACTGCATGAGCTGGTGCGTCTCACCGTCGCGCTGGGTCGTCACGCGCAGCACTTGACTCAGCGCCGGCACGTCGTCCGTCCCGGCCTCGGTGCGATCGGCGACCTGCACCAGCGCGGCTGTCTCGAGCCGCGCGACAGAGTCGTCGGCGAGTTGGGTCAGGGTGATCTCCGGACCGTATGGCTTCCCGGCAATGGTGATGTTGGCGGTGAAGTTCGCCATGCGCTCATCGCGCGATTCCGGGTGCAGGGCGATGAACGCTACGCCAGGTGCGCCGACGTCGTCCGGCGACGCTGGAGTCCAGCCGTCAGGCAGCCGGAACTCGAGCGGGACCGGTAAGGCCGTTGCCATGCTGGCTGCTCCAATTTCTCGCGGTGTGCTCGACTCGCGGGCATTCTCGGATTCACTGTAGGGCGGCGCGACGCCGGCTTGCCTCCACTTCGGCTGCAACCGCTTGGGCATCCCTGACTTGATTTCCCACAGTGCCGACAGCGTCGGCCGCGTCGCTCACGGTTTCGACGACCTTGCCCGGGTCGATGCTGATGTAGCCGCCCATCGATCCGCCGAACCCCAGGGCAGCACCGAACTCGCCGCCGATGACGAACTTGCCGTCCTGCATTCCGGCCGTGAACTCGGCCTCGATCCCGACTCCTGCGCGCGCCCCTGCTTTGTAACCGGCGCCCACTCCGGCGACACCTACGCGGCCGTCCATCTCGACCTCGGCCCCGGCGGAGGCCGAGATGGCGGAGCTGACACCCTCTCGTCCAATACCGACGTCAGCGCCGGCATTGCTGCCAGCCACGGCGTGCGACGTCACCGTGGCTTCGGCGGGACCCAGTTCGGCCTTGCCGTCGATCTCCGCCCTGGCGAGAAATGCTTCGCCGCCAATTTCTGCACTGACTCCGTCGGAGCCGGCCGAGGCTTCGGCGGTGTAGCGCCAGCCAAGTACCTTCAGCCGAGCCTCGCCGTACAGAGCAAGAGCACCTAGATTGCCTTCGCCGGCAGCCGCGCCCGTACCGTTCGCTGTCACCGATGATGTTCTCGAGATCGGATTGCTGTGGTTGCGGGACACAGCCAACAATTTCTTGGGAAGCCGCCGTCAGTCGCTCCGGATCCACCCCGTGGCCGATCCCCATCGCTGCTCCCCTCAGCTCAAATTTTGGCCACTACCACGCCTCCCGGTCCTCGACGTGAGTTGGCGCGGCAGCTGTTGTCCTGGTAGCAAACTAGCATCGAGTAGCACTGGGTGGCCGGAAGAAGACCGGCTTCAGTGAATAGAGGGGGACGCATGCGCGACGGTCGAGCCAGGACGACCACATGGGCCACCACCGTTGACGGCCGTAACGTGCGGCTCGCGGTCGCCATCGACAATCAGCCGATGGAGTGAAGTGATTTCGGCAGTACGTGACCAAGCGAGAGGACGACGATGCTAGAAGTGATCGGGACGCTGCTAGTCGTCGTTCTCGCGGTTCCCGTGGTCGCGATCCTGGTGTGGCGATCGCATGCTCGGCAGAAACAAGTTGAGGCCAACTTGGCTGCGCTCCAATGGCTGGCACAGCAACGGAATTGGACTTACAAACGATCAGATGCCGGATCGGCCGATCGGTTCGCCGGCAAATTTCCATTCCCACTGAAGAGCTTCAACGCTTCTAGTAAGCATTTGATCACCGGCATGCACAGAGGACGCCCTTTCAGCGCGTTCGAATACACCACGCACGCTGGTCCGGTCGGTATGCGACGGCGCAGCGACATCACCCACAAGCGCTGGACGCCGTACTGGATCATCGCGGTGGCGCTCCCGGCCCATCGGCCTCAACTTGCCGTCGAAGGTCGGAACAGCGCCGCGAACGCGGATGTCGGCGCCCGGATTCAGACAGGTCACGAGCAGTTCGACAGTGCCTTCATCGTGTCGACCGACCACGAGCAGTTCGCGAGGGATGTGTTGCACCCGCAGTTGCTGCATTGGCTGCTCGCTCACCCCATCGCGCATCAGGTCGCCTTTCGATTCGAACGGAACGAGTTGGTGGCCTGGCAGCCCGGCAAGCAGGACGCACACAAGCTTGAGCCGGTCTTGAACATGCTGTGCGATGTACTCGACCAGGTCCCTGCTGCCGTGTGTCGGTGACGAAGCCCGCCGGTGCTCAGGTCGTCACGCGACCCTCCCGCAGCCTTGTGAGGGCTCGGGCGTCGGCCAACTCTTCACGGGTGTCGGGGTTGGCCAGGTAGAAACGCAACCCGTGGAAGACGAGCAGAGGATCAGTTGCGAGCCTGGTGTGCGCGACCTCGGCCTTGAGCCTCCCGAAATCTTCCTCTTTGGAGGCCCTGCGAAGTCGTTTCACCACCGTCTGCAAGCCGGGATCGAGCCTGTCCCCATGCCCCACAATGCGGATCCAGTTCCGCACCCGGCTCGAAGATTGCTGAGCATATTGTGAGCGGGTGCTGGCGATCACCTTCGCGATGTCGGCCCACCTCATGACCTCGCGGTCATCATCGACCGACACGACGACATGTTCCGGCGTGAGGTCGATTCCGAACTGATCGCTGTCGCTCGCGCGAAAGACCGCGGCAGACAGCGGCGGCTTCACCGGGAATCGCACCCCTGGCGTGGCAGCACCATCGACTTCGACCAGCGCGGTCTCCACCGTGGCAGCGGGCATCTTGAGCTTGGAGAGGATCACAGCTGCCACCACAACGGCCACCGCAACAACCACGATGCCACCTGACAGGACGGAGTACTGGGCATCACCGACGGCACGGCCGTAGAGGAAAGCGACAAATGCCGCGATGCCGAGGACGAACGCCAACACAGCGGCGACCACGACTGTGCCCCATCTGCGTTTATGCCACGCTTCGGGCCAGGGCAGGTCCAGCGTCCTCGGGCTCATGTCCAACCTTCTCACCGGTTCACTGATTATGGCAGTAACGTACAAATCGAAGGAGGACGCCGGGGAGCGCCCGAGCGCAGGTCCACCGGAAGGAGACCAAGTGTCCGCAGATGTAGACCCCGTGCTCGGCGTGGATGCCTGCAAAGGCGGGTGGGTCCGGGGTACGCCTGGACCGGAATTCCACGTCGGCGTACTTCGCTCCGGGGATCGACGAGCTCGTCGCGGCGACAGAACACGGCGGCCCGCTTGCGGTGGTCGCGATTGACATCCCGATCGGTTTGCCGGACCGAGGACCCCGCGCCGCTGACCTACTGGCCAGAACAGCGATCGGCAGCCGGCGCGCCTCGGTGTTCATGACACCTGTCCGTGAGGCGTTGGCGACGCCCGATCATCGAACTGCCGGCGAACGCAGCCGCGAACTGACCGGTGCGCTGGACGCCGCGGTTGCCGCCTGGACCGCACGCCGTGTCGCTACTGGCGCGGCGGTGTCACGTCCCGACCACCCTGTGACCGGGAGCCCAAGGCGGCCTTGGGCTCCCGTTTCCGCCGCACCCGCTCGAGCGCGAACGGCTCAGCCCAGATCTCCGACCAGCGCGTCAAGGACATGCTCCTCCTCCACGGCGACACCAGACTCCCGCATCGCCACGGTGAGCTCGGCATCCCAACTCGCGACAACGGGCACCCCCGCCAACTCCCGCCCCACGTCGGTCGCGGCCCGGTAATCGGCCGCCCCGAACCGCCACGGCCGCGCTGGTACGCGGTCGAAGACCACGTTGCCGATGCGCAGTCCGCCCCAATCGAAATCGCCGTGGTACCAGAGTTGCGCCCCTGCGCCTATCAGCTGCCGCAGCAGGTGGAACACCGCGACACCAGGCTGCCCGTTCGTGCACACCAGCGGCGCGCAATCGGCGCCGAGCCGGTCCGCGGCGGCGGAGACGACGACCGGGTTCTCGCAGACGAACACGCGCGGCACCCCGATGGACGCCGGATCACGCACGATCTGCCGCAGGGTCAACACCGCAGGCTGGCCCGCTTCCCGCCACGCCGCCAATGCCTTCCCGGTCGCGGAGCTCGAATCCCCTGGCAAGCCAAGGGTAAGGACGGTGCTGGACACCTCGTCGCGAAGCAGCCCGACCGACGCCCACACCTCGCGGCGCCCCTGCGCGCCATGTCCCGCATCATCACCGACTCCGGACAGCGCGCGGGCGGCGCCGAGCGCCAGCGTGCTGAGCGGACGGTCGTCGTCGAGGGCGTGCGCGCTACGGCAGACACGGGCGGCGAAACCACCCAACGGCTCCCCGGCCGCCGGCAAATTGCGGATCACCGCAGCCAGATCCACCAGCAACGGCACGGCGGCCTCCGCGGTCTCGGCAAGCCTGCGCACCAACCCGGTACGCCGGACACCGGACCACCACTCGGCCAGCTCAGGACGGCATTCGACCACCTCGTCCACCGGGGCGAACGCCGCTTGCCACCGGCGGGACCGTTCGGCTGCCGCGGCATCGCGGTCGACCACGTCGCCAGTCAGCGCCACCACCGCGGCGGCAAGCCCGCCCGGGCATGCCCCGGAGCTCCGGATGACCTCGTCAACGGCGGGCAGCGACACCGACAGCGTTCCGCCTGGGCGTGGCGGCCTGCCCAGCAGTCGCTGCACCGCCGCGCGCTGAGCCGCACTCGCACCCGTCAGCGTCACCGTGGTGTCGAGCGACTGGCCACGCTCGAGCCGCTTGCGCACCCTGGCCACCAGCCATGCCACGTCATCGTCACCCAGCAGCCGCCGCAGCCGGTCGCTCACCCGAACAGCCCCTCCGCGGGAACCTCGGTGGCCTGCTCGGGCACCGAGCGGATGCGGCGCTGGACCTCGGTGCGGTTACGCCCGTCCCACTCCCAGTTCGTGACCAGCACGGCGGCGACCTCGTCGATGCGGGACAGCTGGGAAATGGCCAGGCCCGGCACCTCGGGATAGCAGCCCCACTCCCGCTCGCTGGTCATCACAACGTCGAGATCGAACGCGGTGAGGAGGCCGAGGTACTTCGCCCTGGCGTTGTCGTCCACTCCCGCGAACGCCTCGTCGAGCGTGACGAGCCTCGGAGCGTGCGGGTTGCCTGCCGACGCGTAGTGCGACGACGCGGCAGCGAACAGCGGCACGCTCGCGGCGAGCACCCGTTCGCCGCCGGATGCGGGCCCGGTCGCCGAGCGCCACTGCCCGTTCTGATGACGCTGGATGACGAACCGGTTCCAGGCGCGGTAATCCAGCGCCTCGGTGAGCTGCTCCAGCCAAGTTCTGGTGGTGTCGGCCGCCCTGACCTCGTTGATCCGCTCCTGCAAGAACGCGCCGACGGACGTGCGATCGGACTCCGACCAGGCGTCGGACGTCTGCCGCAGCAACCGTTGCCGGGCTTCCGCGAGGCCGGTCGGACCGTCATCGCGTGGCTGCCACAGCAGCCGCAGCCGCATCCCAGTGCTGGTCGGGCGCTGCTCCAGCTCGGAGTTCATGGCCGCGACCTGGGCCTCGGCGGCCGAGACCAGCTCCTGCAGGGTCCCCGCGACCTCGCCGATCAGGTGATTCTCCAGGATTTCGCGCTCGCGCTCGTTGAGCAGTAGTTCCCGATCGGCGACTTCGCTGGCGAGCGCTTCGGCCAGTTCGGGTACCGAGGTGGGTTTGCCCCGGAACTCGATCTCGACGACCACGCCGTCCTCGCGCAGATCGGCGACGGCGCGGTTGCCCTGCCGGGACAGCGTGTCCTGCAACGTCTTCAACTCGTCGTTGACCCGGCGCTGCGCACGCTCCCACGCACCGTCGTCGTCGGCGATATCGGCGAGCTCGTCGTTGACCCTGCGGGCGAGCCGAACCGTGGGGTCAGGTGCCCACGGCTCGGCGGGGTCGGGCACCGGAAGCTCCGGCAACGCCACCGCCAGCAACCCGATCCCGGCGAAGCGCCGGAACGCCTCGGCGGATTCCGCGCGCTGTTCGGCGGCGGTGGCGAGTTCCTCGGTAAGCGCCTCCCGGCGGCCCGCTGCCTTGCCGCGGTCATCCCGCGCGCGGTTGGCCTGTTCCTGCGCGGCGCCCCGGTCGGCCTTGTTCGCCGCGAGCTGGCGTGTGACCTCGGCGAGGCCGTTTTGCAGATCGGCGACCGCTGCTCCAACGGTGCTCCGCAACGTCTCGTAGTGCTCGTGGGTGGCCTCGGCTGCCTGCCGCGTTTCGACGACCTCCGCTTTACGCCGGATCAGCGTCGCCGCTGCCTCGGCCAGGTCCACGGCGGCCTGTTCGGCGCCCTTGCGCGCGTCCCGCACCGAGGTCACCGCGGGCCACAGCGCTTCGAGCCGGACCAGGTAGCGCTGCACGCCGTCCTCGACGTCGCCCAGCGCAGTCCGATCAGCAGGCAGGTCCGCGTCGTCCGCGCCTTCCCGCAACTCCTCGACGGAAGCCTCCGCTGAGGCGGTCGCCTCGGTGACCGCCTCCGTGGCAGCCCGCTGACGGACAGCGAGCCGCTCGCGCTCCCTTGCCAGCCCGGCGAGGGTGGCGTGCGACTCGCGGAGCGAGCCATCGTCCGGGACTTCGGCAACCTCGCTGCGGAGCGTGGCTTTGCGCTCGGCAAGCCCGGCGCGCTCACTTTCCAGTTCGGCGAGCATGCGGTCGACCTCGGCCAGCTCGGCGCGCAGCTCGGCCAGCCTGGCTCGCCGCGCGGCTTCCCTGGCGCCGCGGCCGATGTATTCGGCGACCTCCTTGCGCCAAGACCCGGTGAGCACGCCGTTGCGGAACCGTCCGTCCGGGCTGACCCAGGTCTGCGCGTGCTCTTCCCGCCCCCCTCTCCGAGGATCCCACCCCCCGGCCTCACCGAGACCGATAGCTGCGAGCAGGCCGGCCACCGTGCCGTCGGACACGGCGTTCGCCTGCGGGTCATCGCGATCCACGGCGGGGCGCAGTACGGCGCTCACCGGAGTGGGCACATGCTCCCCGGCACGCAGCACGACGTCATCGGTGCCCGCGTCGCGCATCTCGCCGCCCGGAGTGACCCAGGCATCGAGCATCCCCGCTGCTTCCAAGGCGGCTTCCAGGCCAGCACGGTCCGCGGCGTCGACGTCGTCGGCGAAGTCGATCAGCTGCCACAACGGCGCGCCAGGGCCGTCGGCACGGGACTGCGGATCGCGGGTGTGCGGTACCGGAGGAGCGGTGACTTCGCCGCGCTCCAGCCGCTCGATCTCGGCCGTCAGCTCGGAGGAGTGCTGCCGCGCGGTCTCCTGCCTGGCTGCGAACGACGCGTCCGCGTTCGCCAACTCCTGGGTGGCACGGTGCGCCGCTTCGCTGACCGCCGCTCCCGCGGGGTTCGCACCGTCGAGCGTCTCCACCCACAGCTCGAGTTCGGCCAGCGTGGCGGCTTGATCCGCCAGCCGCAGCTCGCGGGCGGTCGCCAGATGCGAGCGCACGGCCGAGACGAGCACGGCACCGCGTTCGCTCACCGCCACCTCCGCGTCGCCGCGGCGGGCGGCCAGGTCGTCGGCCTCGGCTTCCAGCTCACTGACCTTGGCGCGTGCTTCGGCGAGCTGCCGCTCGGCCGCCTCCACCGCCGCGATGAGGCCGCGGACATGTTTCACGGCCCGCTGCTGCCGCTCGGCCAGCTCAGTCGCCGCGCGCCGCAGCCGGGCGAGGTCGGGCTCGTCATCGATGCTGTTTTCGATCCGCTCGCGATGGTCGTGCGCGATGCGTGCGGCCGCGGCGCTATCGGCGGCGGACTGCCGGGCCGTTGCCAGGGCATCCTGCGCTGACGTCAACGCTTCGGCGGCGTCCGTGTGCCGCTGCGTCAACCCGGCGACGGAAGTGTTCGCCTGACGGTGCTCGTTCTCGGCCCGCTCCGCGTCGGCGGCAGCACGCCGCGCGTCTTCATGCGCCCGTTCCAGCTCACGAGCACTGCGCATCTCCGGGCTCTCGCGGAGTGCCTTCTCCCGCGCGAGCAGGCGTTCCCGCGCGTCATCGAGTTCTCCGATCGCCTGATCGGCCGATTCGAGGGCAGCGACCGCCTCCTCGTGTGCGGCCTCGGCGGCGTTGAGCTCGTCGCGCACGCGCCGATAGGCCCCTTCTGCGGCGCGTGGTTGAGCGGCCTTGCGACGCGCGGCGATGCGGGCGTAGCGGCGGTAATGGTTGAGGAACCCCGCGGCGGCGTCACGCGCCTCGGTCATCGCGGTCAGCGCGTCCCGGTCCTCCTCCAAGCTGCGGAAGGCCTCCGCGACGTCGGCGACCACCGCCTGATCCAGCGGTGGCAACGACTCGGTCAACGCCGCCGACAACGCCTTCTCGCTCGGCCGCTTGGACAGCTGCGGCTGCCGGAGGTGCACGAGCAGGTCGACCAGTGCGGCGTAGCGCTGCTCGCCGAAGCCGAACAGCGACTCGTCCACCGCACGGCGGTAGTCGCGGGCCCGGTCGTAGACCCTGCCGTGCTCGCCCAGCGCGTCGACCAGGCGATCGCGGGTGAGCGCGGTACCGGTGGCGTCGATGAGCGGCAGGTCGGCCGTGTTGTCCCCACCCCCCTCTCCGAGGGACCCGCCCCCCGTGGGCCGCTGGCTGGTGACGAAGAACCAGTGCCGGGTCATGCCGCGGCCCGAAACGGCCTTGAGGCCGCAGCCGAGGGTGCGGAAACACGGCTCGCCGTCGTCGTCGATCCGCCCGAACTCCACCCACGTGTAGCCGAGGCGTTCCGGATAGGGGTGCTCCCCGCCGAGGAGGAGATTCCATTCCATGCGCTTCTTCGGGTCGGCGTCGGGCTCGACCCGGTGCGGGGACAGGTCGCCGTCGAGCAGGAACGGCAGCGTCAGCGCGAGGACCTTCGACTTGCCGGTGCCGTTGTTGCCGCGGAGCAGCAGCCTGCCGTCGCGGAAGAAGAACTCTTCGTTGTCGTAATAGAAGAGGTCGACCAGCCCCGCGCGCAGCGGCTGCCAGCGCCCCGGCTGAGGCTGGGGGAGGTCACGAGCCGTCATGGTCATTGCGGTTGTTCCGTTCGTCGGCCGGCAGACGGGGCTGCCCGGAGGGTAGTCGCGGCTGACGGCTCACCATCAGACGAACGGAACAGAGCTGCCATGGTCATCGCCGTCCTTCGATGCTCGGTTCGGTCACGGTGTAGCGCGCGAGCGCGGGCAGCGCCGAGACGGCCTCGGGCGTGCGTGTGATCAGGCGCAGCGCGGTGAGCTTGGTCAGCGCCGTGTCGGTCAGCTCGACCTCGGCGCCGTGCTCTTGCGCGCTCCGGCGCCAGTAGCCCTTGTGCTCCGCGGCGAGCCTGCGCAGCTCGGCATGGAGTTCAACGATCGGAACCGGCTCGGCGTGCTGGGCGAGGTACTCGGCGAGCAGCAGGGTGGCGTGCCCCTCGGTGCCGCTCTCCGGCATCCGCACGTCGGTCAGGTCGTCCGCTTCGTCGACCATCGCGATGCCTTCGGCACGGACCTCGGCGACCAGTCCGGTGAGCTCGTTGATGCGGGCGACGATCGCGCCACGCTGACCTGACAGGTACGTGCGCTCGTCTTCGGTGAGCTCCTCGTAGTAGACCACGGGCTCGTCGAGCAGCCTGCGCGTCAGCCGGTGCCGGATGTGCTGGTTACGCAGGTCGTCTGTGGTCGGCGGGATCTCGGCGGTCAGCTCGGCGAGCCGCTGCTCGAATTCCTCATGGGCGACGGTCGATGGCCCACGCGGCGTGGCGAGCAGGGCGGCGAGCACGCGGCGCTCCACGTCGTAAAGGGCGTCACCGGTGTCGGCGAGGAAGGCGTCCTCGTTGCCGGCGACCCGGTTGAGCACACCGAGCTCGAGCAGCAGCCGGACCACGGCGACCAGGTCCGAGCGCTCGTCGCGGGCGGCGAGGCTGAATTTCATACCAGCCTCGGTGATCGCCGGATCGGCCGCGCCGATCACCACCTGTTCGGCCAGCCTGCCCAGCGTGATCTGCGCGTCGCCCCGCTCCAGGGCACCGAGCGCAAGGCACGTCAGCACGTAGCGGCGCCTGCCGAACGGCTGCTTGGACCGAACATCGCGCGCGGGATGGGTCGCATCGCCGGTGGTGGCGGGCTGTTTGACGAGCCGGGCGACCTCGCTGTCGACGTGCAGCCGCCAGCCGGTGTTCCGGTCGAACCACTCCCGCAGCTCCGGGGCGTATCGGCGGACCAGGCCGAACGCCTCGTCCGAAGCCCGCAGCAGCGGGCGTTTCAGCAGGGCCCGCGCCGCTCGTCGCCGCTCGTCGTCGCGGGAGGAGGCGAGGGCGTCTTCGAGCGCGCTCATGCCTGCCCTTCCAAACGGAGCGCGGCAAGCCGCGCCAGATCGCTGGCAGGCATGGTGCCCGATGATTCGGACCTGCAAGCAGTCCTCATGCGCTGCGCTCCGCAGTGTCCACCGCAGTGAGGTCCTCGATCTCCAGCAGATGATCGGGGCCACGGAACACGCCGTCCGGGGTGTGGATCTCGGCACGGCCCCCGCCGTCGAGCGCGGTGAGCCGGATGGCCAGTGTGCCGTCGGTGGTGGTGGTCTCGACTGTGGACTCACCGGGGACACGGGCGGAGAGCGCGTCGCCGAGCAGGCCGAGGAAGAGCCGGAACGCGTTCGGGTCCAGCTCGCCGACGTCCGACAGGCGAGTCGGATGCGTGGTGACCAGGGCCCGGCGCGCGGCCGCGGCCTCGGCACTCTGCCGGGATGCCAGTTCGGCGAGGTAACGCCGCTGTTCGGACCGATCGACGACCCGGTTCGGCTTGCCGCGGCGCTCGAAGCTGCCGGTCTTGCGCAGCCGCGGGCTGATCTCCAACGAAGGCGCCTGCTCCCACGAGGTCGTGGCGGACACCGGGTTGTCGAGCATGGTTTCGTCCACGGTCAGGTGCCGCGACGACGACAGGCCGAACGTCGCGCGCCACAGCCGGTGCATCGCGGCTTCATCCGGGGCTTGCGCGAACCAGCGAGCCAGGGCCCGGAAGTCGGCCGAGCGATCCGATCGCCCCGCGCGCCGTTCGTTGAGCGTGGACACGACCTGCAGCAACTGCGGGATGGCGGCGCGAGCACGGGAACGCAGCAGCTTGGCCTGGCTGGGACGGCCGGGCTCGCTGACGAACCATCCGGAGAAGCCCTGCCACCGTTCATTCCACAACACCTGGCCCCGCTCGAACTCGCGCTGCCGAGGATCGTCACCGTCGGTTTCCCCACCGGGGGCGGCGTCCTCGGCCTCCCGGCGGGCGGCGATGTCGAGCAGCGCGTCCACCTCGGGTTCGAGCTCCGCGACCAGCACAGCGATGTCGGAGCCGGTCGCGATGAGGTCCTTGATGAAGCGCTCCAGATACTCGATCAGCCGGTCCTTGTAGGCGAGGAAGGTATCGATGTCGGCGTCGTGCAGATCGATGGTGCGCTGCAACGAGCCCATGAATGCCTGGGCGTTGCCTGCCAGGTCGGTGAAACGGTCGACGAGCGAGCGGAGGGTGAGGTGGACCTTCGCCGGGTCCGGATCGGCCTCGCCGGCGAACGCGGCCAGCGCCCGCAGGCTGGTGGCGATGTCGGTGAGCGCGACCGCTTGCAGTGCGCCACGCTTGCCCAACGTCTCGTCGTAGGTGGCGACGGCCTGCTCGACGGCCTCACCGTGCCTGGTGACCTGGTACAGATAGCGGGCGCGGTGGAAGTCCTCGACCGTGGTGACGCGGCTGGTGTCCGGGTCGGCGCGCAGGTTGCCCCAGTCGACCAGCCGGCTCAGCGCATCGGTGATCGCGTCGAGGTCGAACCGCGTCTCGCGAAGCGCGCCGTGCACGTCCTCCGGCCGCATGTGCACGGTGAATCGCCGCTTCGCCTGCACGAACGTGCCCATCACGTGCCGGTAGAGCAGCGCGTTGGGCGCGGTGAGGTAGGAGAACGGGGTGAAGTTGGGGTCCGCCACTTACTGCTCCTCGTCGTGCGGTCCTTCGAGGGTAGCGGCTACCGGTGACAGGTTTGCGGAGCCTCCCCGGTGGCTCATCAAGCCGGGGCCGACACGTGCGCTGGATCGACGCGCTGCCAGATCGCCCGCACGCCAAGGTCCGTCAACCGCATCCGCAGGCCCGGTGGGGGTGTCACCGCCCACTGCGGCACCCCGCGGCTGCGTGCCAGCTCGGCCGCGCCGACCGGAAGATCCTCGCCGATGGCCGTCGCATCGATGTCCACGGCACCGTGGTCAGCCAGCTCAACCAACCTCGCCAGCATCCAGACGACCGCGAACGAGGCCACCAGCTCGTCCATCTCCGGTCCGGTGCTGCGGGTTTGCTCCGCTATCACCTCTTCGACCACCGGCAGGATCTCGACTAACTGGCCATGCGGGAAGTCGTAGAACAACATACCGAGCAGGCGAGGGGTGAAGCGCTGCATCAGGTCGTTCAGTTTGCGGTCCTCGGCGCTCGATCCGCCGCCGGTCAGGAGCTCGCCATAGACACTGTCCCAGAGTTCGAGCACCGCTCCCGGATCCGCTTCACCACGCAGCATGCGGCGCAGCTCAGGCAGCGCCCCACCGGGGACAACGCCCTCGTGGCGGAGCGCCAACACATCGAACTCCAGCGCCAACCCCCACACCGACACCAACGCCGGTACACCGTGCATCCGCCTCGCACCGCCATCCGGCGCACCAACCGCCCCCGCGGCGGCAGCGACGTCCTTGGGACGCAGCTCGCCACGCTTGTCGAGGCGCCTACCTGCGTCTCCGACCCAGTCGGCCAGGGCGGACAGCCGGTGCAGCACACCGCTGGCCGCGGCCGAAACCGCGAGCTCCGCATCCGCTGACAGCTGCGGGCGTTGCGGTTCGGGCTCGTCCCGCCCGCAGCCACACCCCGTCACGTCAGGCCATATCTGGCACTTGCACGCCGAGCGTCCCGGCTGCAGAATCGCCGCCTGCCCGTCGTGGACAAGCAGCTGCCCACTCGCGTAGCCCAGGTCCTCGTCCATCAGGTCGCCGAGGACCCGACGGCGTCCGTGGCCGTCAAGCGCGTTAAACCGCCCGGCCCACCGGTCGAGCACCGACGCATCGTCGTCCAGCCGCAGCCCATCGGCGTGCATCGCCGTGAACACGCGCTTGGCCAGCCGGAACCGCGACTCGTCCGCCATCGCTTCGCGAAATCCCTGCTCGACACGGTCGAGCTCTTTAAGCAGCGTCACAACCCGCGTGCTAGCCGGATGCAGCCACCCAGAACCGTCGAGGAACTCCAAGAAGTCGCGCACCGTCACCGTCGCGCAGTCAGCCAGTTGCCACGCATCCACCTGGCGCGGCACGACGTAGTCCATCAGCAGCCGATGCACGTCCCCGCTCCGCCAGAGGGTCGGAACCGCACATTTCAAGTACTCGTGCCTGCCTTTGAGGAGAACGGTGATCCGGTCGCGCCACTCGGTGCGCGGCCCCGGAGCCTCCGGCAACGAACCCCGTTCAGCGGACCACTGCTCGAACGCGGCAACAACACGATCAACTACTCGCTGAGACACGCCGCGGATCGTAGCGAACGGCAACTCAAACCTGGACGGCCTGCCCTTCGATGGCGGTCATCACTCCGGAATCCGCACCGGCGCTCCACCGCTCGCGCCCGGCCCGCGTCCGGAGTGCGGAACCTCCCCGGTCATCGCGACTGTTGCGACGGAACCAGGGGCACCAGCTCCGCCACGTCTGGGTGAAGCTGCGCGAGCCCTTGATCGAATGTGATGAGGCGGCCGCCGCGCACCCTTGCGAGCTGGGCCAGATAGGCATCGGTCACTTGGCGGTGCCCGATGACCCCGCGCATCACTACGTCGGTGTACGGGATCGAATCCGGCCAAAACTCGTGACGCTCATCCTCGCTCAGTGCGGCGACGATCGCTCGCGCGGAATCGGAGGTGTGGCCATCACGAATCAATAGCCGCACAAGGCTGCCCTGAGTGACGGGGCACGTCGCGAACTCATCCGCGGAGCCACTGAACCATTCCTCTGCCGCATCATGATGCACGTGGTCAGCCACAACGAGCGCGATGAGCACGTTGGCGTCCAGCAGGGCCGTCACTCGTCGTCCTCCAACGACCGGACGTCCTCAGTTGTGATGACGTTCCCAACGGTCACCACCGGGAGGCCGGTCCGGAGACTCCGCGACGCAGCAGGTCGCACGCCTTCACCCAACCCGCGACGCATCAACTCGGCCACGATTTCGCTCAGCGTCCGCGAGGTGTCACGGGCAATCGACAACGCTTGTTTGTGCAGGTCGTCGGGCAGGTCAACGGTCGTACGCATAACTGAATCGTATCATCACTGCATCAAGATGCAAGCAAGGAGTGGCGCTGTGGTGGCAAGGTCGAGTTCATGAGTGGACTCAGCGATCAGCTCCGGTCGGACGCCGCAGGGATCTGGAACGCCCAGCGAGACCATCCCTTCGTGCGTGGGATCGGCGACGGCACCCTGGACAAGGACAAGTTTCGCTTCTGGATCCGGCAGGACTACCTCTTCCTGATCGAGTACTCCCGCCTGCTCGCGTTGGCCGCAGCTCGGGCACCCGACCTCGACACGATGGGACGCTTCGCCGGGCTGCTGCACGAAACGTTGCACGAGGAGATGGACCTGCACCGTTCCTACTGCGCCGACCTCAGCATCCCCGAGGCTGACCTCGGGCGCGAGCGGATGGCGCCGACCACCAGGGGCTACACCGACTTCATGCTGCGCACGGCCACCATCGGCGACTTCGCCGAACTGCTGGCCGCCCTGCTGCCGTGCATGTGGGGGTTCAACGAGATCGGCCTACACCTGCACGCCGAAGGGGTCCCGGACGACGAGCACTACGCGCGCTGGATTGACATGTACGCCTCCGCGGAGTTCACCGGCCTGGTCGACTGGCTTCGCGTGCTCACTGACCGTATCGGCGCCGATCTCCCCGAAGCGGCGCGCGCCCGGGTGAGCGACGTCTTCGCCACGAGCAGCCGATACGAGCTGGCCTTCTGGGACATGGCATGGCGGCACGAGGACTGGCCACGAATCGATACGCAGTAGCTTGAGCGAACGTGACGTTGAGGCGATAGGTTCGGCTGAACGTCACACTCGAACAACATCGGACGGAGCATGAGCCAGCCGACCCGTATAGATCGCCGTCACGTCATCCTGATCGTCGCCGCTGCCGCCCTGTTGGTGATCGGCTTCGCGGCAGGTTTGCTGGCAGCGCGCACAACCGCCTCGCTGCCCGATGAATGCGCCAAGGCGCTGAACGCCTCCGACGCCATCGTCATCGCCGTGGACAAGGAGTGGGATACGGCGTCGGCCGCTGTCGACGGTGTGCAGTCGGCGGTGAGGGACTCCGGTTATCGGCGCTTGGTCGCCGCCTGCCGTTCTACGTGAACAGCGCGTCGCGCATCGGCTCGTCGACCGCCTCGATACGCAGGTCGTGGCCCTTGCCCGCGTGCGTGCCGCCGAGTTCCTCGGTGTAGACGCACACCCCGGTGGCGACATCGAGACGCACGCGGTGGGCGTCGGCGTAGCGCAGGCTCGGATCGCGCTCGCGCAGCGTCGGCCCGCCCGCCTCCGCCTCCCAATCCTCGCTGGCCTTGGAGAACAGCAGCGGGCAGCAGCCGCAGCGCGGGTCGTAGGACGGATTCGGGCGCAGGTCCGCCTGCCACGCCGGACGTCCGTGGTGCTCGACCTCGGTCAGCCCGGTGACATCGACCGGGTCCGGCGTGGTGCCGCCGGTTTCGTCATTGATGCCATCAGCCAGTTCGGCCGGGTCCAGCATCGCGACCCAGCGGTAGTTGATGTACATCGGGTCGTCGTCGTGCACGGACCAGTCACGCGGCCTGTGCGACACCAGCCCGTCGGCGCCGAACTCCGGCCGCGGCGCGTTCGGGTCGAGCGGGCTGATCAGTTTTGCGTCGTGGATGCTGCCGCCGAGCCATTCCTCGCGGTTGGCTTGTCGCAAAGCGCCATCCAGTGCCTCGACACGCAAGCAGTCCGGCCTTCTCACCCATGCGCGAACCGACGACGCGGAGTCGTCGCGCCACTCGACGGTGAACCGCAACGTCCGCCAGCGCCACGGCGACGAGCGCGCCAGCGCGGCAAATCGCTCTGTCGACACCGAAGCCATGGCACGATCATCCACGGCAGGTGGCGAAGCCGCGAGGCGATTACTCTCGCTCACCGCGGTCCATCTCAGTCATCGTCGGCAAGCATCCGGTATGGGTCGGGGATCCGGTAGGTCGGCCGCACTTCCCCCAGCCAGTCGTGATCAAACGCCAGGCCGGTCTGCTGTTCCAGGAGGACGAGCGAAGTCGATCTCAACTTCGCCAGGTCGACGTTGAGGTTCTTGATCCATGGCGGCGCAGGTTCCCCCGTGTAGGGCTCTTCGCCGGAGCAGAGATCGACATGCGACGTCAACTGCCCATCGATCGCCTGGAGGAGTTGAGGACGGCTGCTGGGGCTCCAGTAAACGGAGAAGGACCGCCCACCGTCTGCCGAGCACCTGCGCGCGATCTCCGGCAAGTTCCCTGTGTAGCCGTGGTTCTCGAGGGCGACAACATGGTCTCCCCTGGCCAGGACCTGCAGGTGGAACCTGTAACCAGACCGCTCGTCGCCTTGCAGGTAATACAGTTGGGCGAAGCGATACTCGCCGACCACTCTGTCAGGGTCGCCGCCGTAGATTCGGACCACGTCTTCGGCCGACATGCCCTCGACGACGGCCACCGTCCACGACTCGATGCTCCCCGCGCCCTGGTCGTCGGCCCAGGCATACCGCTCTAGCAAGTGCACCCTCCTCTGTGATGTCGTTAGCGCGAGCGGCTCGGGCGCAGTGCGGGCCGGACCCGCGGCGCCTCGAGAAGCAGGTCAGGCATCCAACTCTCCATCTACCACCCTGAAGTCGCGGCGAAGTAGGCCGGCCAGGTATTCAAGAACGTCGACCAGCGCCGCTCGCTTCGCGGTGGACAACGCACCGGTGGGCAGTTCGCGCGCCACGTCGTCCAACAGAGCTTGGGTCTGTTGCACCAGAAACACCTGCTCAAGCTCACGCGAATTCAAACTGGCGGTCGCCGGGGCGAGTTCGGGCCCGCCGGGCTCGTCGGGATCGGATGGTTGTGGTGGCGTCAGCTCCCCTAGCCGGACCATGCGGAGATCACCCTCGTCGCTTTAGAAGATCAGTTGATGTCCGATCTAGCGTGGAGGCAGTTCTGCGCTGTGGGAACTGACCTAATGCCGCCCCTGTCCTGCACTTTTGCTGAACTCAAAAGGCAGGGGTCTTATTCATAAGTCGGGCTATTCACATCGGACATGTCACCTCGATCCTGCTTCTCACCTGCAGTCACTCGTCGCGAGCCACCCTCCGGGCGGCCCCCGCCGAATGACTTGTGAATAGCCCTCCAGGCAAGACGTAAGCGTGCCGATCGCCGAGACCGAGGCAACGGCATGCGCCTCGCATCTACATCGCGACAACGTCGACGACCCGCTGCAGGCCCTCGAAATCCGCGCCGTTGCGCGTCAGCAGGGGAAGTTCGTGGGTGGCTGCGGTTGCGGCGATCTGAAGATCCATCCGGCGCGGCCGCGGGTTGCGACCGGAACCACGAACCAGTGAAGCGAGGACCCCGTACAACTTGGCAGCCCCCAAATCGAAGGGAATGACCTCGAAGTGGTTGATCGTCGCCTGGTACCGCTCGCTGCGGGCGTGCCGCTCCACCGGGTCGGAGACATCGACGCCGTAGGCGAGTTCAGCAACCGTGACAGCGCTGACAGCCGCTCGGACGTCGGCGTAGTCGCCCAGATCGAGCCGCTCGAGGTCGATGATGACTGACGTGTCCAACAGCATCCGCCGCGGCGTGGTCATCTGGCGGTCTGCCGACGCCAGGGGTCGTCAGCAGGATCGTCGGGACCGAAGATGTCGTCATCGGTTCGGCGATCCGCCTCCCACCGGTCGCGGTCCACCGGAGGAAGATGCACGAATGCACGCTGGAGCTCACCGAGCGCGAGCGGCTCGGCCGGTCCGCTCGGCTGGTGGGGGATGAGATCGGCTACCGGCTTGCCGTTGCGGGTGACGGTGAACCGCTCGCCTCGCTCGACGCGCCGCATGATCTGGGCATTCTCGTTACGCAGTTCTCGTTGCCCGATCTGCTCTGCCATAGGCAGAGCATAGCACCGCTGTAGCACATTTGCGCTACAGGATCCGCGGTCGAGCCACTGGCGCGCAAAGTCGAAGCCATCGAGCCTGCGGATGGTTCGCATCTAACCTGGTCGGCCCACTTACCCCGCGCTATGACCGCAGTATTCGGGCAAAAGGGACGGAATTTGGCCCTAACGCGGGGTAAGTGAACGGCCGAATGTGGCGTTGAGTACCGCATAGGTACCTCACCACATTCGGCTCCGCCCACCCCGTATCGTACTGATTGAGGCGTTCATTCCAGGCAAATCCGGGTTGCGGCCATAGATCTCGAAGACTGGTTTTGCGTCGAGCGGGTCGCCGGCAGAAGGTCACCCATCAACGCCCAACTTCACGTCGTTCGCGGTCAGTGCGTTTCGTCGAGTTCGTGCCAGCGCTCCCACGCGGACTGACGCGTCACTCCGAGCGCGGCATATCAGAACCGAAGTTCGGCGATGGGGGCGAGGGCGCCGATCACTCTGCTCGGGTCCTATGTCGCGTCATCGTTGCTCTCTGTTCTCGACAGGAACGAGCGTCAGTTGGGGAGGGTCACCGATTGCCGGTCTGGTCCGACCTCCCACCGCCATGCGGACAGGGGTGGGGCGCCGCGGTTGGCGTACCAGCGGATGGCGGCGAAGACCTCGTCGGCCAGGCGTCGCGGCCCGGACTGGCGCACCGCGCGCCGCCCGCTGTCGTCGGGGCCGTAGACGCTCGCCCACGAACCCGAGATCGGGTCTTCGAACAGCAGAAGTCGCCGCTGGCTGCGGTCACCGGCCGGATAGGCGTCGTAGCGGCATGACGGCACGGCGACCGCGACTGCCCAGCACCAGTCGGGATCGTGCAGCGGCTCCCATGGGTCCACGCGGGAATGCGCCAGGTCGGCAGTGTCGTCGTCCCAGGGGATCTTGTTGAGTGTCGCGCGGTTCGGTCGCTGCGCCCGCAGGTGCATGAACCCGACGGTCAGCGTGGCGTCCGCTTGGCCGCGCGCTATCCCGTCATGGCCGACCACCAGCCGCACCAGCGGGTCGGAGGTGAAGTCGGCGAACATCGGGGCGACGATCACACCACCTGGTCGGGTGTGGGCGACCCACTCGTACGGCATCCGACCCACCGGAACCCCGGCCGTCACGATCACCCGGTCCCATGGCCTGCCATCCACCGGAACCACCGAGGAGCCGTCGCGGGCATACGTGGTGACGTTGCCCAGCCCCCGACCGTAAGAGGCCTCATGCCCGCTGGCGATAAGCCGTTCCCGAGCGTCGGCAGCCACTGCAACGTCGACCTCGGCTGTGGCAACGTCTCCCTGCCGTCCCGCGATCTCGGCCAGCAGTGCGGCGTTGTATCCGGTGCCGGTACCGACTTCGAGGATCTGCTCGCCGGGCTCGGCGCCCAGCACGCGCAGCATGCCTGCCACGACGGTGGGCGCGGACGCCGAGGACGTCGGGCGCGCCCCCTGCCGCGGCCAGGCCACCGCCCCGTCGTCCCACTGGGTCACGATCGGCGCAGCCGGGTCGTAGACGACCTTCGCCCACCCGCCGGGGTCTGCAGCCCGATCCAGCGGAGTGTCGTCTGTGGCTTCGTCGCCGCCGTGCCAGATCCGGTCTGGGATGAAGTCGCCTCGGTCAACCGCCAGGAACGCCGACCAGTACGCGGCGGGCAGCACGCCCGCTGCGTTCAGCCCGGTCACGAGCTCTGCGTTGTCCGTCATCTGTCGTCCCACGGGTTCTTCCCGAACTTCTTGGGGTCGATCTTGGTCGAATGCTGGTCGTCGTCACCGCGCCGGCCGGTGTCGCCGTCGCGTCCCGCGTCGCGCTTGCCGCCGTCCTGACCGTCGTCTTTCTTGTCACGCCCACGCGCCATCTTTGTCCTCCTCCGTGTCGCTACTGTGCCACCCGCGCGCCACGCGCGGGAGGTGGAACGCCTGGCCGGTGCGTAGCGCTCGGGGCAGTAACACCGGCCGCCAACTCACCTCGTGCTGCTTTCGACGACGAACGGCCGTGATTCGTCGGTGGGCTCGATCTCGTGCGCGCGGTTCACCAGCAGGCAGGCGAGACCGTCGAAGACGGTGGCAAGCTCGCGCAGCTTGTCGGCGGGTAGGACGCCGTCCGGCATGTCGCGCATGAGCCGCAGGACGATCTGGCCCATTTCCCCGTTGACCTTGCGCAGCACGGTGAGCACTTCGAGATCGCGCGAGTTCACGCTGGCCGCCGCATCCCCGCGCGCTGCGACGCCAGCCACTGGTCAGCGAGTTCGGCCATGACTCCGCCGTCGCTCCATCGGTCGGCGTTCGGCGCGGGCATGAAGTCGAGGACCGGTCTGCGGCCCGTGAGCAGGTCGTGGCCGGGGCGCGCGTCGGTGAACACCTTCACATGCTTGGCGTTCGCGACGCGTCCGCGTTGCACGCTGATGTACCGATCGCCACGTACCCAGGTGAACGTGAACCCATGCCGATAGGTGAACGCGCCTTCGCGATGCGCGTCATACGGATGTGTCAGTCCCGCGGGTAGCTCGAGAGTCATCGCCGCTCCATGCTCGCTGGATTCGTCTCGCCAAGAGTAGGCATATTTGACATATTCCATCTAGAGACCTCGACATCTTCACTCGATCGGCCTATACGGACACCTCTATGCCAAGGGAAGTGTCATATGTACGCTTGGTTGTGGAATGTGACCCGCTGCGAGGAGGAACTCCATGGTTGCCCGCGTTATCGCCCACACTGCTGACTGCCCGGGCGGGAACTGCCCGACGACGTACGGCCACCCAAGACTGCCGACGGGCATCTCGGTGGTTCAGGGGTATCGCGTCACCGACCCGGTGATCCTGGCTGACCTCAACATCCCGGAGGGAGAGGATGTCGTCGCGGTGCCAGACTTGCTCCTCGTTGACCATGCACGAGAGGTGCAGGCGTGACCACGCTCGCTGACGCGTTCGCTTCGTTCCGGACAAGCGCGTGGCGCCTGGAGGCCCGCGACGACTACGACGTGCCGGAGTACGCCGACGAGCTGTCCGCGTTCCGGGCTGGCCTGCCCCGGCCTCCTCGCTCAGACGGCTGGAAGGACATAGTGCAGGGGGCGGTCTGGCGTGGCGCTCACATCGGTCGTGTGCGGCTGGTCGGGCGCCCGATCAGCGACTACACGCGGTTCGAGTTCGCGCTATACGAGGAGAACGTGGCGTGGGGAGAGGACGTGCGGTTAGCTGACCGTACGTGGCTCGATGGCTCGTGGGCTGATGCTCCCGACGTCTGGCTATTCGACGATGAGATCGCGTTTCGCCAGGACTACACCGACGAGGGCCGCTACCTTGGCGCGAGCCGCATTGACGCTGGGCCGGTCCGCGAGATGCGTCGGCTGACCCTTGCCGCCGCCGTACCACTCGCCGACTTCCGCCTAACCGACGCTCCCCTGCCCCGGCCGGAATCCGCTCCCGCAGCCGCCCTCCCATACATCACCAGCGTGTAGCCCGAGATCGAAAGACGCCCACGTTGACCCCACCGACCATCCGGCAGTCCCTCGGGCAACGCCTACGCCAGGCCCGTAAGGCGGCGGCGCTGACCTCAGTCGACCTGGCCAGAATGCTGGGTATCAGCCAAGGTCAGCTCAGCCGGATCGAGAACGGTCAGCGACGGGCCAGCGGGGAGATCGTCCGTGCGTGGCTGGAACATACCGACGAGCAGCCCGAAGTGATCGACCACCTAGTGGCCCAGGTGGAACTCGCGGATCGGGAGATCGCCGACTGGAAGAAGCGCTTCCGGCAAGGCTGGGACACCGACCAACGTTCCTACGAAGACCTGGAACGCGACGCTACGGCGATCTGCAGCTACCAAGTCAGCGTCGTCCCCGGCCTGCTGCAATCGCCCGCGTACACCGAGTTCCTCCTTCGCCACGTCGTCCAGCTGGGCGACGACGAGGTTGAGCCTGGAGTCGCGGCGCGCTCGCGCCGGCAACGCCTGCTGTACCAACCCGGCACAAAGCTCACTGCGGTGATCGCCGAACACGTGCTGCGGCACCGAGGGATCGGCGGGCCGACTGTCCTGGTGGAGCAACTTCACCGTATCGGCCAGCTCGCGACCCTGCCCACGGTGGATCTGGCGATCATCCCAACCGATACCAACATGCCGTGGCCGTACATGGTCAGCTTCGACCTCTACGAGTTCCCAGACGACGACGCCCTGGTTCTGATCGAGTTCGACACCGGAGAACTCCGCGAGAGCCAGCCGTACCGCATCGAGCAGTACAGGCGTCGCTTCGCCGCACTCCGAGCCGCAGCGCAGACCGGCAGCGACGCGCTCGACCTTCTCCAGCAGATCACGACCGAAATAACCAAAGAAGCGTTCGCACCATAGCGGTGGCCGTACAGGCACCTCGCCGCCCACGGGTACCGAATCACTTTGGCTATGACTCACGCAAGGTCCCCCTCTGTCAAGGTCACTTGAGACCATGGGGTAGTTGATCTTCTGAGTGGGGCGAGACGGGATTATCGTGATCATGACGTTGAGCAGTGCTGACCTTCGGGCCGTCGATTCGGTCGATGCTGGCGAGGCGGGGCCGCGGGCCGATCGTCCGCGGCGGAGGGTGTTCTCGGCCGAGTACAAGCTGGCCATCGTGGAGGAGTACGACCGGCTGACCGAGTCCGGCGCCAAGGGTGCGTTGCTGCGCCGGGAGGGCCTGTACTCCTCACACATCGTGGAGTGGCGCAAAGCTCGCGATGCTGGTGCGCTGGCAGGCATGCAGAGCAAACCGCCGCGGCGGTCGTCCAAGACGCCTGACTGTCGGCGATCCGTACGAGCCGGGCGGTTACTGCTCATGGGTGGCTCCAGCGCGCGACGCCGTGGGCCGCCAGCTGGTGCTCAAGGTCGGTTGGCGCCATCCGGAGGCCGAGCATGAAGCCGACGGTCTGCGGGTGTGGGACGGCGACGGTGCAGCACGGCTGCACACTGCCCACAACCTCAACAACACCAACGTACTGCCGCTGGAACGCTGCACTCCGGGCGCCCCGTTGTCGAGCGCGGTGCCGCCCACCGAGGCGGACGTCGTCGTAGCCGGTCTTCTCCGACGGCTATGGCGGCCCCCGCCGGCCAGGCATCCATTCCGCCCGCTGCTCGAGATGTGCGACATGTGGGCCGCCGAGTTCGAAGCGGGCCCGCCTGCGCGAATCGACCCAGGCCTCGCCCGCACTGGCATCAGTCTGCTCCGCTCGCTACCGAGGGACTCCACCGAACAGGTCCTGCTATGCACCGACCTGCACGCGGAGAACATCCTTGCCGCACAACGCGAACCGTGGCTCGCGATCGACCCGAAGCCGTACGTCGGCGACCCCTGCTACGACCCGACGCAGCACATGTTCAACGACGACGACCGGCTGCAGACAGACCCACGCCGGTTTGCCGACCGCATGGCCGGCCTGCTCGACGTCGATGCGGAGCGCGTCCGGCTGTGGCTGTTCGCCCGCTGCGTGTTCGAGTCGCCTCACCGCCCAATGCTCGGCGAGGTAC
>WHSS01000217.1 GCA_009379975.1 Actinophytocola sp.
CGGTGTTAGTGCTCTAGGTGCCATGTTTGGCGTGGGTGGACCGGTCATCGCTGTTCCAATCCTGGTGGTGTTGGGTGTGCCAACGCTCATGGCAGTGGGATTGTCGCAAGTACAGTCTGTTGTTATTTCCGGCGTCGCTACCTTCGGATACGCCGGCATTGGTGCGGTTCTGATACCACTAGTATTTCTCGTTGGTGTTCCGCAGATGATTGGAGTTTGGGTAGGATGGCGGTTCGCTCATCATGTAAACGATCGAATGTTGCGCATTTGTCTTGGTATCGTATTGGTTCTCATTACGCCGGCCTTGATGGTCTGAAGGCCCCGGTGTACCGCACAGCCGGTGGGGAAGTAGCGGGGTAGTCCAGTGCCACTGTCGCCCCGAGTGCCCGACATCGGCGCCCTTGACCTGCTGCTCAGCGTGGCCCGGCTGGGCAGCCTCGGTAAGGCTGCGCGCGAGCACGGGATCTCCCAGCCCGCAGTGGCCTCGCGGATGCGCAATATGGAACGGCTTATTGGGTTGCCACTCGTAGTGCGTTCCGCAACCGGATGCCGGCTCACCGAGCAGGGTGCGATGATCGTCGAATGGGCCCTTCGCATAGTCCAGGCAGCGGGCGCGCTGGACTCTGGTATCGCCGCGCTGCGTGACCATAAGGCCAGCCGGATCCAGCTGGCTTGCAGCATGACGATTGCCGAGTACCTGCTGCCCAACTGGCTTGCCGAACTGCGAGAGCGGGTTCCGGCGGCGACGATCGGGCTGCAGGTGATCAACTCAGCGAATGTCACGCGGTTGGTGCTGGACGCGGTAGTTGACCTCGGTTTCGTTGAGGGCGCCGAACTGGGTGAGGGGCTCGAGTCCCATGTTGTAGGCCGCGACGAGCTGCTCCTCGTGGTACATCCGCGCCATTCCTGGGCACGGCGGGCCGGGCCAGTGTGTGCGGATGAGCTCGCTGCCACCAGGCTGATCAGCCGGGAACCGGGCTCAGGTACCCGGTACACATTGGACCGCGCGCTGGATCGGCTCGGGTACCGGTCAAGACCTGACCCGATGATGGAATTTTCGTCGATGACGGCGATCAAGTCGGCCGTCGAGGCAGGTATCGGACCCGCGGTCCTGAGCTCACTGGCCCTTGCCGAAGACGTGGCGCTCGGTAAGCTGGTCGTCGTCCCGACCACGGGACTTGACTTGCGCCGCACCCTGCGGCTGGTGGTGCGCGCCGGAGAACACCTGCCGGCCGTGTCGCGCGACGTGGTAGCGGCGACCGGTGTCCTTATTCATAAGTCGGCCTATTCACGAAAAGCAGGCATGTCGCCAGCCGCCGTGACCTCCCCGATCGCTCAGGCGGGCCTCCAGCCCACTAGCGCTGGATCGGGTTGTGAATAGACCTCCGGGGCCGGTCGCGGCACACGCTGACGTTAGAACTGGTATTGCCGTCGGCAGTCTCGCCGCGGGCGCGGTCTATTAACGTTTCCTGAATCGAGTGCAGCCGATTCTCACTAGACATCACCGATGTCGTCGCACAGGCTTGAAGCCTTCGGTGAGGAGGTCGGCTGTGCGGGTGGTGCGGCGGGCGTTGCGTTCACACCTGCCGCCGGGCCGTGTGCTGCTTCTGTTGCAGGCGCGCGCCCAGCGGTTGGGGATAGCGCCGCCCGCCGCACTGGCGGGCGAGTGGTACTCCTCAAGCGCGGTGCTGGTGCCGTCGGTGCGCCTGGTTCCGATGTGCGACACTGACGAGGCTTTGGCCGTGCCGACGCGTGTGCCCGGGCTCGACGCCCCTCCGGGTGTGGTCGGTGGTGGCTGGATCGGTTACCTCGGGCACGGGCTGACTGACCCGTCCCGGCGTCCGAGCGCGCTCCCAGATGCGGTGTGGGGCTGGACCGATCACGTGCTGCGGCTCGACCGCGGCGGCCAGTGGTGGTTCGAGGCGATCACCACTGGCGACGCGCATCGTGGCCTTGCCGATGACTACCAGCGGCTGCTGAGCACGGAGCCACCAGAGCCGGCTGGCTGGAACGCGTCACCGCTGCGCCGGCCCGCTCGGAGCGACCATGAGCACGCCGTCCGGCGCTGTATCGACGCCATCGAGGCGGGGGAGCTGTATCAGGCGAACATTTGCAGCCGCTTCCACGGCACGTTCGATGGTTGTCCCGCCGAACTCTTCGCCACAGGCGTCACCGAATTGCACGCGAGGCGCTCCGCGTTCCTGGCCGGCGACTGGGGCGCGGTCGTCTCGTTTTCGCCGGAGCTGTTCCTCGCCCGACATCACGACCGCATTCATTCCACTCCGATCAAGGGGACGTTACCCCGGCGAGGTCACCCCGCCGACGACGGCAACGCGGAGCGCTTGCTGCGGTCGGAGAAGGATGTCGCGGAGAACGTCATGATCACTGACCTGGTGCGCAACGACCTCGGCAGGGTGAGCGAGGTCGGCAGCGTGATCGTCACGGACCTGCTGTCGGTGCGGCCCGCGCCGGGGGTGTGGCACCTCGAGTCTACTGTGGAGTCGCGGTTGGCGAGCGGAGTCGATGACGCGGACCTGCTGCGGGCGGCGTTTCCGCCCGGCTCTGTCACGGGCGCACCCAAGCTGCGCGCTCTCGACCTGATCGCCGAGCTCGAGCCGGAGGCGCGGGGGGTCCACTGCGGTGCCGTGGGGTTCGCCTCGCCAATCGCGGGCATGGAGCTCAATGTCGCCATCCGTACCTTTGAGCTGTCACCGCTGGCCAGGGGTGGCTTTGCTGTCGCGCTGGGCGTCGGTGGTGGGATCACCGCTTCGTCGCGGGAGCGACTGGAGTGGCGGGAGTGCCTGCACAAGGCCGCGCCGTTGGTGGCGTTGCTGAGTTCCGGAGTTCATCGCGGCAGCATGACGAGGCCGGTGCCCGGGGTGAGGGCTGCCGTCATGCGCACGTCGTGACCTTCGGCAGGCAGCCGCGGCACGAGCTCAAGGTCGCGGATAATCGCGATCAGGTCGGTTTTCGGCGCGGTCAGTGGCAGCGATCGGTCGTAATAGCCCGCACCGCGGCCCAACCGGACGCCCGCGTGGTCCACGCCGACCGCGGGGATCAGCACCTGGCTGGCGTCGCTGATGGCCGCAGGCCCGAGTCGCCGACCTGCCGGCTCGAGCAGCCCAGGCAGCGGGCCATCCGCAAGGGAGTCCGGGCCGTCGTAGAGCGCCCAGTCCAGCGCGCCAGGCTCGGCAGGGACGATCGGCAGCAGGACGCGCGCGCCCGCGTCGTGGAGCACCTCCAGCATGTCCGGCGATCCCGGCTCCGAGCCGAACGGTACGTAGCAGCACACGGACTTGCCGGGCAGCACCATCGGCAGAGACGCTACGGCCTTGGTGATGGCTCGGCCTTCCAGTTCCCTGGTCTCGGGGAGAATGCTCGATCGCTGGGAGCGCAGCAGCCTCCGCCACTCGGCTTTGGTACGTGGTTGGTCGTGGTCCGCGGCCATTATCGTCCCGTAGAATTTCCTGTCGGCTGCAGTATTTCTTCAAGACTCTACCACTTGCGGTAGGCGCCTTGACTATGATGCCTCATCGCGATCCGCTGTCCAATGAGCGGATGCTTGTCTGTTCATGAAATTTTCGTCAATTCATCACCTGCGCCTCAGTGATCCGGAGTCAAGAATCAATTGACACCGCCGCGAGGGAAATATGCAATGCTATTGCCGGATCTCTGTAGCAACGTGGCGAAAACAACCAAACCTTCAACGGTGGAGCGGAAAAAGTCAAGCGTACAGTGTAGTCGGCCCCGCTTCTGTCCGCTAATCTACTGATGCGGAGAGATATATTTCTTGTTATTAACTTTCTTCGTCCCGGGTGTTGGGATAGAAGGAGCTAGGAGAGGAGCGTCAACAGCGTGCGGAACGGAATGACTCATCTGTTTATCCCCGGCCCGACGAATGTCCCGGAAGCGGTCCGGCGCGCCATGAACGTGCCCATGCAGGATCACCGGGCACCTGATTTCCCCGAGCTCACGCTGCCGCTGTTCGACGACCTCAAGCAGGTTTTCGGCATGACCGGCGGCCGGGTGTTCTGCTACCCCGGCTCGGGTACCGGGGCGTGGGAGGCGGCGATCACCAACACCCTGAACCGAGGCGACAAGGTCCTGATGTCGCGGTTCGGGCAGTTCTCCCACCTGTGGGTCGACATGGCCGAGCGGCTCGGGCTCGACGTGATCTGCGTGGACGTCGAGTGGGGGCGGGGCGTTCCCGCCTACGACTACGAGTTCTTCCTGTCCAAGGACGACTCGATCAAGGCCGTTTTCGCGACTCACAACGAGACCGCCACCGGCGTGACGTCCGACGTCGCCGCGGTGCGGCAGGCCATGGATACCTGCGGATCCGACGCGCTGCTGTTCGTCGACGGCGTCTCGTCGATCGCGTCCATAGACTTCCAGCAGGACGCGTGGGGTGTCGACCTCGCGGTGACCGGTTCGCAGAAGGGCCTGATGCTGCCCGCCGGTCTGGCCATGCTCGCCGTCAGCGACAAGGCACTGGAGGCGGCCAAGAGTTCGACGATGGAGCGGTGCTACTTCGACTTCGCCGACATGATCAAGACGAATGATCTCGGCTACTTTCCGTACACGCCGCCTGTCCCGCTGCTGCACGGGCTGCGAGCCTCGCTCGACCTGCTCTTCGACGAGGGGTTGCCGCAGGTGTTCGCCCGGCACCACCGCCTCGCCGAAGGCGTCCGCCGTGGCGTGCACGCCCTCGGGCTCCAACTTTGCGCCGCCGGGCCCGAGTGGTACTCCGACACTGTGTCGGCGATCAAGGTGCCCGAGCACGTCGACGGTGCCGAGGTCTGCCGAATCGGCTACGAGCGCTACCGCACGTCGTTCGGCGGCGGGCTGTCGCAGGTCGCGGGCAAGGTGTTCCGCATCGGGCACCTCGGTGACCTGAATGACGTCAGCTGCCTAGCCGCCCTGGCCGGCGCGGAGATGTCGCTCGCGGATGCCGGCGCGGACATCGAACTCGGTGCGGGTGTCGCCGCGGCGCAGGAGTACTACCGCAAGGCCAACGCGGGGTTCGCGCCGGAGACACCGGCCGCGTCCAGTGTTGGGACCGCAGTAAGCCGGTGACGGGTACGCCCCCACGTCGCCCCATCACGCCGCCAGCGCGCTTTTCCCGTTTGGAGTCATCATGAGTCACACCCTGTATCCGCCACGGCAGCCGAGGCTGCAGCGCAGCGAACTCGCGGTGCCCGGGTCGAACCCGAGCTTCATCGACAAGGCAGCCGAGTCCGCCGCCGACTTCGTGTTCCTCGACCTCGAAGACGCCGTCGCGCCGCCGGAAAAGGAACAGGCGCGCAAGAACATCATCGAGGCACTCAACGACATCGACTGGGCGGGTAAGGGTAAGGGTAAGACCGTCTCGGTGCGCATCAACGGCCTCGACACGCACTACATGTACCGCGATGTCGTCGACGTGATGGAGCAGGCCGGCGACCGGGTGCACACCATACTGGTGCCCAAGGTGGGGGTGCCTGCCGACCTGTACTGCGTCGAAGCGCTGGTCAACCAGATCGAGCAGGCCAAGGGTTTCACCACCCAGGTGGGCCTGGAGGCACTCGTCGAGACCGCGCTCGGCATGGCCAACGTCGAAGCGATCGCGGCGAGCGGCGGCAGGCTGGAGGCGCTGCACTTCGGGGTCGCCGACTACGCCGCGAGCTTGCGGGCCCGCACCGTCAGCATCGGCGGGCTCAACCCGGACTATCCCGGCGACCAGTGGCATGCCGCACTGTCCCGCATGATCGTGGCCTGCCGTGCCTACGGATTGCGCGCGATCGACGGGCCGTTCGGCGACTTCTCCGACCCCGACGGCTACGTCGACGGCTCCCGCCGCGCCGCGGCACTGGGTGCGGAGGGAAAGTGGGCCATTCACCCGAGCCAGGTCGAGCTCGCCAACGAGGTCTTCACGCCGCCGGAAGCCGAGGTGAGCAAGGCCCGCCGCATCGTCGACGAGCTACGCAAGGCGGAGGCGGCAGGCCTCGGAGCCGCCTCGCTGGACGGCAAAATGATCGACGCCGCTTCGGAGCGGATGGCCCAGACCGTGATCACCGTGGACGACGCGATCCGCGCGGCCGCCGCGGCGAGGGCGTGAGGCGGCCATGGACATCCACGAGTATCAGACCAAGGAGCTGCTGGCCGGCTACGGCGTGCCGGTGCCGCGCGGTGGGCTGAGCTACAGCCCCGAGCAGGCCTCGTACCGCGCCACCGAAGTCGGCGGGTCGTCCTGGGTGGTCAAGGCACAGATTCACAGCGGCGGCCGGGGTGAGGTGGGCGGCGTCAAGCTCTGCCACTCCGACCGCGAGGTGGCCGAGGCCGCCAACGAACTGTTCGGCAAGCGGCTGCGTACCAGGCAGGCGCCCGCGGGCAAGTGCGTCTACCGCGTGTACGTGGAGGAGGCCAGCGAGATCAAGCGCGAGCTGTACTTCGGCATCGTGCTCGACCGTGCCACCGAACGGATCACCGTGGTCGCTTCGGCGGAGGGCGGCGTCGAGATCGAGGAACTCGCCGCGAACAATCCCGGCGCGCTGATCCGCACCACGATCGAACCCGCGATGGGTTTCCTCGAGTTCCAGGCGCGCGAGCTGGCGTTCGCGCTGGGCCTCGCGCCTTCTCAGATCGCCAAGGCCAGCCAGTTGTTCCGCGCCGCGTACCGGGCCTTCCGGGACTTGGACGCGGCGATGCTCGAGATCAACCCGCTCGTCGTCGTCGCGGACGACGACCTGGTCGCCCTTGATGCGAAGATGTCGTTCGACGACAACGCGCTCTTCCGCAGGCCCATGATCGCCGAGCTCAGGGACCGCAGCCAGGAGGATCCGCGGGAAAGTCACGCCGCCGACCGTGGCCTGGCCTATGTCGGCTTGGACGGCGACATCGGCTGCATGATCAACGGCGCCGGTCTCGCGATGGCGACGCTCGACATGATCAAGCTGGCCGGCGGGAACCCGGCCAACTTCCTCGACATCGGGGGCGGTGCGTCGCCGGATCGGGTGTTCAAGGCGTTCCGCTCCGTGCTGCACGACGGCAACGTCAAGGTGGTGCTCGTCAACATCTTCGCGGGGATCAACCGCTGTGACTGGGTCGCCAAGGGAATCGTGGAGGCCTTCGCGCAGATCGACGTCCAGCTGCCGGTCGTCGTCCGGTTGGCGGGCACGCATGTCGAGGAGGGGCGGCGGCTCCTCGCCGAGTCGGGGCTGCCCATCGTCACTGCGGACACGCTCGCGGCGGCCGCGGAGAAGGTCGTCGCCGCGGCCGAGATCGGTACCCGCGCGGCTGCCGCCACCGGTAGTTAAGGAATGCGCGACCGGCATCGTTGGTCGGGTAGGGCGGCACTGAGCGCTTCACCAGCCCGCCGGCGCGTGAGGCAAAGGAATGCGCGACCGGCATCGTTGGTCGGGTAGGGCGGCACTGAGCGCTTCACCAGCCTGCCGGCGCGTGAGGCAAAGGAAAGGACACAGACATGGCAATCCTGCTCACCGAGACCACCCGGGTCATCGTGCAAGGCATCACCGGACGCATCGGACGCTTCCACGCCGAGGAGATGATCGACTACGGCACCAACGTCGTC
>WHSS01000234.1 GCA_009379975.1 Actinophytocola sp.
CACCAGGTCGAACTGTTCGAGGCCGAGGACGAGATCGGCGGGCAGTTCGGCATCGCGCGCAAGATCCCCGGCAAGGAGGAGTTCGCCGAGACCATCCGCTACTACCACCGGCAGCTCGAACTCACCGGCGTCAAGCTGCATCTTGGCACCAGGGTCACGGCGGGTGAGCTGGTCGACGGCGGGTTCGACGAGGTAGTGATCGCCACCGGTGTGACGCCGCGGGTGCCGGACATCCCTGGCATCGAGCACCCCTCCGTGCTGTCCTATGTGGACGTCGTGCGGCACGGCAAGCCCGTCGGCGATCGAGTCGCCGTGATCGGGGCGGGCGGTATCGGGGTCGACGTGAGCGAGTTTCTGACGCACGCCGAATCGCCCACGCTCGATCTGACCGCCTGGCAGGCGGAGTGGGGCGTGACCGACCCGGAGTCCGCGCGCGGTGGGCTCGTCGAGCCGAAGCCCGGACCCTCGCCACGGCAGGTCTACCTGCTGCAGCGCAAGACCTCGCGGATCGGTAAGGGCCTGGGTAAGACCACCGGTTGGGTGCACCGGGCGGCGCTGAAAGCCAAGCGGGTCGAGCAGATCGCCGGGGTCAACTACGACAAGATCGACGACGCCGGGCTGCACATCTCGTTCGGCGCCAAGCGCGAGCGGCCCCGGGTGCTCGAGGTGGACACCGTCGTGGTGTGCGCGGGTCAGGAACCGGCGCGCGAGCTCGTCGACGAACTGACCATGCGGGGTGTCGTCACGCACGTCATCGGTGGCGCCGACGTGTTGGACGATGCCGCCGAACTGGACGCCAAACGCGCCATCGACCAGGGCACCAGGCTGGCGGCGAAGCTCTGAATCCAGCAACCGAGAGAGGTTGGCGATGAACACCACAGACAGCTTTCGTAACGCCATCGAGTCCGGCGACTTCGCGGGCGCCGTCGAGTTGTTCGCCGACGACGTACGGTTCTTCAGCCCGGTGAAGTTCACGCCCTTCGAGGGCAAGCCCGTGGTCGGGGCGCTGTTCAAGGTGCTGGCTCGGACCTTTGAGGACTTCCGCTACGTCGGGCAGCTCGCCGGACGCGGCGAGGAAGGCCCCGGCGGGCCGGAGGTCGACACGCACATGCTGCACTTCCGCACCGTGGTCAACGGCAAGCAGGTCGAAGGCATGGACCTGATCCAGCTCAACGACGACGGTCTGATCTCGACGTTCACCGTGATGATCCGGCCGCTGTCGTCGCTGATGACTGTCAGCGACGCGATCCACGCTGGGTTGGTCGCGGACGGTGTTTTGCCCGCGCCTGCCTGACCCCAGGCGCTTCGGAGCCGGGTGTGATCACCTGCGGTAGGCGCGAAAAGGGTCCGATCAGCAGACGCGGCGGGCGGCAGGACGGGCTTACACTTCTTACCAAGAAGTAGTCCGGGAAAAGTGGCACACAAGTCGGGGGTGTGCGGTGGGTGGATTCGGTATTGATCTAGGCACGGCGAACACGGTGGTTGGCGCGCCCGAGCGCGGCATCATCCTGAACGAACCGTCGGTCATGTTGACTCGAAGAACCGATCCCTATCGCGCCGTGCTGGTCGGCAGCCAGGCCCGCGAGTTGATCGGCCGCACGCCCGCCGGCTACGAGACGGTCCGGCCGATGCGGGACGGCGTCATCATCGACCTCGAACTGGCGCGGGCCTTCATCGTCGCGATCATCCGTTCGGTGACTTCCCGCTGGGAGCGGGTGCTGCGGCGGCGGGCCGTCATCGCGGTGCCAGCGGGTGCGACGTCGCTGGAACGCCGTGCGCTGCTCGAGGTGGCGCACGAGGCCGGGCTGCGCAAGGTGGCGCTGATCCTGGAGCCGGTGGCGGGCGCGCTCGGCTCCGGTATCAATCCGCTCGAGCCGCGCGCGCACCTCGTGGTCGACCTCGGTGGCGGCACCGCGGAGATCACCGGGTTCTGTTTCGGCGGCATCCTGACGCATCGCAGCTGCCGGGTGGCAGGCGATGAGCTGACCAACGCGCTGTATCAGTACCTGCGGGTGGAGCACCAGCTCGTCGTCGGCGAACTGACCGCGGAAGACCTCAAGGTCCGGATGCACGAGACCGGTGATGATCAGCCGCTGGTGGTCGAAGGCCGCGACGCCGCGAGCGGGCGGGCGCGGCTGGTCACGCTGGGCACCGACGAAGTGGTCGACGCGCTGCGGCCGACGACCATGGAGATCGTGCACACGCTGACCGCCTGCCTGGAGGACCTGCCCGCGCAGGCCGTCGGCGATGTCATGTCGGAGGGCTTGCTCGCGATGGGCGGCGGGTCGATGCTGCGCGGGTTCACTCACCTGCTTGAGGAGTCGTTCGGGTTCCCGGTCAAGACCGCGGAACGGCCGCTGACCTGCGTCGCGGAGGGCGCGACGAAGTGCCTGGACAATCCGGACGTGCTGGCCGTCTACGGCGACTGATCGGCCACCATCCTCGTGCGTGAAAGTCCTTGCTCCCGCACGTCTCAGCACTCACGACCCACCTGGCTGGGTCGTGAGTGCTGAAGCGTGCCCAGGCAAGGTGTTTCACGCACGAGCGAAGCTGGGGGCCGGCTCACCGGTGCTTGAGCCAGTGCTTGAGCGTCGAGATGACCACCGGCCCTGACACCGCGGACCCGTAACCACCGCTGCGCACGAACGAGGTCACCACGATCTCCGGCTTATCGGCGGGCACGACCGCGGAGAACCAGGCGTGCGTCCCGCCGTTGGGTGAGCTCGGGTCCTGCGCGGTACCGGTCTTGGACAGCGCGCTGATATCCAGCTGGGCGAGCTGGCCGCCGGTGCCCTCCGTCGCGGAGAGCCGCATGCCGTCGCGCACGGCTTCGAGCTTGCCGCCGAACTTGAGCTTGCGCGGCTTCGGCGTCGCCAGCAGGTTCGGCTTCTTGCCGCCGTAGGAAGCCGCCAGCTGTGGCGTCACCATCCGGCCGGTTGCTATGCCGTTCGTCCAGCGGGCCAGCTGCAGCGGAGTGGCCGTCACGGCGCCCTGGCCGATCCCCATGAGCACGGTCGAACCCGGGTACCAGACGCCGCCGTCGGCCTCGACGGACTTCGGCGTGCCGAGGTAGCCCGCTGCCTCTCCCGGCAGGTCGATTCCGGTCGGCTGACCCACCCCGAGTCGCCGGGCAGTCTTCGCGATCTTGTCCGCGCCGAGCCGGATCGCGAGCTTGTAGAAGTACACGTTGTCGGAGCGCTGGATCGCCTGCATGAGGTTATGCGGGCCCATGGCTTGCCAGTTGTTGAACGTGTGGCCGCCGTAGGTGTACGCGCCGCCGGTCGGGACGACCTGGGTGGGCGAGATCGCCCGGTACACCGAGTTCGCCGAAGCGACGACGATCTTGAACGTCGACCCTGGCGGACCGGCCACCTGGGTCGCGTGGTTGAACAGCGGCAGGCCCGGCGCCTTCGAGTCGCGTTTCATCGCGTCGAGATCGGCGGGCGGGCCGTAGTCGTTGTTGTCGTAGGCGGGCACGCTGGCCATCGCCAGCACCGCGCCGGTACGGGCATCCATGACCACCTCGGCGCCCAGGTCGCCCGGGCTGTCGCGGACGGCTTTCCGCAACGCCTTCGACGCCGCCCGCTGCAACGGGAGATCGAGGCTGAGCTGAAGCTGGTGACCGGCGACCGGGTCGACCCGTTCCGCGGCGGCGACCGGCCTGCCCTCCGGATCGACGTAGACGCACTGCTTGCCGTCAATGCCGCGCAGCACCGCGTCGTACTGCCGCTCGAGGCCGGTCTTACCCACCGTCGACCCGAGCGCGAGGCTGGGCCAGCGCGCCATGTCTTCCTCACTGGCGATCGCGGTGAAGCCAAGCAGCGGGCCGAGTAGCGCGCCGTGCGGGTACTTCCGGCGCTGCGTCGGCATCACGAGGACGCCGGGCAACTCCGCCTCGGCGACCCGATGTGCCGCCGAGGACGAGACCTTGCTGAGGGGCACCGACAGCTCCTCGGTGGGTTCTTTCAGGGCTTTGACCAGCTTCTTCTTCGGCACCTCGAGCAGCTTCGCCAGCCGGGCGATCGAGGCGGGGTCGTCGCCGGGGAACAGCCCCGGCACCACGTGCGCCTGGTAGCTCTTCGCGGTGGCGACCAGCGGTGTGCCGTGCCGGTCGACGATGCCCCCGCGTTCGGCGGGCAGCCGGATGCACCGGGTCATCTGGTGCTCGCCGATTACCCGCAGTTCGTCGCCGCGGGCGTCCTGCACGTGCCAGGCGACCAGGGACATCGCGACGAGGTTCATGCTCAGCGCGACGGCACCCACCCGTGCCCAGCGTGGGTGCTGCTTGCGCTGCTGCGGCGGCGCCCACAGCGGCCGGTGGATCCCGTCGCGGCGCGCTGCCAGCACCAGGCCGAGCGCGGCGAGGTGCACCACCGCGGTCGTGCCGCCGTAGCTGAGCAGCGGGATCGGCAGCCCGGTATGCGGCACGAGTGTCAGGTTCACCGCGATCGACACCGCGGCGTGAATCCCGAACAGTGCGGCGACACCGACCGAGATCAGCGCGGCGTCCCTGCCGCGGGCGAGGCGGGAGGCCAGCGCGCATCGCCACACCAGCACCAGGATGGCGGCGACGGCGACCACGCCGGCGACGAGGCCCCAGCCGTGCACCAGGCTCGCGAAGGCGAGGTCGTGCTCGCTCTCGGGCAGGTAGCTGGCGCGCAGGTTGTACAGGGGTTCGCGCGCCATCCCGAACAGGCCGCCTTCGCCGACCGCGATCTCCGCCTGCAACGCCGCCCAGCCCGGGCCTTCGGCGTCCCGCGCTCCGCTGAGGAAGGCGTGCACCCTGCCCAGCTGGTAGGGCCGCAGGATGATCACGGCGAGCGGCAACGCGGCGATCACCAGCCCGAACAGCGGCAGCAGGGGCAACAGCGGCACGCGTGCCAGCACCAGCATCATGCCGGCGACGGCGGCCAGCACGATCGCGGTCGACAGGTTGGGCTGCACCGCGACGAGCACCACGGGCAGCGCGGCGACCAGCAATCCGAGCAGGAACCGGCCAAGGCTGTAGCCGCGCGCGAGCAGGTTCGCCAGCACAAGTACCACCGCGAGCTTGGCCAGTTCGGCGGGTTGCACGGTCATGAACCCGAGGTCGAGCCAGCGCTGCGCGCCGTTCACCGTCACGCCAACCAGCGGCACCGCGAGCAGCATGGTGATGGCGATGCCGTAGACGGTCCAGCCCGTGGTGGACAGGTCGCGGAACCGGAGCCGGGCGAGCAGCAGCATCAGGCAGAATCCGCCGAGCAGGAACGCGCCGTGCCGGATGGCAAGCGAGCTCATGCCGAGCGAGAGCATATTGAGCATGCCGAGGGCGCCGAGGAACGCCGCCGCGGCGTAGATCCACGGATCGGTGGCGCGCTGTTCCTGCTGCATAGGCGCCTCAGCAGGTCGTATCGCGGTCTGGTACCTGAAGCGGCGGGGATGCGGCCTTGGCGGGGGATCCGGTGACGGCCACGATCGCCAGCGCCTTGCCCTTCGGCAACTTGGGCCGGCTGATGCCGTACACCTGGTGCCAGCCCACTCGCGCCGTCATCGATACCCCGTCGCGTTTCATGACCTCGCCCGTGCAGCGGTCGACGACCTGAAGTGACCACGCGACGGTGCGTTGCCCCCCGGCGGGGGTGAACCGGACATCGACTCGGACCGGGCAGACCTTCCCCGGGCTGCAGGCGCCCTCCGCACGTTCGACGGTGACGCCCGTGATCGGATCCGCCTGCTTCGGGGCGGGCAACTTGACCTTTTCCGGCTGCCTGCTCGCTTTCGCGGAGACCACATCGGATTCTTGCTTGCCGGTGGTCGGCTTCTCGGCAGGCGGAGGCGGTGGTGACACCGGGTTGAGCTGCTGGGACGGCTCGCCGGTAAGGAACAACGCATCCCAGCCACGCTTGAGCTCGGCCAACGCCAGCGGGCCGCCCCACCAGGCGAGCGCGCCGAGCAGCAGGGCGACGACGGCGAGCAGCACCACCTTGCGGGTGGGGCGCCTGCGCCTGTTGTGCCAGGTCCGGGGCGTGCGACGTGCGGTGCGCCGCCGCTTCCGCCGGGGTGGCGCCACCGAACGGGGCGCGGGTGGAGGAATGGTGGTGGTGTCGAAATCGGGGGCGCGCTGCCGCTTCCGGCGCCCCTGGGTCGCGGCGACCAGCGCGGCCAGCTCCCGCCGGACGCGCTCTCGCCGATGCTCGATTTCGTCCCCGGCGGCCTCGGTCACGGCGGCGGTCACCCGATCGCGGAGCTCGCGCAGGTCGAGCGGCGCAGCTGCCTTCGGCGCGGCGCGCTTGCCCGCCTGCCTGCGCGCACCGACGCCGCGGGAGCTGGTCAGCAGCCGCTGGATCAGCGCCGCCGCGGCGGCCAGCGGCATCGGCGGCTCTTCATCGGGCTGCTCGTCCTCGTCGACGCCACTGTCGCCATTGACCCCGTTGTCGGGTAGGGCGAGCACGCCGTCAGGAGACACGGTGACGGCTCGATCGGTCACCCTTCCCGGCGTCAGGTTCTCGTCGCGGTGGCGTTCGAGTTCGCCGACCAGGTCGAGGGCCAGCAGCCCGGACTGCGCTGGGGTCAGGGTGGTTACGGCGAGCAACCGGCGCAGCGTGACGTCTGTTACCCCGTTGTCACCATTGCCCTCGGTTGCTTCGCCTGGCGGGCATGTTTGATCCGTTGCGAGCTCCTCGGCGTCGGCTCGCTGTGGCTGTTGTACTGCGGGTTCGGCCATAGCGCGTCCTAGCGAGAAGGTGTGGCGGA
>WHSS01000216.1 GCA_009379975.1 Actinophytocola sp.
CCGACGAGGTGTTCCTGAGCAAACAGGACGCGTCGCCCCCGCTGGAGCAGTGGACCGAGGTCGGCAAGGGCGTCAACGCCTTCGCCGGCCGGATCTTCGAAACCTTCCTCGGCTGGCGAGACACCATGCAGGCGGCGTTGCCCGGCTTCCGCGGCCGCATCGCCCACGTCCGGCAGACCCGCGGGGAAGGCGGCACGAACCTGTTCATGACACCCGAGACGATCGCGTCGCTCGCCCTGCGCGGGCACAAGGCGGGCGAGGCGCTCAAACACCGGTTCACCTCGGCGAACTGCGACGGCGAGGCCGACGGCTTCACGCAGACCGACCGGTACCGCTGGATCAGGATGCGCATCGCCATGCGGGAGTACGGCGAGCTGGCCCGCCAGGTGCGGGCCCGCGCGCCGCTGTATCAGCGCAAGGTGATGAAGTACGCCATTCCGGCGGAGCTGGCCAACTGGTTCGAGCAGGCCGACGGGCCGTGGCCGATGCCGGAGCCGAACACCCCGAGCGTGTCGGCCACCTTCAACCACCTGAGCACGCTCGCCGATACCCACCTGGTCGACGACCTGGACGGCACCTCACCGGTGAATCCGATGCTCCGGCTCACTCCGCACGAGTAAGCATGTGCAAGCCCTCGCTCAGGCCTCGCGGCGGCCCGCTCGCCACACCGCCCAGGTCAGCGGGACCCCTGGCCGGTATGCCAGGTGGGTGGCCGATGGCGCATCAAGTACGTGCAGGTCAGCGCGAGCGCCGGGCCGGATGACACCCACCGCTCCGTCACCCGTGTCGGCGCGTAGTGCTTTCGCGCCGCCACGGGTCGCGGCCCACACCGCCTCCTCGACGGACAGCCCCATCTGTAGCACCGCCGTCGCGACGCAGTAGGCCATCGATGTCGTATAGGAACTGCCCGGGTTGGCGTTGGTCGCGATCGCGACGACCGCCCCCGCGTCGAGCAGCCGCCGGGCAGGAGCCAGGGGTTGCCGCGTCGACACGTCGCACGCGGGGAGCACCGTGGCCACCGTGCCCACCGTGCCCACCGTGTCCGCCGTGTCCGCACTGCCGTCCCAGCTGCCCGCCAGCGCCGCCACGTCTTCGTCAGTGAGGTACGCGCAGTGGTCGACACTCGCCGCGCCGAACCGCACCGCGAGCCGCACCCCGGGGCCCTCGCCGAGCTGGTTACCGTGTACCCGCAGCCCGAGACCGCGTTCGGCCGCCGCCCGCAGCACCCGCTCGGACTGCTCTCCGTCGAAGGCACCCGCTTCGCAGAACACGTCCACCCAGCGCACGCCATCGGCCACCGCGTCGAGCATCGGCCCGGTCACCTCGGCGAGGTAGGCGTCCGCGTCCTGCCCTCGGGGCACGATATGCGCGCCGAGGAAGGTCACCTCATCGGCGAACTCGGCCGCGATCCGCGCCGAACGGGCCTCGTCGGCCACGGTCAGCCCGTAGCCAGTCTTCGTCTCGAGGTAGGTCGTGCCCTGCGCGCGGGCCTCTCGTACCAGCCTGCGCAGCGTCGCCCTGAGCTCGTCGTCGGCGGCTTCCCTCGTCGCGTCGACGGTCACGTTGATGCCGCCCGCGGAGTACGCCTGGCCCGCCATGCGTGCTTCGAACTCGGCGGTGCGATCTCCGGCGAAGACCAGGTGGGTGTGCGAGTCGACCCAGCCCGGCAGCACCGCCCTGCCCTTGACGTCGACCCTGGCATCGACGGGGCCCGCGTCGGCGGCGGGGCCGATCCAGCGGATCCGGTCGCCTTCCAGCACGACGGCGGCGTCGGTCAGCTTGCCGTACTCGGCTTCGTTCGTCGTCAGCTCGGCGATGCCGGTGATCAGCGTGGCCGTCATGCCAGCAGGCTCTCAATCTCCGTCGCGAGCTCGGTCGCCGGGGCGGCAGCGTGGTCGTCAAAGCTCTGGTGTCGCCCGTCGCGCACCAGCCACCGCCCGGCGACCATCACGTCACGGACGTCGGCCGCGGTAGCGCACAGCGGCACACCCAGCGGCTCGCTGCCCGTGGTGCGCACCGAGTCTCGCGCGATCCGGACCAGGTCAGCGGCCGCTCCTGGCACCAGCTCACCGAGCCCGTCCCAGCCGATCGCGCTGTGCCGGGTAGCGGCGGCCATCAGCTCCACCGGGTCGAAGTGGCCCCGGGATTCGTGCGCCAGGCGTTCGTCCATCTCGAGCCCGCGCAGTTCCTCGAACGGGTCGATCACCGCCTGCGAGTCACTGCCGAGGCTCAGGCGCACCCCCGCGGCCGCCAGGTCCCCTCCCGACCCGATACCGTCGCCGAGGTCGCGCTCGGTCGTCGGGCAGAAACAGGCGCCCGCTTCGACCGAGCCGAGCAGGCCGATGTCCTTGTCGGTCAGGTGGGTGGCATGTACCCCGACGAAGCGCTCGCCCAGCGCGCCCGCCTTGGCCAGCAGGGCGGTCGGCGTCGTGCCGTGCACGGTGAGGCAGGCGTCGTTCTCCGCGCGCTGTTCGGACACGTGGGCGTGCAGGGGCGCCTCCCGGCCGTCCGCCCAGCCTGCCACGGTGGGGATCTGCTCGGCGGGCACGGCGCGCACCGAATGCACCGCCGCGCCCACCCTCACCAGCCGTTGCTCGGGCTTGAACGCGTCCAAGCGGGACGCCCAGGCATCGGCGTCGCCGTCTGAGAACCGCTGCTGCACGGCGTCCAATGCGCCGCCGTCGACACTCGCCGTCAGGTAGCACGTGTCGAGCAGGGTGAGCCTGATGCCCGCGTCCGCCGCGGCGGCGGCCAGCGCGTGCGACATGGCGTTGGGGTCGTCGTAGCGCGCGCCCCGTGGCCCGTGGTGCAGGTAGTGGAACTCGCCGACGCTGGTGTAGCCGGCCAGCGCCATCTCCGCGTACACCGCTCGCGCCAGCCGGTAGTACGACTCCGGGTCGAGCCGCTCGGCTACCGCGTACATCCGGTCGCGCCAGGTCCAGAACGTGCCGCCGTCCCCGTGGGTCCGGCCCCGCAGCGCCCGGTGGAAGGCGTGCGAGTGCACGTTGGCGAAGCCAGGCGTGACCATCCCGTCGAGCACCGTCCCGGTCTTCGGTGCGTCACGCTCGACCGAAACGATGCGCTCGCCGTCGACGGTGATCGCGACCGACTCCGCTGGGCCGTCCGGCAGCCACGCGTGCTCGCACCAGTACGTGTTCACGTGTCCGCGCCCCAGACCCACGCGTCCGCGCCCCAGGTACGTGTGTCCGCACCCCAGGTACGCGTACTCACTCGGCCGCCATCGGAACATGCACGCCGCGCTCGGCCGCGACATCGGTTGCCCGGTCGTAGCCCGCGTCCACGTGCCGGATGACACCCATGCCGGGGTCGTTGCTCAGTACCCGCTCGAGCTTCTGCGCCGCCAGGTCGGTGCCATCGGCGACGCACACCTGGCCGGCGTGGATCGAGCGGCCCATGCCGACGCCGCCGCCGTGGTGGATCGAGACCCAGCTCGCCCCGGATGCGGTGTTCACCAGTGCGTTGAGCAACGGCCAATCGGCGATCGCGTCCGAACCATCGGCCATGGCCTCGGTCTCCCGGTGCGGCGAGGCGACCGAGCCGCAGTCGAGATGATCGCGGCCGATCACGATCGGAGCCGACAGCTCGCCGCTGGCCACCATCTCGTTGAACAGGACGCCCGCTCGGCTGCGTTCGCCCATGCCCAGCCAGCAGATGCGGGCGGGCAGGCCCTGGAACTCGACCCGCTCGCCTGCGAGCCGGATCCAGCGGGCCAGCGACTCGTTCTCGGGGAACAGCTCAAGGATCGCGCGGTCGGTCGCGGCGATGTCGGCGGGGTCGCCGGACAGCGCCACCCACCGGAACGGGCCCTTGCCCTCGCAGAACAGCGGACGGATATAGGCGGGCACGAAGCCCGGATAGTCGAACGCCCGATCGAAGCCGCCCAGCTTGGCCTCGCTGCGCAGCGAGTTGCCGTAGTCGAAGACCTCGGCGCCCGCGTCGAGGAAGCCCACCATCGCCTCGACGTGATCGGCCATCGATTCCCGGGACCGGTCGGTGAACTCGTCGGGCTTCTTCTCGGCGTAGTCCGCCCAGTCCTCCACCGAAATACCCTTGGGCAGGTACGCCAGCGGGTCGTGGGCCGAGGTCTGGTCGGTCACGATGTCCACGTCGATGCCGCGCCTCAGCAGCTCGGGCAGCACTTCGGCGGCATTGCCGATCACGCCGACCGACAGCGGCACCCGATCCCGCTTGGCGGCGACGACCCGCGCGATCGCGTCGTCGAGATCGGTCGCCACCTCGTCGAGGTAGCGGGTCTCGACGCGGCGCTGAGCCCGCCGCGGGTCACACTCGATGACCAGCGCGACGCCACCGTTCATGGTGACGGCGAGCGGTTGCGCGCCGCCCATCCCGCCGAGCCCCGCGGTGACCGTCAGCGTTCCGGCGAGTGAGGCGTCCTCGAGCTTGTCCGCGTCGGCGAGCTTGTTCGCGACCGCCGCGAACGTCTCGTAGGTGCCCTGCAGGATGCCTTGCGTGCCGATGTAGATCCACGACCCGGCCGTCATCTGGCCGTACATCGTCAGGCCGAGCGAGTCGAGTTTTCTAAACTCGGGCCAGTTCGCCCAGTCGGGCACCAGGTTGGAGTTCGCGATCAACACCCGGGGCGCCCACTCGTGGGTGCGGAACACCCCGACCGGCTTCCCTGACTGCACCAGCAACGTCTCGTCATCCGCGAGGGTGGCGAGTTCGCGGTTGAGCGCGTCGAAGCTCGCCCAGTCACGGGCCGCCTTGCCGGTGCCGCCGTACACGACGAGATCCTCCGGCCGCTCCGCGACCTCGGGGTCCAGGTTATTGTGCAACATCCGAAGCACGGCCTCGGTCTGCCAACTCTTCGCCGTCAGCGTGCTGCCACGCGCCGCGCGGACCGTTCTCATCAGTTTCCTCCCTGGTGCGAGCCATCATCGTGTCGTGCGTGATTAGGGCTGCCATGGCCGTGATAATCACTCACGAGCGCGGCGAGCCTGCCGCTTCGCACAAGGTCTTCCGCCGCGGCGATCTCCGGTGCCAGATGCCGGTCGGGACCCGCTTCCGGCACCCGTTCACGCAGCATCGCGACAGCGGCCGCGGTGGCCGGTGCGGCGGCCAGCGGCGCCCGGAAGTCCAGGGCGCGAGCGGCGGTGAGGTACTCGACCGCCAGCACCGTGATCAATCCGTTGACCGCCCGCCGGAGCTTGCGGGCCGCCGACCAGCCCATCGATACGTGGTCCTCCTGCATCGCCGAACTCGGGATCGAATCCACCGACGCGGGCGCGGCGAGTCGCTTGAGCTCCGACACCACCGACGCCTGCGTGTACTGGGCGATCATGTGACCGGAGTCGACGCCGGGGTCATGGGCGAGGAAGGGCGGCAGCCCGTGCGAGCGTGCGACGTCGAGCATCCGATCCGTGCGGCGTTCGGCCATGCTCGCGACGTCGGCGAGCGGGATGGCGAGGAAATCCAGCACGTAGGCGATCGGTGCGCCGTGGAAGTTGCCGTTCGACTCCACCCTGCCGTCATCGAGCACGACCGGGTTGTCGATCGCGGCGGCCAGCTCTCGTCCCGCGACCAGCCGGGCATGTTCGACGGTGTCTCTCGCGGCACCGTTCACCTGCGGCGCGCATCGCAGCGAGTAGGCGTCTTGCACCCGCGGGCAATCGGGGCCACGGTGGCTCGCCACGATTTCCGAGTCCGCGAGCAGCGCGGTGATGTGTGCCGCTGACCTCGCCTGCCCCGGGTGGGGGCGCAGCGCCTGCAGGTCGGCGGCGAAGACCCGGTCGGTGCCGAGCAGCGCCTCGACGCTCATCGCAGCCGTCAGGTCCGCGACGTCGAGCAGCCGGGCGAGATCGTGGATGGCCAGCGCCAGCATGCCCAGCATGCCGTCGGTGCCGTTGGTCAGCGCGAGCCCTTCCTTCTCCGCGAGCTCCACCGGCTCAACTCCGGCGGCGGCGAGGGCCTGCGCCGCGGGCAACCGGTGACCTTCGGCGTCGAACACTTCGCCCTCGCCCATCAGCGCGAGCGCGACCGCGGCCAGCGGCGCGAGGTCGCCGGAACAGCCGAGCGAGCCGTACTCGTGGACGACCGGCACGATGCCCGCGTTGATCAGCGCGGCCAGGGTCTGTGCGGTCGCGAGCCGTGCGCCGGTGTGGCCCGTCGCCAGGGTGTGCAGCCGCAGCAACATCATCGCGCGGACGACCTCGGGCTCCACGGGGTCACCGGAGCCGGCGGCGTGCGATCGGATGAGCGAACGTTGCAGCTCCGCCCGCTTGTCCCGCGGGATGTGCTGGACGGCGAGGGCGCCGAAGCCGGTCGAAACGCCGTACGCCGGGCGGGTCGCGGCGGCCAGCGCGTCCACGTGGGCTCGGGCCGCTTCGATGCGCTTGACCGCGTCCTCGGTCAAGCGGACCTGGGCGGTGCCCCGTGCGACGCGAACCACCTCGTCGATGGTCAGTGCGTCATGGCCCACGGGCACCACGTCGTTGTCGGTCATGTCCCCATTCCACTCGCGATGCGCCCGGTCATCATCCGCAGCGGGAGGTAAAGTGTCTGGTATTCCAGACAGACGTGCCTGGAGCGCGGACACGACGGCCTGGAGCGCGGACACGACGGAGGTGACATGGCGGGCACCGACATTCCGGCGCTACGGCGTGGGCTCGCGGTACTGCGGGTGCTCGCACAGCACGCGGGCCCGGTCTCCGCCGCGACGATCACGCGGGAGCTCGACCTGCCCCGCTCGACGACCTATCACCTGCTGGCCGAGCTCGCGGCGGCAGGCTTCGTCACGCACCTACCCGACGAGCGGCGCTATGGCCTCGGCATCGCCACCTTCGAGCTTGGCTCCGCATACCTGCGGCACGATCCGCTGGAGCGGCTGGCCGGCCCGATCCTGCGCGCGCTCGTCGACGTCCAACAGCACACCGTGCACCTGGGCATCCTGCACGGCAACGAGTCGCTGTACCTCATCAAGGAGCGGCCGGCGCGACCGGAGACGGTGGTGACCGACGTGGGAGTCCGGTTGCCCGCGCATGTGACGGCCTCGGGGCGGGCCATGCTCGCGTACCTACCCCCAGCGCAGGTACGCGCGCTGTTTCCGCGGCAAGGCCAGTTCGTCCGCCGTACCGACCGGGGCCCGCGCAACTTGGCCGAGCTACGCGGCATTCTCACCGAAGAACGGCGAACGGGCTGGGCGATCGAGGACGGCTTCGTCACCGTCGACTTCGCGTCCGTGGCTTACCCGATCTTCGACCACAGCGGTCATCCGATCGCGGCCATCAGCATGACTTTCCGGCACCGCTGTGACGGTAAGTACGCCTGCGGTGAAACCTGGCCGGAACTGGCGGTCGCGGTACGCGCGGCGGCCAGGGAGCTCACCGCGCGCGTCGGCGGCGTCAACCGCTGAAGCGAACGTTGTCTACGTCTTCGCCAGAGCCTGGTGGGGCTATCTCCTGGCGAGGCTGGGTTCCAGGCCCAGCATGTCGAGCAACTCTCGACATTCGGTGGCATTGGCGGAATGACCTGCCACGGTGATCGCGGCCTTTCCTGCTTGAGCGTCACGGCGCAGTCGCTCCGCAGCACGGGCTTCTGCGGACCAACCATGGTCGTCGGGGGGGCTCGAATGCCTTGCCCACGTCATGTATGGCTCTCCCTCCGGTTGGTTGCGGTCGACGGTCGACCACCTTCGGAGATGAGAGCATCATGTCAGCTC
>WHSS01000052.1 GCA_009379975.1 Actinophytocola sp.
CTTCACCAACGCCCTCCCCATGGTTTACACACCATCCAGTGTCATCGTGAACATTTCGCCGACACGCGGCACACCCAGGACATTCGCTTCCTCCCCACGGCTCAAGCCGGGGGTCTCCACGAACGAAGGGAATCTCGATGACCCCGGATTCACGCAAGCTCGCCATCGTCGGCGCCGGCAACATGGGGAAGCTCCACGCCAGGGTGATCGCGCAGAACGACCGCGCCTCGCTGGCCAGGGTCATCGATCCGCGGGAGGATGCCGGGCGCGCCATCGCGGAGCAGCACGGCGCGCAGTGGACGCCCGAGATCGGTTCGCTCGCCGACGTCGACGCGGTGGTGCTCGCCGCGGCGACCGAGGTGCATCACCAGCTCGCGCTCGACATCCTCGGCCAGGGCAAGCCGCTGCTGATCGAGAAGCCGGTCGCGAACAATCTGGCCGACACCCAGGAGATCCTCGCCTGCTCCGCCGAGAAGGACATCCCGCTGATGTGCGGGCTGCTCGAGCGGTACAACCCGGCGGTGATGACGGCGAGCGCGCTCATCGATGGCCCGGTGCACACCATGGCCGTGCGGCACGGGCCGTATGCACCGCGGATCAAGACCGGTGTCGCGTGGGACCTGCTGGTGCACGACGTCGACCTCGCGATCCGGCTCTTCGGCGGCCAAGCACCCCAGCGCACGGCCTCGGCCGCTGGCCACTTCCACCCGAAGTCCGTCGAGGGCGCGGAGGACACCCTTGACGCGGTGCTGTCGTTTCCCACCGGCGTCGCTTCGGTTTCGGCGTCGCGGCTCGGGCAGCGCAAGGTCCGCTCGCTGGTCGTCTCGGAGCTCGAGCGGCTGGTCGAGATCGACCTGGTGCGCCGCGACGTGACGATCTACCGGCACGTGTCCCACGAAGGCCTCTCGACCGGTGCACCCGCGTACCGGCAGCAGACGGTCATTGAGATCCCCGAACTGGTCACCGTGCGGGAGCCGCTCGCGACGCAACTGGAGCAGTTCCTCGACCTGCTCGACGGCAAGGTCGACGCCGCCGACGAGCGCGACTCGATCCTGCCCTCGCACCAGGTCGTCGCCCAGGTCCTCGAACAGGCCCGCCACTGAGATAGCGGGGCGTTACCGAAGCCCGGGGTTCAGCTCGGCGTTCAGCCCGGCGAGGAGTTCGACGGCGATGGGTTTCAGCTGCGCAAGCTCCGCGTCAGGCAGGGTTTCGACGGTGAGCAGCAACCGGGCGCGGTTCGCGCTGAATATCACGCTCAGCACCGAGCCGTCGCGGCCGGCCGGCGCCACGTCAGGCCCGAACCCCGCCATCTCGCCGAGGCCCGCCACCCGCTGGTAGTCGACGACCTCGCCCGCGACATCGGTGAAGCTCTCGTCGAGGGCGGTCGGGGCGTCAAGGTGGAAGTCGACATCGAGCGTCGTGACGACCCGCAACGGCGCGCCGGCCGAGGCCGCGTAGTCGTCATTCGCGGTGTCCGCGCGGTACCGGCAGATCAAGCCGCGCAGCGCGCCACGTCCACGCTCATCGGCCTGCGCATCGGTGACGGACACACCGAACGCCACTTCGATCGTCTGCTTCGCCACCATCGAACACATCTCGTCGACGCTCACCGCCCTCAGCGGGCGAAACAGCTCGACGGAGCCGGGCTCAGGCTGGTCGACCGGCGCGCAGGCGGCGAGCAGCAGGGCCGCAGCGCACGCGCTCACGCCGGATCTGAGTCTGGGCACGAACTCGCTCCCTCAGCCCGTTCTCGTCGCTTGCAACGTCATCTTGTCGTGTAGTCCTACCGAGCGTCTCAGCCCGCGAGCGACTCCAGCACCTCGAGGTGTTTGTCGATGACGGCCTTCATGGCGAAGTGCTCGTCAACGATCGCCGCGCCGGCCCGCGCCATCTTGCGGGACTCCTCGGGGTTCTTGAGCGCCTCGACGAGCCGCTCGGCGACCGGGCCGGGCGAGTTCTTCGGTACCAGGTGCAGGTGCATCCGGTCAACGATCTTGATCTCGCCGAAGTGATCCTCGGTGATCGCGGCGACGCCCGGTACCCCGGCGGCCAGGCTCTCCAGGCAAGCCGTGCCGAAGCCGATCCCCTGCAGGCTGTGGCATTCGACGTCGGCGGCCGCCAGGTAATCCGGCACCTCCGCCTTCGGTACCGCGCCGGTGGTGATGATCGAGTCCATCACACCCAGTTCCTTCGCGCGGCTGAGGAAGGCGTCGTAGTACACCCCGCCGACGACGACGAGCTTCGCGTCCGGAACTTGCTCGAGTACCTTCGGCATCGCCTCGACCAGCGTGACCCGGTCGCGCAGCGGGATGACATGCCCGACCGACAAGATCATCGGTGCCGAGCCGACGCCGAGCTTCTCGCGCACGCCGTCCGGGTCGCCGCCGCGGGTCCACTCGACGTCGAGGCCGACCGGAATGTCGACCGTGCCGGAGACACCGCGCCGGTACTTGCGCTTGATGTAGTCCTCCATCAACGCGTCCATGACCACGTGCACCGGCTTGTAGCGGCGCAGGATCGGCGCGACAAGGCAGGCGTCCAGCGTGCTGAACACCGCTTGGTAGTGCTTCTTCGGGCTCTCGAGCCTGGTGTGCACGCTCAGCAGTACCGGCACGTCGTGCTTGCGTGCCCATAGCCCGGTGGCCCAGGTCAGGTCGAAGAACTGGCCGTGCTGGTGGATCACGTCCGGCCGGAAATCGCCGAGCAGCGCACGCAACCGGCGGGGCAATGACGGTCTGGTGGCGAAAGTGATGTCGAAGTTCACCGCGAGCGTCGTCTTCGGCAGCCGCGCGGCGGGCAGCCGCACGATCCGCACGCCGTCGACCGTCTCTTCGTCCGGGGCCCCCGGATACTCCGCGGTGATGACCAGCACATCGTGGCCCCGCTCGACGTAGCCCTTCGCGAGCGACTCGGCCATGTGCGCGCTACCGCCGACCCGTGGCGGGTAGAAATTGTTGACGACGGCGATCCGCATCCGCGCTCCGAAATTTAGCCCTGACAAGTACGGGCACCATATTCCCCGCACGCTCGCGGCTACGCAGCCGGGTAGGCTGGCCCCGGCTTCGCTCGTGCGTGAAACCCAGTGCCTGGGCACGCTTGATCACTCACGACGCACCTGGCCGGGGTCGTGAGTGCTGAGCCGTGCCAGAGCAAGGACTTTCACGCACGACGGGTGTGGCGGCTCGTCAGCTCGGTTCCGGCAAGTTCATGCTGACCTCGGGCGCAGCCTTCTTCCCGACGACACCGGACTTCTTGCGATCGCGGCTGCTGCTGAAGATCCGCACATGCGACCGCTTGGACGTGTTCGTCGCCACGTAACAACTGCCGAGAGTGCCGCTCGGCGCGTCGAAGACCAGCCACTTCCCGCCGTTGACGCTCAGCTCATCGTCCGGCTTCTCGGGGAACTGGCGCTCCACGGCGCGCTGGGACTCGATGATGACGACAACATCTTCGAGGCCGTCCTGCTTCCCGGACTCCGCCGGCGACCAAACACAAGTGTTGTCGCCGGATGCGCCCTTCTCGCCCAGTTCGTGGTAGCCCAGCTTCTCGGCTTGCGCGGGATTGATGAGCCCACACGGGTCGGTGTCCGCGAGCGGGTCGACCTCCGTCGGCGGCGCCGCATCGACGGGTTCACCACCCGGTAACCGGCCGGCGATGATCGGCGCGACCTCCTTGGCCTTGTCGCAGGCCCTATCGGGGTCGTTGTAGTTGACGCTACTCACGTCGACGAAGGACGTCTCCGACAGCGCCACGACCAGCCCGCAGTCCCCTTCGATGCCCGCGGCGCCGGTCCGGACCTGCCAGGTCAGCCCGCCGAGCTCGACTTCGTCGGAGAACGGCGCGCCCTGCATCCAGTCGTCGACGGACAGCTCCGGCGAAACGATGACCTCCACGTCGCCGTAGGAGATCATCTCGTCGCTCGCGGCCCATCGGCAGCCGTGCGGCCGCAGCGCCTGCTCGTCGGCCTTGGTGTACTCGCCCTTCTGCAACTCCAGGACGGGCAGCCAGTCGTCGGGGATCATCTCGCACGGCTCGACCGCTGCCAGCCCGATCTTCTCGGCCGCGCGCGGCGACCCCTCGACCACCGTCGTGCAACCCGCCAGCACGCCGAGCACGACCAGCACGCCGCTCAGAATCAGCGCCACACCGCGGCGGCTCCCCCTGCTCGCAACGCGAAAAATGCCAGGGGCCGCGTCCGGCTCAGCCGAGGATCGCGATGAAGGATCCCGACAGACTCAGCGTGCCGAGCGAGACCGAGAACGTCCCCTTGGCCTTGGCGCCGGTGAACCCGCCGCCCTTGAACGAGCCGCGCCACGACGCCGACCGGCTGTCGAGCGCGAAGGAGCCCTTCGCGGTGCCGTTCTTCGTCAGCTTGCCGTTGAACGTGCCGCTCATGGTGCCGAAGTTGGTGTCACCGCTGCACGTGCCGGTGACCTTGTGATGCCGGTTCTCGAGCTGATAACTGCACGAGAGGTTGGTGTCGGTCATCGGGGCGGCGGATGCGGGGGTGACAAGACCTACGGCGCCAATGGCGAGAGCACTCAGGCACGAAACCGCGGTGCGCGTAACTGTGTTCATGATTCCTCCAGGCTCTTGACCTGCACAAAGACACCATTTTTGGTGAAGCTCATGCTAAGTCCGCCGCGCCATGACGAGAGCCGGAAACCACTCCGTAGGGTTAAGTCGTCACTCCTGTGCGTGACGGAACGATCGGGGCAAACACCCGTCTGACTCGTTCGACGCGCTGAGCGCCAGATCAGCGGATCAGCGGCTGAGCGGCTCGATGACTTCGCGACCACCGAGATACGGGCGCAGCGCGGCGGGCACGCGCACCGAGCCGTCCGGCTGCTGGTGGTTCTCCAAGATCGCCACCAGCCACCTGGTCGTCGCCAGGGTGCCGTTGAGCGTCGCCGCGGTCTGGGGTTTGCCGTTCTCGTCGCGATAACGGACGTTGAGCCGGCGCGCCTGGAACGTGGTGCAGTTCGAGGTCGACGTCAGCTCCCGGTACGTCTGCTGCGACGGGACCCAAGCTTCGCAGTCGAACTTGCGCGCGGCCGACGTCCCGAGGTCGCCGCCCGCGGTGTCGATCACGCGGTAGGGCAGCTCGACCTTGGCGAGCATCTGCTCCTCCCATGCCAGCATGCGATCGTGCTCGACCTCGGCGTCCTCCGGGCGGCAGTAGCTGAACATCTCGACCTTGTCGAACTGGTGCACCCGGATGATGCCGCGGGTGTCCTTGCCGTAGGAGCCCGCCTCGCGCCGGAAACACGACGACCAGCCCGCGTAGCGGCGCGGGCCGCCCGAGAGGTCGAGGATCTCGTCGGAATGATACCCGGCGAGCGAGACCTCCGACGTGCCGACCAGGTACAGGTCGTCATCCGGCAGGTGATAGATCTCGGACGCGTGCGCGCCGAGGAACCCGGTGCCCTGCATGATCTCCGGCCGGACCAGCACCGGGGTGATCATCAACTGGAAGCCGTTCTCCATCGCCTGGGCGGCGGCCATGTTGAGCAGCGCGAGCTGCAGCTGCGCGCCGATGCCGGTGAGGAAGTAGAACCGTGCGCCGGAGACTTTCGCGCCGCGCTCCATATCCACCGCACCGATGCGCTCACTGAGCTCGAGGTGGTCGGCCGGGGCGAAGTCGAACTCGCGCGGCGTGCCGACGTGCTTGAGCACCAGATAGTCGTCCTCGCCGCCCGCCGGGGCGTCGGGGTGCACGACGTTGGGTACGCGGCCGTGCAGCTCGGCGAACTCCTCCGAGGTCTGCGCCTGCTCGGCTTCGGCCGCTTTGACCTCGGCGGCCAGCTCCTTGCCCTTGGCGAGCAGCGCGTCGCGCTCATCGCCTGCCGCCTTGCCGATCTGCCTGCCGAGCTGCTTCTGCTCGGCGCGCAGCGTGTCGGCACGTGCGATGGCGGATCGCCTGCGCTGGTCTAGTGAGAGCAGCTTGTCGACGACGCCTTCGTCCTCGCCGCGGTTGCGCTGCGATGCGCGCACGACGTCCGGGTTCTCGCGCAGGATCCTGGGATCAATCACGGCTCATCAGCCTAGAGAACCACCTGCACGCCCGCTCGCCCGGGCTAGGCCGTGCTTAGGTGGCGCGAATGAACCGGACGATCTCTTCGGCGAGCTGCTCACCCGCGTCCTCTTGCAGGAAGTGCCCGGCCCCGGTGATGGTCGGATGCTCGCGCCCGCTGGCCCCCTGCATCACGCGGCGCAGGATCGGCGCCATCGGACCGGTGATGGGGTCGCGGTCGGAGAAGGCACACAGCAGCGGCAGGTCCGACCTGGCCAGCACCTGCCACGCGGCGCGGTTGGCCTTGGTCGCCGGGTCATCGGGACTGGTTGGCACCAGCATCGGCATCGCGCGCGCCGCCGCCTTGTAGCTTTCCTCGGGGAACGGCGCGTCGTATGCCGCGCGCACCTCGTCGGACAGCGTCGTCGTGCAACCCGACTGCACGAACCGTCCGATATCGAGGGCGGGGGCCTGCGTCACCGCCTCACGGAACTGCCACCAGATATCCGGCATCGGATGGTCGCCGGTCGGCAGCCCGGTGTTCGCGGCGACGATCCGCGCGAAGCGGTCCTCGTTCTCGGCGACGAGCCGCAGGCCGATCAGCCCGCCCCAGTCCTGGCCGACGAGGGTTGCTTCCCGCAGGTCCAGCACGTCGAACGCGTAGGCTCGCACCCATTCGACATGCCGGACGTAGCTGTGATCGGCGGTTTCGAGCGGCTTGTCCGACCGGCCGAAGCCGACCAGGTCCGCTGCGATCGCGCGGAGGCCGGCGTCGGCGAGTACGGGCAGCATCTTGCGGTACAGGTACGACCACGAGGGCTCGCCGTGCAGCAGCAATACCGGCGGGCCATCGGCGGGGCCCGCTTCGACATGGGCCATCCGTAGCGAGCCGCCGTCGCCGTCCGCGACGGTCCCGTACCGGGGTTCGTAGTCGAAATCGGGCAGACCGGCGAATCGGTCCGATGGGGTGCGTAGCGTTCGCATGCGGCCCACCCTAGGCCGTGTCTTATGGATCTCGATCGATGGGATTCGTAAGACACGGCCTAGGCGCTGACGTGGCCGGGCCGTCGACGATGGGTGTCACATTGGGCCCACTCCAGCGGCCGCATCCTGACTCTGAGGCATCATTGAAGGTGATGTCATCCGCGATCGATCGGTTCGTCACGCTGAGCCGCGCTTCCGGCACCCGCCTGCTCATGGTCGGTGCCGTCGTAGGCGCTGTCGCCGCGCTCGCTATCACCGTCTCGATTACCTCGGCGCCGCCGACCGACCGGGTCGACGGCGGCCCCCGAGGCGGCGGGATGCCAGCGAGCAGCGGTCAGCGGGACATCAAGTACTCCTTCGCCGCGCCGGTCGGCACCTGCTTGACCTGGCGTTCTCCCGACGCGGCTGACATGCGGCAGGTGGCTTGCGCCGAGGCGCACATTTTCGAAGTCACCGAGGTCATCGACATCTCGGACGACTTCCCGCCGGACGCGGAGCAGCCGGACGTGGCGAAGTGGCGGGAGATCGCGGTCGACCGCTGCACCGAAGGGGCGGCCACGTACCTGTCCAAGCCCCTGGACCCGGCGGGAAAGCTCCAGGTCAGCGCGCTACGCCCGAACAGCACCGACTGGCAGAACGGTCAGCGGTCGCTGCGCTGCGGGCTCTGGCGCACCGGGCCCGGCGGCTCGTTGCAGGGCACCAAAGACCCCGCCGTCGAGCAGGATCAGTCCGACATCTGGGCCAAGGGCACCTGCCTCGGGCTCAACGGCAAGACGGTCGGCGACCCGGTCGACTGCGAGCAGAAGCACTCCTACGAGATGATCGCGGTCGTGAACCTGCGCGACGAGTTCGACGAGGACCCCCCGTCCAAGGGCAAGCAGGAGTCCTACCTCGACAAGACGTGCTCACGGGCCGCCGACAAGTACACCGGTGGCATGAACCTCAAGAAGAAGAAGCTCATCGTCTCGTGGGACATCCGATCGAAGACGAGCTGGCGCGCCGGCTCCTACCTGGTCAACTGCAAGGTCGCCGCACTGCTGGACGACAAGTCGGGCCTCGCCCCGGTCACCGGCAGCATCGCCGAGAAGGCCGAGAAGAAGGAACCGTCGACCACCAGTACGCCGAAGAACAACTGACGCCGATGGCAGTGGACATGACGGGCCGGCGGTTCGAGGAACTGGTCGCCGACGCACTCGATGAGATCCCGCCCGAGTTCGCGGCCGCGATGGACAACGTGGTCGTGCTCGTCGAGCCGCATAATGCCGAAGAGCCGGACCTCCTCGGCCTCTATCACGGCATCGCCATGACGGAGCGCACCCACGACTACGGCGGCGAACTGCCCGACCGCATCTCCATCTACCGCGAGCCGATCCTCGCGATGTGTGATTCGGCGGAGGAGGTCGTCGAAGAAGTCGCGATCACCGTGGTGCACGAGATCGCCCACCACTTCGGCATCGACGACGACCGGCTACACGAGCTCGGCTGGGCTTAGCGGCCCCGCACCTCGCCCAAAATCCACCTTGTTATCCTGTTTGTGTAGCTTCACAGCGGCACCAAGGCGCCATGGGGCGCCTATATGGCACCGAAGGCCACCTTGGGCTCCCCGCCGCCCCGCACCCACCGAGGCCGCCAGCCTCCGCGCGCTTGTTAGCTTTCACCCTCGCCCGGCTGGATGGTCTGCACCTTGAGCTGGTTGCTCTCCAAGTCCTCGTTGGCGCAGCCGGTGCCGGGGTCGGGCAGGTACATCGAGTTGGTCTCTTGCGGCGGATAGACCCGCAGGCCGCGCACCTCCGTCGGTTCGCAATCCGCCGGGTCGTAGTTACCGACCTGCGCGAAGCCAACCGGCGCATGCGCGGTCTGCCCGGCTCGCAGCGTGACCCCGGCCCCCTTCGACCCGTCCCGGTAGGCGGCGGCCCCGACCTGATGCCCGTCGTCACCGGCGACGTAGGACACGCCGGGGAACCCCTGGATCTCGCACGTCGCACCGCTGGTGTTGGTGAAGCGCAGCGGGCGCCAGACGGTGCCTGCCGCGCCGCTGCCCTCGCCGAGTGAGAGCTTGAGGTCCTTCGAGGTACAGAGTCCGTTCGACTTCGGCGCGGCCTCACTGTCCGTAGTGGTCTCGCTGGTGGTTTCGGGGGTCGTGGTGCTCGGCTCAGCCTGCTTCGGGTCGTCGAGCGAACTCGCCGGCGCGGTCGTCTCGGACGCCGTGGTGCTCGCCGGCGCCGGATCCTCGCCACAACCCGCGATCAGCACCGCCATCACGGCGAACCCGGCGACGCCGAATAGACCGGTGTCTGCTGGTTTTCGCTGGCGCATGCTCGTCCTCCCCGACTCATCCCTGCCGTATCCGGGCCGTGTACTAGGGACGCGTGATCGGGGGGCCGGGTTGCGCCGGAACTCGACCGCCTACTGGTCGACACCCGCCCATGCGAGGCAATGCCAGCCGCCGCCGTCCTTGGTTTCCAGCACGATCGCGCCGGTGTTCGGGATCAGGCCCGCCTCAGCGAGGTTGGGCGGCACGTTGTCGGCAAGCAGCTCCGCGCACAGACGCATGGCGCCGCCGTGGCTGACCAGCACCACCGTCCCGTCGGGATGCTCCTGCTCGTGCTTCGCGCGGATCTGGGCGACCGCGGCCAGATACCGGTCGCGCACCTCGATGCCGGACTCGCCGCCGGGCATCGACAGGTGCAACTCGCCCAGCGTCCACGGGAAGTAGACGCTCGCGTACGCCTCGATGCCCGCTTGGTCGCCACGGTCTTCCAGGTCACCGACGAAAATCTCCTGCACGCCTTCCACTACCTGCACCTCGAGGCCGTGCCGGGCGGCGACCGGTGCCGCGGTCTGCTGCGCCCTGGTCGCGACGGAGCAGTAGACCGCCACCACCGGATCCTCCGTGAGCTGATCGGCCAGAGCGTCGGCCTGCTGCTCCCCGAGCTCCGTCAGCGGCGGCCCTGGCATCCGCGTGTTCAGGATCTTGAGCACATTGGACGTGCTCTGGGCATGCCGGATCAGCTGTAGCTTCACGGTTGTTCCAGTCCCATCAAGTTTGCGCAGACGATCCCCGACCCGTCAGCCTCTACTGTGCCTTAACTCGGCCCCCCGGTGGGCCTTGTACCGCCGAAGAACCGCTACGCCGTGTCGCCCCTGCGGACCGACTCCACCCAGTCGGCCGCCGAGCGGAAGTCGTCGTTGCCCGCGGCGGGCTGGATGCTGGCGCGGACCCCGTCCGCCCGCGGATGCGACCCCAGGAACCGGACCTCGCAGCGCCTGCGCAACGCGGCGAGCGCGTCACCGATGCGGGGCTCGGCGACGTGGCCCTCGAAGTCGATGAAGAACCGGTACTCGCCGAAGCCGCCCTTGACCGTCGGGCGGGCGTCGAGCCGGGTCAGGTTGATGCCGCGGAACGCGAGCTCGGTCAGCAGTTCGGAAAGCGCGCCGGTGCGGTTCGCCGCGGCGGCCACGACCGCGGTCCGGTCAGAGCCGGTGGGTTCCGGCAGCTCGCCGGGCGTGCGGAGCAGCAGGAAGCGGGTGCGCGCGTCGCGTACGTCGGCGACTTCGGTGGCGATGGCCCGCAACGGGTAATGCTCCGCCGCGACTGGGGCGGCGACCGCGGCGTCGTATTCCCCGCCGGACACCGCGACGGCGGCCGCCGCGGTGGACGCCGTCGCCACCTGGCGCACCCCGGGGAGGTGCTGGTCCAGCCACCGCCGCACCTGCGCTAACGCGTGTGGGTGACTCGCCACCGTCCGGACCTCCTCGGCGCCGGTGTCCGGCCGCGCCAGCACGCTGAAGTGGATCGGCAGCAGGGCCTCGGCCACCGCGACCAGCGGCTCATCCTCGGCGAGGCCGTCCAGCGTCGCGGTCACCGGGCCTTCGACGGAGTTCTCCACCGGTACACATGCCGCATCGGTCTCACCCTTGCGCGCGGCGGCCATGGCGAGCCGGATGGTTTCGTAGGGCACCAGGTCACCGTCGGCGACCAGGGAGCGTGCCGCCTGCTCGGTGAAGGTTCCCTGCGGGCCGAAATACGCGATTCGGTTCACGGGCAAAGATTACGCACTCGCCGCCAGCGCCAGTAAGACCCCGCGCGAACGTGCACCCAAACCATGACCGTTAGGTAGATCACCCGGATGGCACATCAGCAATTCGCACGCCGGTGGTTACCCGCAGTGCAAGTTTTTGCCAGACTAAGGGGGTGACCACCGAATCGGGTACTACCCAAAGTGGTACCGGCGCCCCTGCCGGGCGAACCAGCCCGGAGTTGGTCCTGTGCGCGCTCGACGACGCGATGAGTCACGCCTGGCGGCGGGTCGCCGACGGCGTACGCGCCAGGGTCCGGGTGCATCGGGGTTCGGTGCTCGATGTCGAAGCGCACGCCGTGGTCAGCCCCGCGAACTCGCAGGGCTGGATGCGCGGCGGCATCGACGCGATCTACTCCCGGGCGTTTCCCGGCGTCGAGCAGCAGGTGCGCAAGGCGGTGCTCAACTACCACGGCGGCGAACTGCCGGTCGGGCAGGCAGTCGCGGTGCCAACGGGTGAGTCGAGGCCGGCGTGGTTGATCAGCGCGCCGACGATGCGGCACCCCGGCGAGCGGCTGCCCGGCAACACCGTTCATCCGTACCTCGCCGCGCGCGCGGTCTTCGAGTACTGGCGTGACCGGGAGCTGGAGCACGGCTCGCGCGCCCGGGACTCGATCGACGTCATCGCCATGCCGGGCCTTGGCACCGGCGTCGGGAAGGTGGCGCCCGAGAACTGCGCACGGCAGGTCGCGGCGGCGTGGGACGAGGTGTTCGGCGTCCGGGTTGCGCGCGCCTGACGACTCGCGGGCAAGCACCATGCGAGGCCTGCTGTGTCTGGCAACGATTCGTCGTGCGCTTTCCCGTCCCAGTTGCGCCTGCCATCCGTGCGGACGGACACTGAAAACACACGGTGCCATTCGTCACACGCCATATACCGAAACCACCGCAGAGTGCTTGCATCATGTTTGACAGCAGCAGCCGCTGAAAGATCGACACAGTCAACGTTGACGGGGTCAAGGAGTCGCGATGGCGAGGGTCCGCGAGCTGACCCCTTACGTGGAGCTGGACCGCGATCAGTGGCGGGAGCTTCGTCGTGCGACACCGCTGCCGCTGACCGCGGCGGAGTTGCTGCGGCTGCGGGGACTCGGAGAACAGGTCGACCTTGCCGAGGTCGCCGACGTCTACCTGCCGCTGTCCCGGCTGATCAATCTCCAAGTCGCCGCCCGGCAGAGCCTCTACGAAGCGACGACCACCTTCCTCGGCGAGGACGCCCGCGACACCAAAGTGCCGTTCGTCATCGGAATCGCGGGCAGCGTCGCGGTCGGCAAGTCGACCACGGCGCGCATCCTGCGCACGCTGCTGGCGCGCTGGCCCGATCATCCCCGCGTCGACCTCGTCACCACCGACGGCTTCCTGTATCCGCGGGCGGAGCTCATGCGGCGCGGGATCATGCACCGCAAAGGTTTCCCGGAGAGTTACGACCGCCGGGCGCTGCTGCGGTTCGTCACCGAGGTGAAGTCGGGCGCGGAATTTGTCAGCGCCCCGGTGTACTCGCACAAGCTCTACGACGTGGTCCAGGGCGAAGAGCACGTGGTGCGGCGGCCGGACATCCTCGTCGTCGAGGGGCTCAACGTGCTGCAGCCGCACCCCAGGCTGGCGGTGTCCGACCTGTTCGACTTCAGCATCTACGTCGACGCGCACACCGACGACATCAAGCGCTGGTACGTCGAACGGTTCTTGACGCTGCGCGACACGGCGTTCGCCGACCCCGAATCTCACTTCCACCACTTCGCCGGCCTCGACGACGACGAAGCGCGTGCGGAGGCCGAGCACCTGTGGACGACGATCAACGAACCGAACCTGATCGACAACATCCTGCCGACGCGGCCGCGGGCGACGCTCGTGCTGCGCAAGGACGCCGATCACTCGATCAACCGCGTGCGGCTGCGCAAGCTCTAGGACGGTGCTGAATGACCCCGCCGGATGGGCCCGGGAGCGGGTTGTTCAGCGCCGTCCCAGGCCGCTGCGGGCCGGCGGGATGAGACGACGCGTGCTGATCGGGGTGCTGGTGCTGATGGGCGTGTTCGGCGCGGTCGTCGGTGGCATGTACGCGTTTCAGCGGAGCCTGATCTACCTGCCGTCGCCCGGCCCCCTGCCGTCGGCCGCCGATGTGCTGCCCGGTGGCAAGGATGTCACGCTGCGCACCGCCGACGGGTTGGACCTCACCGCATGGTTCTTCCCCGCGCACGGCTCGGACGCAAAGGCGGGCGACGCGCCTGCCGTGCTGTTCGCGCCCGGCAACGGCGGTAACCGCGGTGGCCGCGTGGAGCTCGCCCAGTCGCTGACCGAGAGCGGCCTGTCAGTGCTGCTGCTGGAATACCGCGGCTACGGCGGAAACCCCGGCAGCCCGGATGAATCCGGCCTCGCGCTGGATGTCCGGGCCGGTCACACCTACCTCGTGGGCGAACGGGGCGTGCGGCCGGGGCGCCTGCTGTACGTCGGCGAGAGCCTCGGCTGCGGCGTCATCACCGAACTCGCCGTCGAACACCCGCCCGCCGGGATGCTGCTGCGCTCGCCGTTCGTCGACCTCGCCGCCACCGCGCAGGTGCACTACCCGTTCCTGCCGGTGCGCGCGCTGCTCAAGGACCGGTACCCGGTGGCGGAGAACGTGCGCCGGCTCCGCGATGTGCCGGTCGTGGTGATCTACGGCTCGGCGGACTCGATCGTGCCGCCCGAGCAGAGCATGCAGGTCGCGCTGGCGGCGGGTGGCTCCGCCGTCGAGGTGACCGGGGCCGACCACAACGACCGGGAACTGCTGGACGGCGACGAGATCGTCACCTCGATGGTGGACCTGGCGAAGCAGGCGCGCGAGTGACTGGTGTGTCTGTTGTGACCGATGTGAATGGCAGACGACGTTAACACCGCGTGAGTGGTCAAAATCGCCCACTACCAACCCTTTTGGCCTATACCGGAGTACGGCTCGCGGCCTGACGCTTAGGCCAGATGGTAACCGCTGGCTTTCGGGAGGCCACCGATGTTCACCACCGTTCTGACGTGGGCAGGCGCGATGCTCGGCATCACCGTGCTCGCGGTCATGGCCTTCGGAGCCATCGCGATCGACTTCGATTCCGCCCGGGCGGCCGAGCCGAAGGACTCCCTGGGTGCCGAATAGGCACCGGAGGGGTCCTCGGGCTCGCCGCCCGCCGTGCCAACGCTGCCGCGATGCTGAGCAACGCCTGTGAACTCCGGCGCACCGGGCATTTTGCGTCGCGCTCGCACGTTGAACGGTGTGTAGCAACTTTCGCTGGAAGGCGGACAAGAAATATGACCACCGCATTCGCTCAAACCCCGTCGCGACCGAACCTGCCCGCATTGCCGGACGGCTGGCCGATCGGCTCCTACCGGACCTACGCGGAGGCGCAGCGCGCGGTCGATCACCTCGCCGATAGTGACTTCCCGGTCGCCGACGTCACGATCGTCGGCGTCGAGCCCATGCTCGTCGAGCGGATCGCCGCACGGCTGACGTGGGGCCGGGTGCTGTCGCGGGGCGCGCTCTCCGGCGCCTGGTTCGGACTGTTCGTCGGACTGCTGCTCAGCCTGCTCTACCCGGCGGCCGGGCTGACGCCGATCGTGCTCGGGCTGGCGGCAGGCATGGGGTTCGCCATGGTGTTCGCCGCCGTGAGTTACGGCTCGACTCGCGGTAAGCGGGACTTCATCTCCTCGAGCCAGCTTGTCGCGCAGCGCTACGACGTGCTCTGCCTGCCCCGCAACGCGGAACAAGGGCGCCAGCTGCTCGGCGACCTGGCCCTGCGCTGAAAGACGCCTTCAGTCCACTCATCGAGATGAAAGACGCTTTCAGTCCGTCAGACGGACTGAAAGCGTCTTTCAGTCCTCCTGCCGCCTCTCCGCCGAACTTGTGCCGAACTTGCCGGAGAGTCGGCCGTTTCGAAGCCGGACATGCCGCTGACCTGGTGTATCACTGACGAGGCAACACAACGTCATCGATCGATCACCCGCCGAGTCTCGGCGGCAAGGGGGCCCATGACTACGGTTCGGCAATGGACCGGGAAGGAAGTCCGAGCGCTTCGGTCGGCCAAGCGCATGAGCATCCGGGAGTTCGCCGCACACCTCGGCGTGAGCGACCGGATGGTGTCCAAGTGGGAGGCCGCGGGCGAGCAGATCCAACCCCGGCCGATGAATCAAGCCGCGCTCGACACCTCACTCGCTCGCTCGGCGCCCGAGGTGCGGTCCAGATTCACCCTGCTCCTGGGGACACCGGAGCTCGACCACGCCATCGACCTCGGTTCGACCCTGATCCGGCATCCCGCGGACAACAAGCGGATGGCACTCGTAACGGGCGGCTCGTTCCTCGCGGGCACCGCCAACGCGTCCATCTGGCTGCCCGCCTTCTACATCGACGTCTACCCCACGACCAACGCCGAGTACGCCCGCTTCGTCGAGGCCACCGGCCATCAGCCGCCCGCGCACTGGTCCAGCGAGTTCTGGCCGTCGGAGCGTGCCGACCACCCGGTCGTCTTCGTCAGCCTGCGCGATGCACTGGCGTACGCGAACTGGGCGGGTAAGGCGCTGCCGACCAGCAACCAGTGGGAGAAGGCGGCCCGGGGTTGCCACGGCGATCTATATCCGTGGGGCAACCAGGCGATGTCGCACCGGTGCAACGCGCGGGAAAGCGGGATCGGCGAGACCACACCGGTCGACCGCTACCTCGGTGGCGTGAGCCCGTACGGCGTGCACGACGTCAGCGGCAACGTCTGGGAGTGGACCACGACGGAATACGCTCCCGGCCGCTACGAGCGCAAGGGAGGCGCGTTCACCAGCAGGCTCACCCATTGCGCGCCCGCCGCCGCCTCCGACGCCCCGCCAGGCCTGCACGCCGACGACACCGGGTTCCGCTGCGTCATCGGGTGAGCAACGGTCAGATGTCGGAGAAGTTGCCGTGCCTGCCCGCCCCCGCGGCGAACCGCGCGGCGCCGGCCATCGCCTCGGTCAGCGCCCGTGAGCCGTGACGCAACTCGTTGCTGATGGCCTCGGGCTCGGCCATGCCTTCCTGCTCGAGCACGGAGAGCCGGTCACTCCGCATACACGTCTGCGGGAAGGACGCGATCTCGGCCGCGAGCCGCTCCGCCGCCTGCCGCGACTCCCCGCGCGGCACCACGCGGTTGACCAGCCCCATCTCGTGGGCTTCTGCCGCACCTACCGGCCTACCGGTCAGCACCATGTCCAGCGCGCGGCTGGTGCCGATCAGCCGCGGCAGCCGCACCGTGCCGCCGTCGATGAGCGGCACGCCCCAGCGGCGGCAGAACACCCCGAGTACGGCGTCTTCCTCGGCCACCCGCAGATCGCACCAGGTTGCGAGTTCGAGCCCGCCCGCGACGGCGTAGCCCGAAATCGCCGCGATCACCGGCTTACCCAGCCGCAGCCGGGTCGGCCCCATCGGCCCGTCGCCGTCCTCCATCACCTCATTGCCTCGCTCCGAGCCGATCGCCTTGAGATCGGCGCCCGCGCAGAACGCGCCGCCCTCGCCCCACAACACCGCGACCGAGGCCTGCGGGTCGGCGTCGAACGCTCGGAACTCGGCCGCGAGCGCCTGCGCGGTGGGCCGATCGACGGCGTTGCGGGCTTCCGGGCGGGACAGCACGACCGTCGTCACCGGGCCGCTTCGCTCGCTACGGACTGACATGGGGGCACCCTTCTTCTCGGTGGATCAGACCGGGGACCAGTCTTGCATGAAGTAGTGAATCAGTGCTTCACTTCTTGTATGGCCTACCGCCGGACCCCCGCCATCCAAGCCAGGATGGCCGCACAACGGCAAGCGATTCTCGACGCCGCGATCGCCGTGCTGAGCAAGCAGGGCTACGCGGGCTGCGCCATGTCGGCGGTCGCCGCGGAGGCGGGCGTCGCGACCGGCAGCATCTACCGGCACTTCCCGAGCAAGGCCGATCTCGCCGTCGAGCTGTTCCGGACCGTCGTCAGCCGGGAAGTCGCCGCGGTGTCGGAAGCCGCCCAGCGGCCGGACGACCTGGTCGAACGGATCACCGCGGTGATAGAGACCTTCGCCGGCCGCGCACTGAAATCGCCCCGGCTCGCCTATGCCCTGCTCGCCGAGCCGGTCGATCCCGCGGTGGACGCCGAGCGGCTGGTGTTCCGCCGGGCGTTCCGGGACGTCTTCGCCGAGCGCATCGCGGAAGGCGTCGCCAAGGGCGTGCTGCCGCCACAAGACCCCAAGACCACCGCCGCCGCCCTGGTCGGAGCGGGCGGCGAAGCGCTCATCGGCCCGCTTGCCGACGGCCAACCCGGGCCGGACACCGTCCCGGCGCTGGTCACCTTCACCCTCCGAGCCTTAGGAGCCGCAGATGCCGCCCACGCATGAAGTCACCAACCAGGCCCCACCGCTGATCGGCTACGACGTCGCGGAGTACCCCGCGCTGTTGAGCGGCGTACGCACCGAAGGCGCCGAATGGGCTATCGACGAACTGCACGAGCTCGGCACGCTTGCGGGCAGTGAGCAGGTCCAGGAATGGGCGCGGTTGGTGGAGAAGCACCCGCCGGTCCTGCGCACGCACGACCGCTACGGTCACCGCATCGACGAGGTCGAGTTCCACCCGCACTGGCACGACCTGATGAACGTGGCCATCTCGCACGGCTTGCACGCCACACCGTGGCGAGACCAGCGCAAGGGCGCCCACGTGGCGCGGGCGGCGAAGAACTTCATCTGGGGCCAGACCGACCCCGGCCACATCTGCCCCATCTCGATGACCTACGCCGCGGTGCCCGCCCTGCGGGAGCAGCCGGACCTCGCCGCGATCTACGAGCCGCTGCTGGCGTCGTCGACCTACGACTACGGCCTGCGCGTGCCGACGACCAAGCGCGGGCTGATCGCGGGCATGTCGATGACCGAGAAGCAGGGCGGCTCGGACGTGCGTGCCAACACCACGACCGCGCGGCCGAACGGCGACGGCAGCTACGTCATCACCGGGCACAAGTGGTTCACCTCGGCCCCGATGTCGGACGTCTTCCTCACCCTCGCGCAGACCGAGACCGGGTTGTCGTGCTTCCTGCTGCCGCGCGTGCTGCCCGACGGCACCCGCAACGCGATCCACCTGCAGCGGCTCAAGGACAAGCTCGGGAACCGCTCGAACGCCTCGGCGGAGATCGAGTACGACGGCGCGCTCGGCTGGCTGGTCGGCGAGGAAGGCCGGGGTGTGCCGACCATCATCCAGATGGTGAACATGACCCGGCTCGACTGCGCGGTCGGCAGTGCGGCGGGGATGCGCGCCGGGGTGGTGCAGGCGGTGCACCACGCCACCCATCGCAGCGCGTTCGGCGCGAAGCTGATCGACCAGCCGCTGATGGCCAACGTGCTCGCCGACCTGGCCGTCGAGGCCGAAGCCGCGACCGTGGTGTCGATGCGGCTGGCCGGTGCGGTCGACCGCGCCGTCGCCGGTGACGAGCGGGAGGCGATGCTGCGCCGGATCGGGCTCGCGGCGACCAAGTACTGGGTGTGCAAGCGCGCACCGGCGCACGCCGCGGAGGCCCTCGAATGCCTCGGCGGCAACGGCTACGTGGAGGAGTCGGGCATGCCGCGGCTCTTCCGGGAGTCGCCGCTGATGTCCATCTGGGAGGGCTCCGGCAACGTCGCCGCGCTGGACACGCTGCGCGCGATGGCCAAGCAACCCGAGTCGGTCGAAGTGTTCTTCGATGAGCTCGAACGGGCGATGGGTACCGATTCCCGGTTGGACGACGCCACCGCACGGCTGCGCAAGGAACTGACCGACCTCGACGACATCCAGTACCGGGCGCGCCGGGTCGTCGAGTCGATGGCCCTGGTGCTCCAAGGGTCGCTGCTGCATCAGTACGGCGATCCGGCGGTCGCCGACGCGTTCTGCGGCTCGCGGCTCGGCGGCGACTGGGGCATCGCCTTCGGCACCTTGCCCACCGGTGTCGATACCGGCACCATCCTGGACCGCGCTCGGCCGAGGGGCGGCGCCGCGGATGCCTGAGCCGATCCGGACCGAGACCGAGGCCGGGGTCCGCTCGATCATCCTGGCGCGGCCGGAGGAGTACAACACCATCAATCCGGAGCTCCGTGACGCGCTCGCGCGGGCGATCGACGACGCCGACGGCGATCCCGAGGTTCACGTGATCCTGCTGCGGGCAGATGATCCTCCCGCCCACCACCCCCACGGCCCCGCGTTCTGTGCCGGCTACGGGCTGGACTGGTCGACCGAGATGCAGTCGCGCGAAGCCGAGCAGGACCGGGTGTGGGATTCGGCGATGGACATGCGGCTGATGACCACCTTCGTCGACACCTACCTCAAGCTCTGGTACGCCACCAAGCCGACGATCGCCGCGGTGCAGGGCTGGTGCATCGGGGGCGGCACCGACATGGTGCTGTGCGCCGACATGGTCATCGCGGGCGAAGGCGCGAAGTTCGGGTATCCGCCGTCTCGGGTGTGGGGCACGCCGACCACCGCGATGTGGGTGTACCGGCTCGGGTTCGAACGGGCGAAGCGGTACCTGCTCACCGGCGACGAGATCCCCGCGCGCGAAGCCGCTGACGTCGGTCTGATCCTCGAGTGCGTGCCCGACGACGAGCTGCTGGACCGCGCGACGGCGCTGGCACGACGGATGGCCCAGGTCCCGGTCAACCAGCTCCAGATGCTCAAACTGCTGTGCAACCAGACCGCGGAGAACATGGGCCTGGCGTCCAGCCGCACGCTGGGCACCCTGTTCGACGGCGTGGCACGGCACACCCAGGAGGGCAAGGACTTCGTCGCGCGGGCGGCCGAGTCAGGCATCCGGCAGGCCGTCCGGGAGCGCGACGACCCGTTCGGCGACTACGGCTCACGGCGGCGCCAGGGGCCCACTCGTGAGTGATTGCCAGTCCCCCGGCACGGATAATCACTCACGACCCCACGACGGCCAGTACCCCACAGCCACCCGCGGGTCGTGAGTGAAAATCGCTGCCCTGACACGCGCAATCACTCACGACGCGATGGTGGCTGGCGCGCCTACGACGGCTGGCTCGGGCCGACGTGATCGACGGCCCAGGCGTTGAAGGCCCGCAGCTCCCGCCAGGCCGCCCGCACGCGGTCGAGGCACTCGGGTTCGTGCAGGGTGTCGTCCGGCTCCCACCCTCGCACCGCGTACAGCGACTTGTGCCGCAGTAAGTCCAGGCGGGGGTGGCCGTCGGGATAGCCGCGTGGCCGCGTCTTCAGCCGCTGCCCCTTGATCTCCCAGCCCGTCGCCCGCAGCTTCTTGACGATCCGTGCCAGCTGCGGCCCGTGCAGATCGCTGTCGACGGCTTGCCGGTACCGCGCGATCTGGTCCGGTGCCAGGTGGAAGCAGCCGCCGCCAGTCTGCAGCCCGGCGGGCGAAATCTCGACGTAGTAGGCGCCACCGCCCCTGCCGCGCTCGATGACCGCCCCGCAGTGTGTCTTGTACGGGGTCTTGTCCTTGGCGAAGCGCACGTCCCGGTAGGGGCGGAACACCTTGCCCTCGCCGAAGTCGGCGAACTCCGGCTCGAGATCGGCCAGCAGCGCCTCCATCGGCGCGCGAACATCGGCCCGGTAGACGGTGACGTTGTCCTCCCAGTAAGCCTTCGAGTTGTCGGCGAGCAGCCCGTCGTAGAAGTCGATCGCATGCTCGCCGAAGCCGATGAAAGTCACGAACGCACGATAGACGGCGGCACCCACGACGACGAACACGGACGAAGCCCCGTCGAAATGAGGTGGCGCGAAGGGCAAATGCGAGGTTTCCTTGATTCGTGCATATCGAACAGCTCGCCCTATCGGTTGACATCCGTGTCAAAGCGGTCGTCTCGCTGCTGGCAGCCGCCCACGCGGAAGACTTCCCGCTGGGCCCGAAGTTCTGCCTCGACTGGGAGGCCGCGCAGATCCGGTATCCCGCCCCTGGCAGCAGGTATGAGTGGTGGCTGGCGAGCGGCGGCGACAGTGCGGTCGACGCCGTGCTCATGCTGGAGTTCCCCGAGCGCGACAACATCACGACCGCCCTCGCCGCGCTGACCGTGCAACCCCACGCCCGGCGCCGTGGCATCGGCACCGCCCTCGCCGATGTCGCCCGATCCCGCGCCGCCGCGAACGCTCGCACGCTGCTCATCGCCGAGTCGGTGCTGGGCGGGGCCGGGGACCGCATGCTGCGTCGCTACGGCGCCTCCCCCGGCCTCCCGTATCACCGGCAGCGGCTGGCCATCGACGCCGCAACGGTCGACTCCTGGCAGCGACTGTCCGACGAAGCATTGCCACACGCCGCCGGCTACACGGTATTGCGATGGCGCGATGAGGCGCCCGAGCAGTTCCTCGACGGCATGGCCTACCTGAACGCGCGGATGTCCACCGACGCCCCGCTCGACCAGCTCGAATGGGGACCGGAGTTGTGGGACGGCGATCGCATCCGGGAGCGGGACAAGGCGGTCGCGGCGTGGGGCACGCGTTGCTACACCACGGCCGCCGTGCACGACGGCACCCGGCACCTCGTCGGTTACAGCACGCTGTCCTACACACCCGACGACCCGACGCATGCGCAGCAGTGGAACACCATCGTCGAACCGGCACATCGGGGGCACCGGCTCGGGATGATCACCAAGGCGGCGAACCTCCGCTTCGCGCTCGAACACGAACCCGCCACTCGCACGGTCATGACCATCAACGCAGAGTCGAACGGGCCGATGAACGCGATCAACGCCGCGCTCGGGTTCGTCCCGTTCGATCACTGGGCGGAGTGGCAGGTACGGCTGGCGTGAATCGCGACCGCCGTCCTAGAGGCAGGTAGACTGAGTGCTGCGACCTGAACGCGGGCCACCGGCAGGCGAAGGGAGCATCAATGTCCCGGCAATTCCTGCCCGAGCGGCCCAACCTCGACCAGTTGCGCCGTCAGGCCAAAGAACTCCTTCGCGTCGCGACCGCGGGTGACCCATCGGCCATCGCCCGGGTTCGGGACGGCTCCCAGCGCATGACGCTGGCCGCCGCGCAGCTCGCACTCGCCCGCGAGTACGGCTACGCCAGCTGGCCCCGGTTGAAGGCCGAAGTGGAACGCAAAACCGCGCTGGTCAACGGCGACGCCGACCGGTTGGCCGAGCTACTCACCAGCTATCCCGAGCTGGCCGCCGACGGGGTCAGTTCCTGCTTCACACCCGATCCGGCCGACTCACCGCTGTCCTTCCTCGCCGTCGCGGGCTTCCACGGGCTGGTCAACCACCAGCGGGCGGGCGAGCTCACGCGGGTGATGCTCGCGGCGGGCGCCGACGTCGACGGTGGCCACGACGCCGAAACCCCGCTGATCGCCGCGGCCAGCTACTACGAGTCGGACATGGTGCGTGCGCTGATCGAGGCGGGCGCCAACCTCGAGGCCACGGGCACCGAGGTTCCCGGCGGCACCGCGCTCACCCACGCGGTGTGGTTCGGCAGGCCCGACATCGTCGACGTGCTGGTGCAAGCGGGCGCGGTGATTCACAACCTGCGCGAAGCCGCGGGCGCGGGAGACATCGCGGGATTCCTCACCCCGCGGCCCACGATGGCCGACCGCGAGATCGCGATGATCACCGCGGCGGGCTGCGCCAGACTGTCCGTCGTCGACGAACTCCTGGCGACCGGTGTCGACGTGAACGCCGCGCCGGGCTGGCATTTCGGCGCCGGCGTCACCGCGCTGCATCGGGCGGCCTGGCTCGGGCACGCCGACAGCGTCCGGCACCTGCTCTTGCGCGGCGCGGACCCCGAACGCCACGACGACGAACACCAGGGCACGCCGCTGGACTGGTGCCGCCGCCGCAACAACGAGTGGTTCCCGGGCCAGCGCATCGGGTCAGCGGTCGAGGAGGTGCTGACCGGGCAACCGCCGAGCTGAGGCGTCGAGCTGAGTGCGTGCGGCTGCGGCGCGGGTTGAGCGCTCGACCGCATCGCGGCTGTCGCCGAGCCCGACCAGCACGTTGACGATCAGCGGCCCGAGCACCTGCGCCAGTCCCTCGCCGTCATCGCCGAAGAAGCCCGCGATCTCGAGCAGCACGAACCCGTGGATGGTGCTCCACACCTGACCGGCGACAACGACCGCATCGGCCTGCCCGATGCGACCCGCGTCGCGCACCCGCTCGATCACGTCGACCAGATGATTGAAGGCGTCAATTCCCTCGGCGTGCGAGGTCGGCTCGCCTTCGGCGGTCACATCCCGGTGCCCACCAACGCGGGTGCCGGGGGTGGTCAGGCCGAACATCAGCCGGTACAGCTGCGAGTTGCCTCGCGCGAACTCCCGGTACGCCAGCCCCATCGCGAGCAGGTCGGCCACCGGATCTTCGGATCGCGCAGCCCCGGCCAGACATCGGCCGAAGCGGCGAAAACCCTCGCGCGCGACCTCCTCCAGCAGCGCGGGCATGCCGCCGAAGTGCGTGTACACCGCCATGGTGGACGCGCCGATCTCCGCCGCGAGCTTGCGCGCCTGCAGTCCCTCGGGCCCGTTCTGCTCGAGCACCGCGATCGCCGCCTCGATGAGTCGCTGCCGCACCGGTGATGACCGCTTCGACGACGAATCCATGGTTGCCATCCTGCCATAACCCTGTTATGAGTGTACATAACAACGTTATGCAGCGGAAGGATCGTCATGGCTAACCGTTTCTTGGCTGGCAGCTTCGAGCCGGTCGCGAAGGAGCAGACCGTCACCGAGCCTGCCGTCACCGGAACCATCCCCGAGTACCTGGACGGCCGGTATCTCCGCAACGGGCCGAACCCCATCGGCGAAATCGACCCCGTCGCGTACAACTGGTTCGTCGGCGACGGCATGGTGCACGGCCTTCGGCTCAGCGGCGGGCGGGCCGAGTGGTATCGCAACCGCTGGGTCCGCAACCGGCCGGTCACCGCCGCGCTGGGCGAACCGGCCAGCGACACCAGCTTCTTCGGCGGCCTCGACCTCGCCACCAACACCAACGTCTTCGCGCAGGCAGGGCGGACGTTCGCGGCGGCGGAAGGCGGGGCGGTGCCGTACGAGCTGACCGACGAGCTGGACAACGTCGGCCCGTGCGACTTCGACGGCACGCTGCACGGCGCCTACACCGGTCATCCGCAGCGGGATCCGCAGACCGGCGAACTGCACGCGGTGTCCTACTTCTTCGGCTGGGGAAACCGGGTGCAGTACACCGTGATCGGCACCGACGCCCGGGTACGCCGCACCGTCGACATCGAGGTCGGCGGCAGCCCGATGATGCACAACTTCTCGCTCACCGAGAAGTACGTGGTGATCTACGACTTGCCGGTGACCTTCGATCCCCGCGTCGCCGCGAAGGCCAGCACACCGCGCTACCTGCGCGGCGCCGCACGATTGATGTTGTCCGCGACCATCGGGCGGATTCGCATCCCGGACCCGATCGTCGCATCGGTGTCACGGCGCGCCACCTCGAACGGCACCTTCCCCTATGCGTGGGACGCGGCCTACCCGGCCAGGATCGGCGTCCTGCCGCGGGACGGCGACGCCGGTGACATCCGCTGGTTCGACATCGACCCCTGCTACGTGTTCCACCCGCTCAAC
>WHSS01000116.1 GCA_009379975.1 Actinophytocola sp.
CAGCCGTGCATAACGAGGGAGGAGCGGCGTTGGGGGCGCTGAGCGTGTCGGCGCCCGTCAGCAGGGTCGACGAGGCCCGTATCGCCGAAATCGGATCGGGCTTGCGCGAGGCTGCCGATGGTCTGATGGAGTTGTTGCAGCTGTGAAGCCGCCGGGACGGGACCGGGCCTCGGTCATCGCGTCAGGCTCGTTGTCATGGTCGCGTCGTATCCGGTGTCGACGACCGCATCCACGACGACCGCGTGGCCGTCGACGACTTGCTTGACCGCCTGCTGGAGAACCTCGTCCAGCGCCTCGCCCCCGCCGATGGGCCCGAACCCGACCAGCCCTTGCGCCCTCGCGAGCGCTGCGAGGTCGGGTGCCGGATCGTCGATGCGCTGCCCGACCCAGCGGTTGGTCACGTCTCGTTCCCTCCTGCGGGCCACCCGTTCCTGGTGCAGTTCGTCATTGAAGTACGAGCGGTTGTTGGCGACTACCAGGAGCAGGGGCACGTGATGATGTGCGGCGGTCCAGAGCGCCTGCACGCCCATGAGGAAGTCGCCGTCTCCGAGGACCGATACGGGGATGCGGCCGGTATCCCGCAATGCCAGTGCCGCGCCGACGGTCATCCCCGGACCGGAGCCGAGACCGCCGCCGCCGTCGTAGCCGAGATAGTCCAGCGGCCCCCGTACCGGCCAGTCGTCACCGGAGAAGCCGAGTGGTACCCGGACGAGGCAGGTCGACAGGCCGTCGAGCGCCCGCCGCAGACTCCGCGTCAGCGGATGCAGGGGCGAAGGCCCGACGGGGATCTCCGCGTCCGAAGTCGCCCACGGGGGCGCGGGGTCCGACGAGAGCAGCTCGAGCAGTTGGCGTACTGCGACGTCCGGTGTGGACGCCAGCCACCGCGAAACCGGCGCCAGGGCCTGGTGGTCCTTGCTCCATCCGTTGTGCAGGGAAGCGTCCAGGCTCGCCGAGATCACCTCTGGCGGTGGAGCCCCCTGGCGTGCCTGGCGCAGTGTTCCGGCGAGGTCGATCCAGTCAAGGCTGAGCACGCAGTCGGCTGCCGCCAACACGTCAATGGCCGGTCGGGACAGGAAGTAGCCTGGAGCGGGCACATGTAACGGGTGGTCAGTCGGGAAGGCCGCCCCCGCCTTCAGGTCCGTGATGACCGCCGCGCCGAGCGACTCAGCGAGCGCGACCCGCTGTTGCCAGTCTGCGGGATCCCTGCTCGTCCGCCCGGCCAACATGACGGGCCGGCGCGCGGAACGGAGTGCGTTCGCCGTATCGCGTACCGACTCCACGGTGGAGGACTGGCTATCGGCGGGGGTGGCCAGCATCGCCGGAGGCGTTGTGTCGTCCGCCAGTTCCTGCTCCTGCAGCCCGGCGTCGAGGCAGACGTAAACGGGTGCGCGAGGTGCGGTCGTGGTGAGGTGCCATGCTCGGTTCAACGACTCGACCGCCGCGGGGATCGAACCTGGCTGGTCGTCCCATTTGAGAAACGGGCGCACCAGGGCTGCCTGGTCTGCCGCGGTGTGGATCCAGTCGATCCAGGGACGGCGGGCCGCCGCATCGACCGGCCCGGTCGCGCCAAGGATCAACATCGGCATCCGGTCGCAGTAGGCGTTGTAGATCGCCATGCTCGCGTGCATCAGTCCGACGTTGCTGTGCAGCGCCACCGCGAGCGGACTTCCCGTCACCTTCGCGTAGCCGTGCGCGAGGGCTACGGCGTGCTCCTCGTGCAGGCACATGAGGATCTCCGGACGCGTGTTCCCGAGGTGGTTGACCAGGCTGTCGTGCAGGCCACGGAAGCTCGCTCCCGGGTTCAGGGCGACGTAGGGCACACCGGTCCACCGCACCGCGTCCGCGACGACATCGCTACCCCACCGGGGAGCGCGGTCATCGGCACGATCGGATTCTCCAGCCATCACTGTCTCCCGCTCGCCGATTTGTCTGTATAGCAGTCGAAGTTTCTGCAAAGAGACTAACCATGACCACTGGGTCTCCTCAAGGATGGTGGACGGCACCCCGCCCTCTAAGGGTTGACTTGACATCGGTCGCGCGCTATGAAGAAAGTAATTCTGCAAAGCAAAAACGCATGGTCGAGCCCGTCGCCGTAGCCGCTGCCGGGCCTGATCAACGACGCCCCTCGTCGACGAAGTGGTTGTTCTTCAGTGCAGAAAACGCGTCCCATGTCGAGGGAAGCCGCCAAGAATGAGGACGTCTTCGAAAGGATTCGCCATGAACGTGACCAACTACCAGATGGGCCGCCGGGGCTTCCTCGTCATGGCATCCCGAGCGGCAGGAGGTGCAGCGATGCTGGGGCTCGCGGGCGCTTGCTCCGGCGGTTCGGACGGCTCGGGAGGGGGCGGGAAAGACGTCTACCAGGGTGAGGTTGCCGTGGCGCACCTGAAGGCGATCGTCGGGGCAGCGCCGTTCCACATCGCCGCTGCCCTCGGCTACTACAAGGAAGCCAACCTGGAACTCGAGCCCGTCAGCTTCCCAGGCGGTACCGAAACGATTCGCGGTATGGCCACCGGGATGGACTTCGGAATGCCCGCGACGTTGCCCGGCTTGATCGCGGTCCAGAAGGGACAGAAGGATCTCAGGCTCATCGCAGGCGCGTTCAACAAGCCCGCGGTGGTGTTCCTAGTGCCTGCCGACTCGAAGATCCGCGAGATCTCGGACTTGGCGAACAAGAAGATCGCCGTGAGTCAGCCTGGCTCCATCACCACCTACTTCGCCAACCGCATCACCAAGGAGCAAGGCCTCGAGCCCGGCAAGAACGTACAGATCCTCAACGTCGGAGGGCCGCCGGACGCCTGGACCGCCGCCAAGCAGGGTGTTGCCGACGTGGCGTGGTCCAACCCGCCACTCTCGGACAAGCTCGTCGCCGACGGCGAGGCCCGGATCCTGTTCGAGACGAGCGACTTCGTCGACCACTGGCCTGATGTCTCCTACTGGACCACCCAGTCGTTCATCGATGAATCCGGCGACGTGCTCAAACGCTGGTTGAAGGCGCAGGAGCAGGCGATGGAGACCATCAAGTCGGATGTGGACAAGGCGGCTGAGATCTATGCCAAGGCCGTCGAGTTGGACCAGGAAGTGGCCAAGACATCCCTTCAGAACGCGGCCGAAGCCTTCGATCTCTCGATCGACATGGCGGGGGTGGAGGAAAACCTCAAGGCGGGTGGCGAGATGGGCCAGCTCGATCCGAACGACTTCGATCTCGACAAGATCGTCTCGGCGGACTTCGCCTCCGTGAAGGGCTAGGAGACGGCCTGGTTCTCTCCTGCGGCAGGCGGCACCCGTTCGAAGGAGCACGATGACTGGACCTGCGAAAACCCTGAGAAGTGACACCGAGGAGCCCACCGTGGTCGATACGACGGCAGCAACGGCAACCGGCAGCGGGGTGGTGCTCGACGGTGTCCAGGTTGTCTATCCGACCAGTGACGGTTCGATCGAGGCGGTCCGACATGCGTCGGGAACCGTCTCCGACGGCCGATTCGTCTCGTTGATCGGCCCCAGCGGCTGCGGCAAGAGCACACTCCTCGACGTCGTCGGTGGGTTGCTCGCCACAGCGAAGGGCAGCGTAAGCATCAACGGCGAGACCGTGCGTGGGCCGCGCCGCGACACCGCGATGGTGTTCCAGGAAGATTCGACCCTGCATTGGCGAACCGTCCTGAGCAATGTCGCGTTCGGCTTGGAAATCGCCGGCGTCTCGAAGAAGGAGCGGGAGGCACGAGCCCGCGACGTCATCAACCTGGTCGGTCTCGCCGGCTTCGAGGACCGTCACCCGCGGGAACTCTCGGGTGGCATGAAGCAGCGCGTGGCCATCGCCAGGGCGTTGCTCCTCGACCCGCGGATCCTGCTGATGGATGAGCCGTTCGGGGCACTCGACCAGCAGACGCGCATGTTCATCGGACGCGAGTTGCTCCGGGTCTGGGACGAGACCCGCAAGAGCGTCCTGTTCGTCACCCATGACATTCAGGAGGCGGTATACCTCTCCGACGAGGTATGGGTGATGTCGGCGCGTCCCTCGACGATCAAGTCGGTCATCACGGTGGATCTGGACCGGCCGCGCGTGGCGGGAACGATGGCCGACCCACGGTTTCACGAATTGACCACGGAGGTCTGGGAACTGTTGCGCGTCGAGTCCGAGAAGGCCCTCCAGTACCGCGGGGAGCTTCCGTGACAACCATCGGGCGCAGCCGGGTGAAGTCCGGGCCCGCCTGGACCCACGCGGCTCAGGCCGGGCTGATCGTAGGGCTCGTCGCCCTGCTCGAGACGGCGACTCAGACCGGGTTGATCAGTCCTATGGTGCTGCCGCCACCGTCGGACATCGGCGTCAGGCTCGCCGAGATCGTGCCGACGGCTGCATTTGCGCAGGATCTCACCACGACGGTCTCCACTGTGCTCATTGCTTTCGTCGTGGGTGCGATCCTCGGGCTGGCGCTGGGCATCGGTTTCTGGCGGTTTCCGTTCGTCGGCGCGGTCTTCGAGCCCTACCTGGTGAGCATGTATTCCATGCCCACGCTCGTGCTCTATCCGATCTTGCTGGCCATCCTGGGCGTCGGTGCCGCTCCGATCGTCGTTATCGCCGCGTCCATGGCGATGATCCCTGTCGCGCTCAACACCATGGTGGGGCTGCGGGCGATCAACCCGTCGCTGCCGAAGCTGGCCAAATCGCTCAACTGCACGAGGGTGCAGCTCTACTGGAAGATACTCGCGCCGGCGGCCACCCCGCTGATCGTTCCGGGGCTCGTCCTCGGCTTCATCTACGCGGTGATCGGAACGATCGCCATGGAGTTCATCCTGGCGCCGAACGGTGTCGGGTTCCGGATCGGCTACTTCTATCGTTCCTTCGATATCGTCGACATGTATGCCTACATCCTCGTCGCGTCGATCATCGCGATCACCGCGAACGTCCTGCTGAACCGCCTGGAACGCCGAATCCGTCAGGACATGCAATGACTGTTACGACGTCAGCGACCGAACCCCCGCGGGCCGCCGGAATCCACGAGGAACCCCAGGGGCCCGAGCGTGCCAAGAGGCGGCGGTTGCAGGCAGCCAGGATGGCCGTGCCTATCGGCTTCCTCGCGCTCTGGCTGACCGTGTCACCGCTCACCGAACTGGTGTCCGCACCCTTCGCGACCATCGCGGAGCTGGCGGACGGCTTCCTGTCCGGGTGGATCTACGAGGGGCTCGTGGCGACGGCGAGCGCGGTGCTGATGGGCTTTCTGCTCGGCACCGCCGCTGCCTTCCCGATCGGCTATTTGCTCGGCCGTAGCACCGGGCTACGCCGGATCTTCGACCCGCTGATCGCCGGAACCTTTGCGGTACCCCGCATCATTCTGTATCCGGTGCTGCTTGCCGTGTTCGGTGTCGGCTTGGAGGCGGAGACCGGCATGGTCGCCATCTCCGCGTTCTTCCCGATCCTGATGGCCACCACGGCATCGGTGAAGCAGGTCAGCGAGAGCCTGCTCAAGCTGGGCCGTTCCTTGCGGGCGAGCCGCCTGCAAACCGCCGCGAAGATCGTCATACCTGACGCGGCACCCGGCATCATGGTCGGCATCCGGATCGGGTTCAGTATCTCGTTCATCGCCGCGATCATCGCCGAGTTCTTCGCTGCCAAGGACGGGCTAGGACTGATGATCTCCGAAGCGTATGCCTCGCTGGAGCTGGCGCGGATGTACGCCATCGTGTTGCTCATCCTCGTCATCGCCTCCGTCGGCAATCTCGTTCTGTGGTGGCTGGAACGGCGCCTCCGACACGGATGACCGCCACGAGCACAGCTGGCCGACCAGACGGGAGAGACCGACTCTATGGCAAACGCCGACGTGAACCCCGCCGATCATCAGTGGCGCCTGCTTATCGGTGGTGAGCTACGCGATCCTCGGACCGGGCGGTGCTACGAGACCCAGAATCCCAGCACGGAGGAACTGCTCGCCGAGGTGCCCGATGCGGGGACCGCGGACGTGGATGCGGCCGTCAACGCGGCGAGCGTGGCCCAGGAGTCATGGCGGCGTCTTGCCGTTCGTGATCGGGCGCGTGCCGTCCGCGCTGTGGCCGACGTCCTCGCGGACAACCTCGAGGAATTCGCCCGGCTGGATGCCGCGGACAGCGGCTGCCCGATCAGCGCGATGCGCAACGACGTCCAGTGGGCGATCGACCTCATCGAGCTGTTCTGCGACTGGGCCATCGAGCTGAAGGGCCAGACCGTTCCGGCGTCCGCGGAGAACCTCCATTACACCGTCCTCGAACCGTACGGTGTCGTCGCTCGCATCGTCCCGTTCAATCATCCGATTTTCTTCGCGGCGGGCAAGATCGCGGCGCCGCTGATAGCAGGCAACACCGTGGTGCTGAAGGCGCCGGACCAAACCCCCCTGTCCGCACTTCGCCTCGGTGAGCTACTCCGCGAAGTGCTGCCCGCCGGGGTGGTGAACGTCATCAGCGGAGTGGGGGGCGTCGCGGGAGCGGCGTTGGTCAGTCATCCGCGGGTCAGGCGGATCGCGTTTATCGGCAGCGAGCAGACCGGCCGGCGGATTCAGCAGACCGCGGCTGAAGCCGGGGTCAAGCACGTGACGCTGGAGCTCGGCGGCAAGAATGCGATGATCGTGAGGCCCGACGCCGATCCGGACGAGGTCGCCGCCGGTGCGGTGCAAGGGATGAACTTCATCGGTTCGCAAGGACAGTCGTGCGGGTCGACCTCACGTCTGCTCGTCCACGAATCGCTCGAGGGACCCGTTCTCGAGCGGATCCGCGCCGCCGTCGAGGACATCCGGCTGGGTGACCCGCTGGATCCCGAAACGCAGATGGGGCCTCTCGTGAGCCGTCCCCAGTACGAACGTGTTCTCGCCTATATCGAGGCGGCACGCGCCGACGGCGCGACGGTGCTTACCGGCGGGGGCCCCGTCGCCAGGTTCAGCCGCGGCTGGTACGTGGAACCAACGGTGCTGACGAATGTCTCCCCGGCAGCGCCGATCGCGCGCGAGGAGGTCTTCGGTCCTGTGCTTACCGTGCTGCCGTGGCGAGAGGAGAAGGAAGCGATCGAGCTGGCGAACAGTGTGGATTACGGGCTGACGGCGAGCATCTGGACGAACGATCTGCGTGCCGCCCATCGCCTGGCACGCGAGGTCGAAGCCGGTTATGTGTGGCTCAACGGCTCGTCCCGGCACTTCTGGGGAATGCCATTCGGCGGCATGAAGGCCAGCGGTGTCGGCCGTGAGGAAGATCTGGAAGAGCTACGGAGCTTCACCCAGGTTAAATCGGTCCATGTGCTGCTCTGACAGCATCGAGTGATGCCCCAGCCAACGACGGCATCCGCCGCGAGGCGGCGGCCCCTCCTCCTGGGGGCCTTCCTCTGGTACACGATGGCGGCCTGCACGTTCTTCGTGCCTGCGTTGGCCATCCTGGCACCGTTCCTGTCCCGGGAGTTCGGGCTGTCGGCGGTCCATATCGGCCTGATAACCACCTGTTTCTTCATTGTCGGCGCCGGCATATCCCCGGTGTTCGGCGCGATCGTCGACGCGGTGGGGGCGAGGACGATGCTGCTGTCGCTCTTCGTCGTGAGCAGCGCGGCCATGGTCGTCTTCGCGGCGGCACAGAACCTCGCGTGGCTCATCGTCGCGGCTCTGATCGGCGGCGCCGGGACCGCACTGGGAAACCCGACCACGAACGCCCTCATATCGGATCGGGTCGTGGCAGGCCGCCGGGGTCTCATGGTCGGCTTCAAACAAGCCGGTGTTCCCGCCGGAAGCATGCTCGCCGGTGTGATGTTGCCGCCCGTCGCGCTGCTGTGGGGGTGGCGGTGGGCGGTACTGCTCGGGGCGTTCATCGCAGGCCTCGGCGTCGTGGGTGCGTTACGCCTGCGCGCTAGCACGCAGCCCGCTCGCGCGGAGCATGCCGATGGCCGAGGCAACGGGTCCGACTTCGGGAGTCACCGGACGGACGTCATTCGGCTGGTGCTGTACGTCCTGCTCACGGGCGCGTCCGTGTCGGCCGTACAGACGTACCTTGTGCTTTTCGGTGTCGACCACGCCGGACTGAGCGAGGCGTCGGCAGGTATCGCCATGGGCGTGATGGGTTTCATCGCCATGACCTCGCGCGTCGCCGTGACGCACCTGGCTGAGCGGTTGGGGCGGCCACTCCTGTTCCTGCGGGTAGCCGCTGTCGGAAGCTTGGTTTCGGTCCTCATACTCATGGGCGGCGAACACGAGGCCGCGCTTCTCTTTCTTGGCGCAGCCGGCATGGGGCTCACGGGAATCGTGGCGAATTCCCTGGCTCACCTCGTCGTCGTCAGCCACCTGCCGCGCCGGATGGCCGGTCGGGCATCCGGAATGGTGCAAGCGGGGTTCTATCTGAGCTGGCTGAGCATGCCTGCGGTCTTCGGCTGGCTCGTCGACCTGCAAGGGTCCTATACGGTGGGTTGGCTGCTGGTCGCTGCCCTCTGTGCGGTCAGCGTGCTGCCCACGATCGGATGGGCGCTGCAATGACGTCAGTCGTTCAGTCATGAGGGCTCGCAGGGCACCCGGGGAGTCCTTCGGTTCGGCGCCTCCGGTGCGCAGGAAGAACGGGTGTACCCAGAGCCGCACCTCGTCGAGCAGATTGTGTTCGAGGAGCGCGTGGGCGATCGGGCCGAAGCCGTACTGCACAATGTTCTCGCCTGGCTCGGCCTTGATCCGGCTGACTTCCTCGGCCACGTCGCCGTTGAGGACGGTGGTGTGCTGCCAGGTGGGGTTTTGCAGGGTGGTGGAGAAAACGTACTTCTCCATATTGTTCATCTGCTCGGAGTAGGGATCGCCCGACTGGCCTTCCCAGACGCCCGCGAAGCTGTCGTAGGTTTCGCGTCCCAGCAGCACGGCATCGCAGGCGAGAAGCAGCTCCGTCTGGATGGCGGTGCCTGCTTCTCCGCTGCTACCGGTGGCGGGCCAGTTCTCCGGGTGCGCGATGACCCCGTCCAGGGTTATGTAGGTCGAGTTGATGATCTTGCGCATGGTCGTCTCCTGGGATTACTCGGGGCGGATGTTCTGGTTGAGATGGAAGATGTTGTGCGGGTCGTAGGTGCGCTTGAGCTCGGTCAGGCGCGCGAGCTTGCCGGGCGGGTAGGCGCGACGGACGCCGTCGGCTCCGTCGTCGCCGAGCGTGTTCACGTAGACGCCGCTGGCGAACGGCGCCATCGCCCGCGCACTACGCCGGGCGCCCGTCATTCGCGCCTCGTCCTCCAAGTAGTGGTCTAATGAAATAGTAGCGAAGTGCAACAGTTTCTGTCGGCTATAGTCGCTGCGTGGTAGATCACAGCCGGCGCCCGCCGTCCCTGCTCGCACAGCCGTCCTACCTGGCCTCCCAGGTGTCGAAGTTCGGGCGCCGGCATCTCGAAGCCGCGTTGGAGGAGCGCGGGCTTCGGCTGGGGCATCAGGCCGTCCTCAGCGCCTTGGACGACTTCGGCCCGCTGTCACAGCAGCAGTTGGCCGACGCGCTCGACCTCGACAAGAGCCACCTGGTCGGCAGGCTCGACGAGCTGCAGCACCGTGGCCTGGTGACCAGGTCCCAGGACCCCGCCGATCGACGCAGGAACAAGGTCGCGCTCACCCCGGAAGGTCAGGCGCTGGCGAGCGAGCTGCGACCCGTAGCGATCGAGTCCCAGAAAGGGTTCTTGGACACGCTTACCGCGGCTGAGCAGAAGACGCTGACGTCACTGCTGCGCCGGGTCCTCGCGGCTAACGACGCCGACCGTTGGGGCAAGGGCTGACGACAACCCCTGGCCTTCTCGAGACAGTTTAGGTTAGCCTAACCTCGATACCCGCGTGGTGGATGCGATCACTTCGCGGCGCGAGAGACGAGAGTGGGAGGCCGTTGTGTCGCAGACCGTTGAACAGAGCGCGGCGGTGTACCCGTACCGGGTGTTCGACGTCGAGGTGTTGCGCTCGGCGCGGTTGAGCCCGTCGTTCGTGCGGATCACCTTCGCCGGCGCGGATCTCGACTCGTTCGCCGACCTCGGGTTCGACCAGCGGATCAAGCTCGCCCTGCCGCTGCCGGATGCTGGGCTGGACAACCTGCCGTCCGGCCCGGATTGGTATATGCGCTGGCGGGAACTGCCCGAGCAGCAACGCAACCCGGTCCGCACCTATACCGTGCGGGCCGTACGGCAAGCCGCGCGTGAAGTGGATGTCGACTTCGTGCTGCACGGCGACTGCGGGTCCGCGTCGCGGTGGGCCGGCGCGGCCCGGCCCGGTGCGCGCGCGGCGATCGTCGGCCCGGACGCCAGGTACCACGGCGACCACGGCGGCGCAGACTTCCGGCTCCCGCCGCGGGGGCGAGCGTTCCTGCTGGCCGGTGACGAGACGGCGGTACCGGCCATCGCAGGCATCCTGGAGCGACTACCCGGTGACGCGCACGGGGACGTCCTGCTCGAGGTCCCCGAATCCGCGGACAAGCTAGCCCTCGAGTGCCCGCCGGGGATGCGGATCACCTGGCTGGGGCGCGACGGCGCGGAACACGGGAGCCTGCTCATCCCCGCCTTGAGGACCGTCGCCGCGCGCACCCTGGATGGTTCGACGGCGCGGCCTGCGGTCGGCGTGCTGGACGAGCCCGATGTCGACACCGAACTCCTCTGGGACGTTCCCGATCCCCGCGGAGTCCCCGAGCGCGCTGGCCTCTACGCCTGGCTCGCCGGGGAGGCCGGCGTGATCAAGACGTTGCGCCGATATCTGGTGTCCGAACTGGGCCTCGACCGCCGATCGGTCGCGTTCATGGGCTACTGGCGGCTCGGACGGAGCGAGCTCCTCGGCTAGCGGGAATGTGACGGTGCACGCCCGATGTTTGGCAAAATTGTTAGCTTAGCTTAGCTTAGCTTAGCTTAGCTTAACTTTCGTGTCAGAGAGCCACGAAGGTACCGAGGTCCCCGGCAGCACCGGTATTGCCGGCGTCGACCTGCGGATCGGCTACCACGGCACGACCGTGGTGCACGGCGCGTCCATCCGGTTGCGCGCGGGCCGCGTGACCGCGCTGGTCGGCCCGAACGGCAGCGGGAAGTCCACGCTGCTGCGTGCGCTGGCCCGGCTGCACCGCCCCAACCAAGGCGAAGTCGCGCTCGTCGACGGCACCTCGGCGTTCGCCTTGTCGGCCAAGGACTTTGCGCGCCGGGTGACGCTACTGGCGCAGAGCCGCCCGACGCCGAGCGGCGTGACGGTGCGCGACGTGGTGGCCTACGGGCGCTACCCGTACCGCAGCCGGTGGCGGGATGGCGACCCAGGAGGTCCCCGCGCCATCGCCCGCGCGATGGAGGTCACCGGCCTTCGCGACATGGCAGGCAGGCCGGTGGACGAACTCTCCGGCGGAGAAGGGCAGCGGGTGTGGCTCGCGACCTGCCTGGCCCAGGACACCGGCGTGCTGCTGCTGGACGAGCCGACCACCTTCCTCGACCTGCGCTACCAGGTGGAGATCCTCGACCTCATCCATGACCTTGCCGTCGACCATGGCGTCGCGGTCGGCGTGGTGCTGCACGACCTGAACCAGGCGGCCGCGGTCGCCGACCAGGTCGTTCTGCTGGACGCCGGTCACGTCCGGGCCAGCGGCACCCCCGGTGAGGTGCTGACCGACGCGCACCTGAGCGAGACCTACGGCATCCGCGTCGACGTGTCGACCGACCCCGACACCGGCCACCTCATCGCGCGGCCGGTCGGCCGCCACACCCACCGCGTGCGCGAGCTGACGGCGGACACGCCGTAGCCCGTGTGCCGGCGCGAGCCGCGCCGAGTCCCCGCCCATCGACGGATAGGTAGCACTGAACATGATCCGAACCCGCATCGCCGCGCTTGCGGCCACCGGCGCAGTCCTGCTGCTCAGCGCATGCGGCACCACCGAACAGCCTGCCGGCGCCGTCGACAATGCCGACGCGACCGGCGGTCCGGTCAGCGTGACCGACAGCCGCGGCAAGGAGATCAAGCTCGACGCGCCAGCGACGAACGTCGTCGCCCTGGAATGGGGCGAGGCGGAGATGCTGGTGACCCTTGGCGTGATGCCGTCCGGGGTCGCCGACGCGAAGGGCTACGGAACGTGGGAGGGTCGCAGCGCCGCGCTGGTCAAGCAGTTGGAGAAGTACGTGCCGGTGCTGGTGACCAAGGGCAGCGACGCCAAGGACAACCTCACCCGGCTGCGCGAGGACTTCACCGTGATCGCTACCGCGGTCGGCAAGGACACCGAGGCGAAGCAGGTCCTCGCTGACTTCGACGCCGCCCTTGCCGAGGGCAAGAAGAAGATCGCGGACGCCGGCGGCGGGTCGTTCGTGATGGCCGACGGCTTCAAGGACGGCAACGCGATCTCGATCCGGCCGTTCGGGAAGGGCGCCCTGGTCTCCGAAATCGCCGCCGCGGCGGGACTGACCAACGCCTGGCAGGGCAAGGTCGACAAGGTGTGGGGGCTCGGCCAGACCGACGTCGAGGGCCTCACCACCATCAAGGACAAGAACGTGCGGTTCCTCTACAACGCCTCCGACGGCAACGACGTCTTCGCCGACGGGCTCAATGACAACGCGATCTGGAAGTCGCTGCCGTTCGTCAAGGCCGGCCGCGCGCACAAGCTCACCGACGGCATCTGGACCTTCGGCGGGCCGAAGTCCAGTGAGCAGTTCCTCGACGAGCTGGTGAAGGTCTACACGTCTTGAGCCAGCTCGTCACCCCGGAGGAGGCCGAGACCGCCCGGATCCTCATCGCTTCCCGGGTGCCCCGGCTGCTTGCCGGGATCGCGGTAGGCATCGCGCTCGGCGTCGCCGGGGCCGCGCTGCAGTCGATCGCGCGCAACCCGCTCGCCTCGCCCGACACCATCGCCGTCAACGCGGGCGCCCACCTGGCCGTGGTGCTCTCCGCCGCGCTCGGCCTGTCCGTCGGCGCGGGCACGGCGTTCCTCAGTGGACTCGCCGCCCTGGGCATGGCGTTCCTCGGCGGACTCGCGGCGGCCGGGCTCGTGCTGCTGCTCTCCGCGGGCGGGGCATCGGGCCCGACCCGGTTGATCCTGGCCGGTACCGCGATCGCAATGGCGCTACAGTCGCTGACCTACCTCTTTCTCACGCTGTATGAGCAGGAAACGGCGGGCCTGTTCGCGTGGGGCCAGGGGTCGCTGGTGCAGGCCGACCTGACCGCCGTCACCCAACTCGCCCCCGTCATCGCCGTGGCCATCGTCGGGTGCGTGTTCATCGGGCACCGGCTGGACATCCTCGCGCTCGGCGTCGGCGTGCGACGGACCGGGATCATCGCGGTGCTGCTCGCGGTCCTGTTGTCCGCCGCCGCGGTCACCATCGCAGGCCCGATCGGGTTCGTCGGACTGTGCGCCCCGGCCATCGTCCGCCTCCTCGCCGCCCGCGTACCCGGCTTGGGCAGGCACCGGGTGCTTGTTCGGCCTCGCCGGTCTCGCCGGCTACGCGACTCCGGACCCGCGCGGCGCCCGCCCATCCCGCACACCGCCGCCACACGATCGGCACGCGCTTCCGGCCTGATCGTCGCGGCTCTTGCGATGGTGCTCGTGGGCGTCCTGGTCGCCGGGATGTTGCTCGGCGACACCTGGCTGCTCACCGGTGACGTCGTCAACTGGCTCCAGGACCGCACCGGCACCGGGCTCACCTTCGTGCTCGACCAGCGCTACCCCCGCGTGCTCGCCGCCGTGCTCGCCGGCGCCGCACTGGCCATCGCGGGCACCGCCGTGCAGGCGGTGTGCCGCAACCCGCTTGCCGAGCCCGGCATCATCGGCATCACAGCCGGTGCCGGGGTCGGCGCCGTCACCCTGATCACCTCCGTGCCCCTCGCCGGAGTCTGGACCATGACCGGCGTCGCCGGCGGCGGCGCGCTGCTGGCGTTCGCCTTGGTATACGGGCTGTCCTGGCGCGGCGGCCTCAACTTCGACCGGCCCGTGCTCATCGGTATCGGGGTCTGGCTCGGCGGCACCGCGGCGATCACGTTCCTCATCGTCGCGTTCGACCCGTGGAACACCGCGAAGGCCCTGACCTGGCTGTCCGGCTCCACCTACGGCCGCATCCCGGAGCAACTGCTCCCCGTCGTCATCGCCCTGCTCGCGATCCCTCCGCTGATCGCCGTCGCGCGGCGGGAGTTCGACCTGCTCGCCCTCGACGACGACACTCCCCGCGTCCTCGGCGTGCCCCTCGAGCCAACCCGCCTCGCCGTCCTAGCCGGCGCTGCGCTGCTCACCGCGACCGCCCTATTTCGTCTGGCTGCTCTGGCGTTCCCGCACCCAGACCGCAGGCTAGGCCGTGTCAGAGGTGTTTGGTGAAGTACACGCGGCGATAGCCATGTACAAATTTTCGTCACTCACTTCGGGAGGCGGATCAACTTTGTCGATGACTAGGCCGTGTCTTACGGATCCGTGATCGCGGTATTCGCGCCCAGATGGCCGCTGGCTGTGTTGCCGGAAAGCCCGAGTACAACACCGGTACGAGGACTTCCCGCCGCCTTGCCAGCGACCATCTGGATCACGAATCCC
>WHSS01000036.1 GCA_009379975.1 Actinophytocola sp.
GCACCAGTTGAATAACGCGAGTTCTGCGAAAACATTAAGGAGCGAGCACGTGGTTAGTGCGAAGATGCGACGCGTCGGATTGGGGTTCGTTGCGTTGGCCGCGGCGGCTGGTGTGGTAGTCGCTGTCAATGCCCCTGCCGGTGCCGCGAAGCCGCTGAGCAAGGCGGCGCTGCATAACGCGGCGGGCGAGCAGATCGGCATCGTGGTCTTCAAGGGATACGAGCACGAGGCGAGCCGGGTAAAGGTCGAACTCGAACTGCCCGCCGATGCACCCGGTCTCGGCGCGTACCACGGGCTGCACGTGCACACGGTGGGCGTGTGCGAGGCCCCGTTCACCTCAGCGGGCGGCCACTGGAGTCGGGACGCCGACTCGGCTCACGGTCACCACACCGGTGATCTACCGAGCGTGCTGGTCGCCGAAGACGGCACCGCGTCCGCCGAGTTCGACACTCAGCGGTTCGACGTAGCCGAACTGCTCGACGAGGACGGTTCCGCCGTAGTGCTCCACGCCGGGCTGGACAACTTCGGCAACGTGCCGCTCGAAGAAGGTAAGTACGAGGACCCCAACAACTGATACAACGGGCCGGGCGGCACTGGCGACGCCGGCGACGCCGGTGCCCGCTACGGCTGCGGCATCGTGGGGTAGCCCAGCTCGATAGGACTCACGAGTCGGACGGTTTCACGACCTGGCCGACACGGGCCAACGGTGCTTGACGCGCGCCTCTCGCTGCCGCAGCGTCTGAGCCATGCCGCCGTCACGTGCTCGCAGGGTCGACATGAACCGTGTGCGTGCCGCGCTACCCGCGGCATCCGCTCGCGTGCTGGACGAGTACGAACGCCACCTCGCCGCCGAGCGTGGCCTGTCACAGCACACCGTGCGGGCTTACGTCGGTGACGCCGTGTCGTTGCTGGCCCACCTGCACGATGTCGAGGTGCCCGACAGCGCCGCGGACGGCGATGCGGGCCCGCCGGACGATGCTGACGTTGCCGGGTTGGACATCGGAGAGCTGCGTGGTTGGCTGGCGGCGCAGCATGCCAAGGGCGCGAGCTCGGCCACGCTGTCGCGACGCTCGGCATCCGGCAGAACGTTCACCGCGTGGGCGCATCGCGCGGGCCATCTCGAGGTTGATCCGGGCCCGCGGCTGAGTTCGCCGCGCCCGCACCGGGCGCTGCCCGGGGTGCTCAGCGCGCACCAGGCCGGTGCGATGCTGCGAGCGGCGGGCTCCGGTGCCGAGCAGCAGGATGTCGTCGCGTTGCGGGATCGGGCGATCCTCGAGACGCTGTATGCCACCGGGGTCCGCGTCTCGGAACTGTGCGGCCTCGATCTCAGCGATATCGACCTGTCCCGGCGGTTGTTGCGCGTGCTGGGCAAGGGCAACAAGGAGCGGATGGTGCCGTTCGGGATTCCCGCCGACAACGCGTTGCGCGCGTGGCTGCAGGCCGGTCGCCCCGAGCTGGCCGCCGGGCGTTCTGGGCGGTCCGGGGCGCGCGACGCGGCGTTCCTCGGCGCGAAGGGCGGCCGGATCGATCAGCGAACCGTGCGCCGGATCGTGCACGATGGGGTGGCCGCGGTGCCGGGAGCCGCGGACATGGGGCCCCATGGTCTCCGGCATTCCGCGGCGACTCACCTGCTCGAAGGCGGTGCGGACCTTCGGAGCGTTCAGGAGTTACTCGGTCACGCTACGCTAGCGACGACTCAGCTTTACACTCATGTCACCGTCGAGCGGCTGAAGGCGATACATGACCGAACGCATCCCCGGGCCTGAAGGGCAGACCGGCGGCGAGGCGGGTAGTTCGGTCAAGGACAGGCAAGCAGAGGGAGGTTGCGTGGCGCGTGACGTTCCGGTGCAGGTTCGGGCCGGCGAGATCGACGATGCCGCCGCTGGCGGCGGCATCGATGAACTGTGGCGGCAGTACGTGCGTACGCCGCGACGCAGTCTTCGCGATCGCCTGGTGCTGCACTACGCGCCGCTGGTCAAGTACGTCGCGGGGCGGGTAGGGACCGGGCTGCCGACGCATATCGACACCGGTGACCTCGTCGGATCGGGCATCTTCGGGCTGGTCGACGCGATCGAGAAGTTCGATCCGGACCGGGGCTGGAAGTTCGAGACCTATGCGATGCAGCGCATCCGCGGCGCGATCCTCGACGAACTGCGTTCGCAGGACTGGGTGCCCCGGGTGATCCGGAGCCGGGCGCGGGAAGTGGAACGGGCGCTGGAGCGCCTCGGTGCCAAGCTGCACCGCACGCCCACCGACGTCGAGCTCGCCGCCGAGCTGGAGATCTCCGTCGCCGAGCTGCGGGATCTTTACGGCCAGCTGCGGCTGACCAGCGTCGTCGCGCTCGAAGATCTCGTCGCCGCGGGTAAGGAGTCCGGCGCCGTCTTCGACTCGATCCAGGACGACGACGCGACGGACCCGGTGTCGGTGCTGGTGGACCAGGACAACCGCAGGCAGCTGGCCGAAGCCATCTCGCAGCTTGCCGAACGGGACCGGATCGTGGTCAGCCTCTACTACTTCGAAAGCCTCACCCTCGCCGAGATCGGCAAGGTCCTCGGCGTGACCGAGTCGCGGGTGAGCCAGCTGCACACCCGCGCGGTGCTGCGGCTGCGCGCCAAGCTGACCGAGCAGGCGGGCGTTTGAGCCTGCCCACGGCTTCAGCCGGATCTCGGCTCGCTCACCGACCAGCAGCAGCGGATTCAGGTAGTTCTCGCCTTCGCGCACTCCCCAGTGCAGACACGCGTCGCGGGCGCATCCGGGATGCCCGGTCGCTACCGTTCCGATCCGCTGCCCGGCGTAGACCCGCTCACCCTTGGCGACCGCGGGCAGGACCGGCTCGTAGGTGGTGCGCAGCACGTCGTGGTCGATCGAGATCACGCCGCGGCCCGCCAGTTCGCCCGCGAACATCACGACGCCCTCGGCCGCGGCGAGCACCGGCTGATCCGGCGTGGCGGCCAGGTCGACTCCGCGATGGCCAGGGCCGTACGTGCTCGTGGGAGCCTCGAACGGGCGTACGACCTCGGGCTCGGGTGTCAACGGCCAGCTCAGGCGTGGCTCGTATGAGGCTGGGTAGGCGGCGCTCTCGCCGGGCGGTGGCTCGACGGCGGTCACCGGGACGGCGACCAGCAGGGCGAACCCGGTGACAAGCAGTCCGAGCAGGGCGTTTCGTGAGGTCTTCGAGCGTGTCGTCATCCCTACACTGTGACCTGCGTGCTCGACGCAAACCGCGATATCGGCGGATCTGTGGACAAGTCGGTCCGGCATGAACAAGCCATGAGCAAGCCACCGACAAGCTATCGACGGGCAATGCCGGGTCCGGTGATTCCCGCCGCATCTGACGCGCGTACACTCTGCAGTTGCGGCCCATATTTATGGGCTGACTTCGCGTGCGCGTGCGAGGTCTGTTGTTCCAGCCATGGAGCGGCGGCCGCCCAACGGCACCCTGCGGTCCCCGAGGAATTTCCGAGGGGTCAGGGATCCGGCACCGCACCAGGGCGGCTGACCACCCGGTAGCCGCGACAACCGAACCCGGCCGTGAACGCACGTTCACGGCCAAGAAACCGAAGAGGTGCAACCGGTCATGGCCGTCGTCACCATGAAGCAGTTGCTGGATTCGGGTGTCCACTTCGGGCACCAGACCCGGCGCTGGAACCCCAAGATGAAGCGCTACATCTTCACCGAGCGCAACGGCATCTACATCATCGACCTGCAGCAGACGCTGACCTACATTGACCGGGCTTTCGAGTTCGTCAAGGAGACGGTCGCGCACGGCGGTTCGATCTTGTTCGTCGGCACCAAGAAGCAGGCGCAGGAAGCCATCGCCAACGAAGCTCTGCGCGTCGGCATGCCCTTCGTGAACCAGCGCTGGCTGGGCGGCATGCTCACCAACTTCCAGACGGTGCACAAGCGCCTGCAGCGGCTCAAGGAGCTCGAGTCGATGGAGCAGACGGGCGGCTTCCAGGGGCTCACCAAGAAAGAGATCCTCATGCTGACGCGTGAGAAGAACAAGCTCGAGAAGACTCTCGGCGGTATCCGTGACATGGCGAAGGTGCCCAGCGCGGTGTGGATCGTCGACACCAAGAAGGAGCACATCGCCGTCGGTGAGGCTCGCAAGCTGAACATCCCCGTCGTCGCGATCCTCGACACCAACTGCGACCCGGACGAGGTGGATTACCCGATCCCGGGCAACGACGACGCGATCCGGTCGGCCGCGCTGCTGACCAAGGTCGTCGCCGAGGCCGCCGCCGCGGGGCTGCTGGCGAGGTCGGGTGCCCGCAACGGTGCCGTCGCCGACGGTGAGGACAAGCCGGATGCCGGCGTCGCGACCGACGAGCCGCTGGCCGAGTGGGAGAAGGAGCTGCTCGCCGGCGAGACCAGCGAGACCAGTGAGGTCACCGAGGCAGGGAAGGTCGAGAGCGCCGAGAAGGCCGAGACTTCGGCCTAGGAACTCAGCACACGTCGCAGGTAGGAATTCCGCGATCGGATCCTCCACAGCGTCGGCAGGGCGCGATGCGCCGCCGGCGATGACGATCGCGGAATTCCTCATCACGAGAGGGAAAAACGCACGATGGCGAACTACACCGCGGCGGACGTCAAGCGTCTCCGCGAGATGACCGGCGCCGGCATGATGAACTGCAAGAAGGCGCTGGAAGAAAACGACGGGGACATCGACAAGGCCGTCGAGTTCCTGCGCATCAAGGGCGCGAAGGACGTCGGCAAGCGCGCCGAGCGGTCCACCGCCGAGGGCGTCGTCGCCGGCGACGGCGGCGTGCTGATCGAACTGAACTCCGAGACCGACTTCGTCGCGAAGAACGAGGAGTTCACCCAGCTCGCGGCCCGCATCGTCGAGGTCGCGAAGGCGACCAAGCCGAGCGATGTCGAGCAGCTCAAGGCCGCCGAGCTCGACGGGGGCACCGTCGAAGCCGCCGTCCAGGGGCTGGCCGCCAAGATCGGCGAGAAGCTGGAGCTGCGCCGGGTCGCCTACTTCGACGGCACCGTCGAGACGTACCTGCACCGCCGGGGCGCCGACCTGCCCCCCGCCGTTGGCGTGCTCGTCGAGTACACCGGTGGCAACGCCGATGCCGCTCGTTCGGCCGCGCTGCAGGTGGCGGCCCTCAAGGCGAAGTACCTGACCCGCGAGGATGTTCCGGCGGAGCTTGTGGCGAAGGAGCAGAGCATCGCCGAGCAGACCGCCAAGGAAGAGGGCAAGCCGGAGCGCGCGCTGCCGAAGATCGTCGAAGGCAAGGTCAACGCCTTCTTCAAGGACAACGTGCTGCTCGAGCAGCCGTCGGTCACCGATGGCAAGAAGACGGTGAAGCAACTGCTCGACGAAGCCGGCGTCACCGTGACCCGTTTCGTGCGCTTCGAGGTGGGCCAGCACTGACCGGCCGAAACGCGGCAACTTGATATGAGTAACGTTTGTGCCCCGTCCCCGACCCATGGGGACGGGGCACGGCACTACCTGGCGGCACAGGAGGCAGCGTGACGACCGATCATTCCAACGGCGGCTATCGGCGGGTCCTGCTCAAGCTGGGCGGTGAGATGTTCGGCGGCGGAGCCGTGGGGGTCGATCCCGACGTGGTGCACGACGTCGCCCGGCAGATCGCCGATGTGGTGCGGGCGGGCGCCCAGGTCGCCGTGGTGATCGGTGGCGGTAACTTCTTCCGCGGCGCCGAGCTGCAGCAGCGGGGCATGGACCGCGATCGCGCCGACTACATGGGCATGCTCGGCACCGTGATGAACTGCCTCGCGCTGCAGGACTTCCTGGAGAAGGAAGGCGTGCCCACTCGCGTTCAGACCGCCATCACGATGGGCCAGGTCGCCGAACCCTACATCCCGCGCCGGGCCGAGCGTCACCTGGAAAAGGGGCGCGTGGTGATCTTCGGCGGGGGAGCCGGCCTGCCGTACTTCTCCACCGACACCACGGCCGCTCAGCGCGCGCTCGAGATCGGCTGCGAGGTCGTGTTGATGGCGAAGGGGGTCGACGGGGTGTATACCGCCGACCCGAAGACCGACCCCGACGCCACGATGTACAAGACCATCACGCACGCCGAGGCGCTGGAGAAGGGGCTCAAGGTCGCCGACTCCACCGCCTTCTCCTTGTGTATGGACAACCACATGCCGATCATCGTGTTCAACCTGTTGACCGAGGGCAACATCGCCCGGGCCGTGCGTGGTGAGAGGATCGGCACACTCGTTGCCACCCCCCGAGCAGACAGAGCCTGAAACGACCAAGGAGTAGCCGTGATCGACGAGACCCTCCTCGACGCCGAGGAGAAGATGGAGAAGGCGGTGTCCGTCGCCAAGGAGGACCTGTCCTCGGTGCGGACCGGGCGCGCGAACCCGTCCATGTTCGCGCGGATCACCATTGACTATTACGGCGCGCCGACCCCGATGAACCAGCTGGCCAGCGTCAGCATCCCCGAGGCGCGCATGGCGGTCGTCAAGCCGTACGACGCCTCGCAGCTCGCCGAGATCGAGCGCGCCATTCGCGACTCGGACCTCGGCGTGAACCCGACCAACGACGGCACGATCATCCGCGTGCTCATCCCGCAGCTCACCGAAGAGCGCCGCAGGGACATGGTCAAGATGGCCAAGTCCAAGGGCGAGGACGCCAAGATCTCGATCCGCAGCGTGCGCCGTAAAGCCAAGGAAGAGCTGGAGCGGCTCGGCAAGGACGGTGAGGTCGGCGAGGACGACGTCAACCGGGCCGAGAAGGAGTTGCAGAACCTCACCGACGCCTACGTGCACCAGGTCGAGGAACTGGTCAAACACAAGGAAGCCGAACTGCTCGAGGTCTGATGCCGAGTTGGATGAGGCGGTTGTGAGCGAGGCGGCTTCGGCGCCGAAGACGTCCCGGGCGGGCAGGAACCTGCCTGCCGCGATCGCGGTCGCGGTGCTGCTGGGCGCCGCGATTCTGGTGTCGCTGCTGACCGTGCGGCATGCGTTCATCGGGGTGGTCGGGCTCGCGCTCGCCGTCGGCACGTATGAGCTGACGACCGCGATGCGTACGGCGGCCGGGATCAGGGTCCCGCTCCTGCCGGTGCTCGCCGGTGGCCAGGCGATGATCTGGCTGGCCTGGCCGTACGGCGCGCAAGGCACACTCGTCGCCCTCGTCGTGACCGTGCTGCTCTGCCTGTTGTGGCGGCTGCCGCAGGGTGTCGACGGATACGTCCGCGACATCGGTGCGTCCACGCTCGCCCTGGTGTATCTCCCGCTGTGCGGCGCGTTCGCCGCGATGCTCGTGCTACCCGAGGACGGGGTAGGCCGGGTGCTGACCTTCATTCTCGGTGTCGTCGCGTCGGACGTCGGCGGGTACACGGCGGGCGTTCTCAAGGGCAAGCACCCCATGGCGCCGTCGATCAGCCCGAAGAAGAGCTGGGAAGGTTTTGCCGGGTCGATGGTGACCGGCATCGTGGCCGGCTCACTGACCGTGACGTTGTTGCTCGACGGCCAGGTCTGGCAGGGGATGCTCTTCGGCGCCGCGATCGTGCTGACCGCGACGCTCGGCGACCTTGTCGAGTCGCTGATCAAGCGGGACCTCGGGATCAAGGACATGGGCAACCTGCTCCCCGGCCACGGCGGACTCATGGATCGGCTCGACTCGCTGCTGCCCTCGGTCGTCGTGTCCTGGGTGCTCCTCGCCGCTTTCGTTTAGGTCGCCTGCTCACGCTCAGTCGTCGTAGGGGTCATCCACTTCCGCGCGGGTCTGATACTCGACGGCGCGGGTGTGGTCGACCACCGCGAACGACGCACCGCATGGGTCGGCAAGCACGGCGGTGCGGCCGAATTCGGTGTCGTATGGCGCGATGACGACCTGGCCACCCAGCGTCAGGGTGTGCTCGGCGAGGCCGTCGGCGCCTATCCGCGGGTCGGCGGTGAAGTAGACGAGCCAGTGCGCGGGCGTCGACGCCGGATACTCCGTCCCCATCACGTAGCGGTGCAGCAGCGGCATGTCGAACTGCTCCGAGTGGTAGTCGGCGCGCATTCCGCCTTCGACCTGCCTACTGGTCAGCGCGAACAGCTTGCCGTAGAAGGCATCCGCCGCCACGCCGTCATGGGTATTCAACTCCGTCCCGGTGAACATCCCTGGCGAGCCGGTGCCGAACCGTGCGCTGGTGGCGGCCTCCCAGAGCACGAATGTCGCACCGGTGGGGTCCTGCACATGCGCGATGCTGCCCCGGCCGGGGATGTCAAAGGGTTCGAGGATGACAAGGCCTCCCAGTCCCGTCACCCAGCCCGCGGCGCTGCGAGCGTTGGCCGCGGTTAGGTGCACCGTCCACGAGGGTGGCTGGTTGCGCACGGCGCGATACAGGCCGGCGACGGGGACACCGCCGAGCGCGGCGATGGTATACGCGCCGGTGGCAGGATCGGGCCTGCTGTAGTAGCTCCAGCCGAACAGCTCCGCGTAGAACGCCCGCGCCGCTTGCTCGTTCGCGGTGGCAAGGTCGATCCAGCACGGGGTGCCAGGAGCAGGGGTGTACAGGGGACTCTCAGCGGTCATGTTTCGCCCTTCGCTGGCATCGTCTCTTTGTTGATCACGGGATACCAGTGCTGGCGGCGAATGCCGTCCGATTGGCGCAGTGCCGACCCCCAGGCCGCTCGCGGGTGGCCCAACCGCTGTCAGTCGGCGGTTTCGATCTCACCGAGTGCGGCGTAGAGGGCCGTGCGGGCTTGGTTGTCACACCGGCCACTCGCCACCTCGGGCGGAACGCGTGGGACACTGGAGGGCGCTATGACTGCGCTTCCCCTGGTTTTCGATGCCCCTCGCCGAGGCATGCCGCCGCGGCACCTCGCCGACCTTACCGTGGACGAGCGAGCGGAGGCCGTCGTCGAGCTCGGCGAGAAGCCGTTTCGTGCCAAACAGCTCTCCAACCACTACTTCTCGCGGCTGACGGCCGACCCCACCGGCATGACGGATATTCCGGCGGCGTCGCGTGAGCGCCTGGTCAACGAGCTGATGCCGTCGCTGCTCACCGAGGTGCGGGCGTACTCGTGCGACGAGGGCACCACCCGCAAGATGCTGTGGAAGGCGCACGACGGGACGCTGCTGGAGAGCGTGCTGATGCGCTACCCGGATCGTGCGACGTTGTGTATCTCCAGCCAGGCGGGCTGCGGGATGGCGTGCCCGTTCTGCGCGACCGGGCAGGGCGGGCTGGAGCGCAACATGTCCACCGCGGAGATCGTCGATCAGGTGCGCTCGGCCGCCGCGGTCATGCGTGACGGGTTGATGCCGGGGGTCGCGGGCGAACCGAACGCCGGCAGGCTGTCCAACATCGTGTTCATGGGCATGGGGGAGCCGCTCGCCAACTACAAGCGGGTGGTCGCCGCGGTCCGCCGGATCACCGATCCCGCACCTGCCGGGCTGGGCATCTCGCAGCGCTCGGTGACGGTCTCGACCGTGGGCCTCGCGCCCGCGATCCGCAAGCTGGCCGACGAGGGTCTTCAGGTGCGGTTGGCCGTGTCGTTGCACACGCCTGACGATGAGCTACGCGACACGCTGGTGCCGGTGAACAACCGCTGGCCGGTGTCGGAGGTGCTCGAGGCGGCGAGGTACTACCTGGAGCAGACCGGCCGCCGGGTGTCGATCGAGTACGCGCTGATCAGGGACATCAACGACCAGCCGTGGCGGGCGGACCTGCTCGCGAAGCTGCTCCGCAAGCACCTGGGTTATCTGGTGCACGTCAACGTGATTCCACTGAACCCGACGCCGGGCAGCAAGTGGGACGCCAGCCCGAAGCCGGTGGAACGCGAGTTCGTGCGCCGGGTCAACGACGGGGGAGTGGCCTGCACGGTGCGCGACACCCGCGGTCAGGAGATCGCCGCCGCCTGCGGGCAGCTCGCCGCCGAGGGATAAAAAAAGCTGAAAGACGCCTTCAGTCCGTTGAACGGACTGAAGGCGTCTTTCAGCGCGGGGTCACCTGCGCCAGGACGTGCGGCGCTTGCGCATGTCGAGCAGCAGCGCGCCGATCACGGTGACCGACATCCCGATCAGCCAGACGTTCTCGGTGTTGCCGTTGTGGTTACCGATCAGCATGATGAGCAGCGCGAACGCGAGGAACCAGCCCATCACCCGCACGGTCTTGGGGAACGAGCCGTGCCAGCCCCACTCGGCGGATGGCTCGTCACGCGGGTCAACCTTGGGCCGCGTTTCGAGTTGCTTGCTGGACGCCACGATCTCTCCCTCACTGGCAGCGGTCGTACTCGCGGAACATAATCCCACACCGCTGATATAACCCGAGCTCCGGTCCATTCGCCAGGACCAAACGTGCGGATGTCCTCGACTGACGGTGGGCAGGCAGCCGCGACCACCGCTCGCTTCGCTCGGGCGGCCCCGTCTCCTCTGCCGGCGAATGGCCCAACCGCATGCGTCGGCTGCTCGACGACCTCCAGCGTGCATGGGCGAGAATGGGGGCGATGAACATCTCCGGTTCAGCCGAAACCTCTCGTGACGGCCGCCGATCCGTGCTCGTGCTCGGCTCGACCGGCTCGATCGGCACCCAGGCGCTTGACGTCGCTGCGCGCAATCGCGGCCTGTTCCGCATCGCGGGCATCGCCGCGGGTGGGTCGAAGCCTGCTTTGATCGCGGAACAGGCCATCGCCCACGGCGTCGAGGCCATCGCCGTGGTCCGGCCCACCGCGCTCGAGGACGTGCAGCTCGCCCTGTACGCCGAGGCGCAGCGGCGCGGTTACGCCCACGGAGAGTTCCGGTTGCCGCGGGTGTTCGCCGGCGCGGATGCGGTGAGCGAACTGATTGACGCCGTGCCGGTCGACGTCGTGCTCAACGGCATGCCCGGCTCGCAAGGGCTGGAGCCGACGCTGCGCGCGCTGGCCACCGGCGCGACGCTGGCGCTCGCGAACAAGGAGTCGCTGGTCGCGGGCGGGCCGCTGGTACTGGCCGCCGCCAAGCCGGGGCAGATCGTCCCGGTCGACTCCGAGCATTCCGCCCTGGCGCAGGCGTTGCGGGGCGGGCGCGCCGATGAAGTCGAAAAGCTGGTGCTCACCGCGTCGGGCGGCCCGTTTCGCGGCCGCACCCGCGAAGAACTGGCGCACGTCACGGTCGAGCAGGCCCTGGCGCACCCGACGTGGTCGATGGGCCCCGTGGTCACCGTCAACTCGGCGACCATGGTGAACAAGAGCCTGGAGCTCATCGAGGCACAGCTGTTGTTCGGCGTGGACTACGACGCGATCGACGTGGTGGTGCACCCGCAGTCCATCGTGCATTCGATGGTGACCTTCACCGACGGCTCCACGCTCGCGCAGGCCAGCCCGCCCGACATGCGCCTGCCGATCGCGCTGGCGCTGAACTGGCCGAACCGGGTGCCCGGTGCCGCCGGAGCGTGTGACTGGTCGCAGGCGTCGGCGTGGACCTTCGAACCGCTGGACAACGAGGCGTTTCCGGCCGTCGAGCTCGCCCGCGAGGCCGGTAAGGCGGGCGGCTGCCTGCCCGCGGTCTACAACGCGGCGAACGAAGTGGTGGTAGCGGGATTTCTCACACAGAACACCAGCTTCACCTCGATTGTGGACACTGTGTCCGAGGTGGTTACCGCCGCGGACGAGTGGCGGCGCGAACCTCGGGACATCGATGACGTGCTCGCTGCGGAGCAATGGGCGCGCGCCCGCGCGGCCGAGCTGGGAAGGAACAGGTAAGTGGAGTCGAACCTCCCCCTCTATGCGCTGGGCATCGTGCTCTTCGCGCTGGGCATCTGCGTGTCGATCGCGCTGCACGAAGCGGGGCACATGATGACCGCGAAGTGGTTCGGCATGAAGGTGCGCCGCTACTTCGTCGGGTTCGGGCCGACGCTGTTCTCCTTCCGCAGGGGCGAGACCGAGTACGGGCTCAAGGCCGTCCCGCTGGGCGGGTTCTGCGACATAGCGGGCATGACCGCGCTCGACGACATCAAACCCGACGAGAACTCGCGCGCGATGTGGCGGTACAAGACCTGGAAGCGCACGGTCGTGCTCGCCGCCGGGTCGTTCACGCACTTCATCATCGGTTTCATCGTGCTCTACATCCTGGCGGTGAGCCTGGGCCTGCCCAATATCGACGGTAAGGCGCAGGTGGGCGCCCTCACCTGCGCCAAGGGCGCGACCACCACCGAGGAGCTGCGGACCCTGAGCTGTGAGCCAGGTGACCCGCAGCCCGCGAAGGACTCGGGCGTGCTTCCCGGCGACGTCATCACCGCGGTCGAAGGCAAGCCCGTCGCCGACTGGAGTGAGGCGCAGGAGGCGATCCAGCGCCGTGAAGGCACCGTTCAGCTCACCGTCGACCGCGACGGCGAGGCCGTGCCGCTCGAGATCGAGGTCATTCAGGTCGCGCTGCCGAACGCGGCGGATGCCGAGTCGGGCGAGGAGACCACGGGTACCCGGCAGATCGGCATGATCGGGATCAAGGTCGAGGGCAAGTTCGAATACGGCCCGGGCGCTGCCGTACCGGCCACCGTTGCCTTCACCGGCGAAATGTTCGAGCACACCTGGCAGGCGCTGATGCGCTTCCCGGAACGGATGCCCAAGGTCGTCGAAGCCATCTTCGGCGGCGAGCGCGACCCGGACACCCCGGTCAGCGTCGTCGGCGCCAGCATCATCGGTGGTGAGGCCGCCGAGCGTGGCCTCTGGGACGTGTTCCTGCTGGTCCTGGCGATGCTGAACTTCTTCGTCGGGGTGTTCAACCTGCTGCCGCTGCTGCCGCTCGACGGCGGACATATCGCCATTACCTGGTACGAGCGGGTGCGCGACTGGTTCCGGCAGCTCCGGGGCAAGGCCGCGGGCGGCCCGGTCGACTACACCAAGCTGTCGGCGGTGACCATGGTGGTCGTGATCATCGGCGGCGCGGTGGTGCTCCTCACGGTGACCGCGGACATCGTGAACCCGATCCACCTGCCGCAGTAAAGGTATCGTGGCTCGTGAGTGCGTAGCGGGCCGCGAGCGCCCTGACCACGCACGATCCACCGTGAGAAGCCCTAGGAGTTCGAGGCAGTAATGACCGTCGATCTTGGCTTGCCAGCAACACCGCCACCCGTGCTCGCCGAGCGCAGGCAGACCCGGCAGCTCATGGTCGGCACCGTCGGTGTCGGCAGCGAGTACCCGGTGTCGGTCCAGTCGATGACCACCACCGTCACCGCCGATGTCAACGCGACGCTGCAGCAGATCGCCGAGCTGACCGCGGCGGGCTGCGACATCGTGCGGGTGGCTTGTCCCACCGCCGATGACGCCGAGGCGTTGCCCGCCATCGCGAAGAAGTCGCAGATCCCGGTCATCGCCGACATCCACTTCCAGCCCCGCTACGTCTTCGCCGCGATCGAAGCGGGCTGCGCGGCGGTGCGGGTCAATCCGGGCAACATCAAGAAGTTCGACGACAAGGTGAAAGACATCGCCGAGATCGCGCGAGATCACGGCACGCCGATCCGGATCGGCGTCAACGCGGGCTCGCTCGACCCGCGGCTGATGCAGAAGTACGGCAAGGCCACCCCGGAGGCGCTGGCGGAGTCCGCGTTGTGGGAGGCGAGCCTGTTCGCCGAACACGACTTCCACGACGTCAAGATCTCGGTCAAGCACAACGATCCGGTGACCATGATCCGCGCCTACGAGATCCTCGCCGAGCAGTGCGATTACCCGCTGCACCTCGGCGTCACGGAAGCGGGCCCGGCGTTTCAGGGGACCATCAAGTCGGCGGTGGCCTTCGGTGCGCTGCTGCGGCAGGGGATCGGCGACACCATTCGCGTCTCGCTCTCCGCGCCGCCGGTCGAGGAGGTCAAGGTCGGCACGCAGATCCTGCAGTCGATGAACCTCCGGCCGCGCAAGCTCGAGATCGTGTCCTGCCCGTCCTGCGGCCGCGCGCAGGTGGACGTCTACAAGCTGGCTGATGAGGTCACCGCTGGCCTTGAGGGCATGGAGGTTCCGTTGCGGGTCGCCGTCATGGGTTGCGTCGTCAACGGGCCGGGGGAGGCGCGCGAAGCCGACCTCGGGGTGGCCTCGGGCAACGGCAAGGGGCAGATCTTCGTCAAGGGCGAGGTCATCAAGACCGTCCCGGAGGCGCAGATCGTGGAAACCCTCATCGAGGAAGCCATGCGAATCGCCGACGAGGTAGGCGAGTCGGGCGAGTCGGGCGAGTCGGGCAATGCCACCGGCGCTGGAACACCCACGGTCACCGTAAGCTGAACGACGCCTTCAGTCCGCTCAATGGACTGAAGGCGTCTTTCAGCGCGCGTGGGCGTTAGCTGTTACCCGGGGTTCTCTGGCAGGCTGGACGGGTGTTGCGGCTCGCGGGCGCACGGCTTCTCGACGAACGGGACTACCCGTCGATTCGCGCTGCGCTCGCCGAGGACCCGGTGGGCAGCTGCATGGTCAGTGCGCGGGTCGAGGCGGCCGGTGTCGACCCGCTACGCCTGGGCGGTGAGCTGTGGACGCCGGATGGGCGCGGTGCGCGTTCCGGAGCGCTCCGGGGGCTGTGCTTTGTGGGCCCGAACATGATTCCGCTGCGCGGCGACGCGTCGGCGATGCGCTCGTTCGCCGACCGTGCGGCGCGGCGGCCACGGTCCTGTTCCTCCATCGTCGGGCCCGCCACTCAGGTCCACCGGTTGTGGGAGGAACTCGCAGGCAGCTGGGGCACCCCCCGCGAACTGCGCCCCGAGCAGCCGCTGCTCGCACTCGACGCGCCGCCGGAGGGCCAGATCGACCACCGCGTGCGGCGGGTCGAGTCCTACGAGCTGGACCGGTACTATCCCGCCGCCGTCGCGATGTTCACCGAGGAGGTCGGCGTCGACCCCCGTCTCGGCGACGGCGGCGTGAGCTACCGGGCGCGCGTGGCGGAGCTGATCGCCGCCGGCCGCGCGTTCGCCCGGTTCGAAGGCGGCGAGGTGGTGTTCAAGGCCGAGATCGGCGCGATGTCGGCCACCGTCGGCCAGATCCAGGGGGTATGGGTCCGCCCGGATCGCCGCGGCATGGGCATGGGCGCCGCGGGCACGGCCGCGGTGGTCTCCCGGCTCGTCAACGGCCTGGGCCGCACCGCGAGCCTCTACGTGAACTCGTTCAACACCCCGGCCCTGGCCGCCTACCGCAAGATTGGCTTCACCAGGGTCGGCGAGTTCGCCACCGTGCTGTTCTAGGATGAATAGCCCGGCGGCGCCGAACTGCCGGTGTGCGGCATACTCGGGCAGCGTGCGAACGACCATGACGATGCTGCTCGCGTTCCTGCTCGCGGTCACGGCGAGTGGCTGCTCGTTGTTCGACTCCGAGCAGCCCGAGGACACCGCCAAGGCGTTCATCGACGCGCTCTCGGGCGGCAACACACAGCGCGCCGCCGCGCTCACCGACTCGCCGAAGGCGGCGAAGGCAGTGCTCGATCAGGCTCGCGACGCCTTGGAGCCCGAGCGGATCACCGGGTCGGTCAGCGAGGCCAGCGAAGCGGGGGACGGTTCGAGCGCGACCGCGAAGCTCGCGCTGACGTGGGAGCTGCCGGAGCGGCGGGAGTGGACCTATCAGGCCGAGGCGGAACTGGTGCCCGGTGACGAGGGATGGCGGCTGCGCTGGTCGCCCTCGATGCTGCACCCCGAGTTGGCGGCGCAGCAGACGATCGCGCTGCAGGTCGAGGAGCCTGATCTCGCGCCGGTGCTCGACCGGGAGGGCAGTCCGCTGCTGGAGCCCAAGAACGTGGTGTCGATCATGCTGTACCCGGCGGAAGCCAAGGCGGATGGCGGCGTTGACAAGGTTGCCAATGCGCTGTCGAATTCGCTGCGGCGCTTCGAGGCCGGGATCACCGCGAAGTCCATCGAAGCAGGCGCGCGGAAGGCCAAGGGCAAGAACGGCTCGTCGCTGGTCGCGGTGCTGCGTGAGACCGACTACCTCAGCGTCAAGTCCGCCATCTACGACCTGCCGGGTGTGAAGTTCCGCAAGCAGGAGCGCCTGCTCGCGCCCAGCAAGGACTTCGGCGTGCAGATCCTGGCCGGGATCAGGAGCTTGGTGGAGAAGCGGGTCGCGGGCGAGGCAGGCTGGCGGATCATCGCCCGCGATGCCTCCGGCGGCGAAATCGCCGAACTGCATGCCGAGCCCGCCAAGCCGAGCGAGGCCGTGGACACCACGCTGCGCCGCACCACGCAGGCCGCCGCTGAAGACGCGCTCGCCGGCGTCAGCAAACCTGCCGCCATCGTGGCGCTGCAGCCGAGCAGCGGCGACATTCTCGCCGTCGCCCAGAACGCCAAGGCCGACAAGCAGGGTGCCATCGCGCTGACCGGCCGCTATCCGCCCGGATCCACCTTCAAGATCGCGACCGCGCTCGCCGGGCTGTCCTCGGGCAAGGTGCGCCCCGGGAGCAAGGTCGACTGCCCGGGAACGAAGGTGTTCAAGGGCAGGCTGGTCCCCAACGACGACCGGTTCGAGCTCGGCAAGGTGACTTTGTCACGAGCCTTCGCCAAGTCCTGCAACACCACCTTCGCCCAGCTCGCGGTCGACCTGCCCGCCGACGCGCTGACCAAGTCAGCGCGCGACCTCGGCATCGGTGCCGACTTCGAGATCCCCGGCATCACCACCATCACCGGCTCGGCGCCCGCCGCGGACGGCGTGGTGCAGCGGGCGGAGAACGGCTTCGGCCAGGGCAAGATCCTGAGCAGCCCGTTCGGGCTCGCCCTCGCGGCCGCCACGGTGAAGGCGGGCAAGACCCCGACGCCTTCGGTGCTGACAGGGGAGGAGACCAAGGCGTCCGACCTCGGCGAGCCCTTGCCGGGCAAGCATGTCAAGGCGCTGCGCCAGATGATGCGCAAGGTGGTGACCGAGGGCTCGGCGACCCAGCTCGCGGACCTGCCGGGGGTGCATGGCAAGACCGGCACCGCCCAGTTCGGCGACGGCAAGAAGTCGCACGGCTGGTTCGCCGGGTTCCAGGGCGACCTGGCGTTCGCGGTGCTCATCGTCGGGGGCGACAGCTCCAAGCCCGCGGTCGGGGCCGCGCACCGGTTCCTCGCAGCCAATGCCTAGGTCTTAGGGTGGTTTCATGCGTGCTCCGTTGAAGCCGGGTGTCCAGACACCGCGGCGCGCCGTCCCGTCGTCCATCGCCCGTCCCGAGTACGTGGACAAGCCCGCACCGCGCAAAGAGGGCGGCAACGGCGTTCGCACGCCCGAGGTGATCGAGGCGATGCGTGTCGCGGGCAGGATCGCCGCGCAGGCGCTGGAAGAGGGCGGCAAGGCGGTCAAGCCCGGCAACTCCACCGACGACATCGACAAGGTGGTGCACGAGTTCCTGCTCGACCACGGCGCATACCCGTCGACGCTGGGCTACCGGCATTTCCCCAAATCGTGCTGCACCTCGCTCAACGAGGTCATCTGCCACGGCATCCCCGACTCGACCGTCATCGAGGACGGCGACATCTGCAACATCGATGTGACGGCCTACATCGGCGGCGTGCACGGCGACAACAACGCGACGTTTCTGGCAGGCGATGTTTCGGAGGAGGCGCGGCTGCTGGTCGAGCGCACCCACGAGGCGACCATGCGTGCCATCAAGGCGGTACGGCCCGGGCGGCGGCTCAACGTCATCGGCAGGGTGATCGAGTCCTACGCGAAGCGCTTCGGTTACGGCGTCGTCCGTGACTTCACCGGGCATGGTGTCGGCCCCGCGTTCCACACCGCGCCGACGGTGCTGCACTACGAGGAGCCGGGCGTCACGACGCTGATCGAAGAGAACATGACGTTCACCATCGAGCCGATGATCACCCTCGGCACGGTCGACTACGACGTCTGGGACGACGACTGGACGGTCACCACCAAGGACAAGCTGTGGACCGCCCAGTTCGAGCACACCATCGTGGTGACCGCGAACGGACCGGAGATCCTCACCCTGCCGTAGTCAACTGCGCGCTGAAAGACGCTTTCAGTCCGTTCAACGGACTGAAAGCTCCTTTCACTCCGCCCAGCGGACTGAAGGCGTCTTTCAGTCCAGTTCGAGCTTGACCAGGGCGTTCTCGAGCACCTCAGGCATGGCCGGGTGAATCCAGTACTGGCCGCGCGCCATGCTGCGCGCGTCGAGGCCGAAGCTCATCGCCTGGATCGCCGGCTGGATCACGGTAGGCGCCTGCGGGCCGATGACGTGCGCGCCGAGCAGTTGCCCCGTCGCGGGATCGGCCAGTACCTTCGCGAAGCCGGCGGTGTCGCCCATGGCCCAGCCGTAGGCGATGTCGGCGTAGTTCTGCGTCGCCGTGACGTAGCGCAGACCGCGCTCGCGCGTCTCCTCCTCGGTGAGCCCGACCGAGGCGATCTGCGGCGACGTGAACACCGCGTGCGGCACGAAACGGTGGTCGGCGGCGACCGGGTTGTCCGGAGTGAGCAAGTTTTGCCGGACGACCCGGGCCTCGTGGTTGGCCACATGCTTGAGTTCGTAGGGCGAGGAGAGGTCGCCCAGCGCGAAGATGCCGTCCACCGTGGTGCGCTGATACTCGTCCACCTCGACGAAGCCGTCGGGAGTGGTGGCCACTCCGCCCGCGGGCAGGTCGAGCAGGTCGGAGTTGGGGGTTCGGCCCACCGCGACGAGCAGCAGTTCGGCCTCGACCGTCTCCTTCCCCTCGGCGCTGGTCAGGTCGAGCGCGATGCCCGTCTCGGTCCGGCGTGCCGCGACGGTCTTGCGGCCGAGCCGGACATCCCAGCGCTCCGCGGCGAGTTCGGTGTACCGTTCGCTGACCGCGCCGTCCTGCCTGCGCAGCAGGGCCTGTGACCGCGCGATCACGGTGACGGCGACGCCGAACGAGGACAGCACGTGGGCGAATTCGGTACCGACGAACCCGCTGCCCAGGATGATCGCGCTCGCCGGGAGCTTGTCGATCCGCATCACGGTGTCGGAGGTGTGGAAGTCGACCTCGGACAGGCCGGGGACGTCCGGCACGACGGCTCGGCCGCCCGCGGCGAGCACGATCTTGTCCGCCGTGATGGTTTCCGCTTCGCCGCCCTCGGTCAGCTCGATCGCGAGCGTCTTCTGCCCCGTGAAGCGCGCCGTGCCGTCGTAGAGGGTGACGTTGGCGTTGTCGGGGTGCTCGGCGCGGTACTTCTTGCCGCCCGCGGCGATCGGGTCGATCCGGCCGAAGATGCGGTCCCGCACGTCGGCCCACCGCACCCCGCGCAACTCGGCGTCCACGCCAAGGTCGGAGCTGGTGGTCGCCGATCGGGCCACGTCGGCGGCGTGCACGAACATCTTGGTGGGGATGCAGCCCACGTTCAGGCAGGTCCCGCCGAACACGCCCTTCTCCACGATCGCGACTCGCCAGCCCGCGAAGCGCTCGTCGAGGATGGAGTTGGCGGAGCCGGTGCCGATGATGACCAAGTCGTAGTGCGTCACACCCGTAGTAAACCGGCAGGCGCGCTCCGCAATTCCCGGGGGTGACCACCGCACGATGGTCCGTATGTCACTCGATTCGGTGACAACGGATCGTAGCGTCAGCCACTAAGCTCAGCGGGAAGCTCACGCCTCGCAGTCGATTGACTCCGGTAGGTGTGACCGTGCGCGCCGATCGGCCACTCTGCGGGGGAAACGGCCGCGGCGCCCGAGCCAAGGAGTCCGAGTGAGACAGCGGTTGGGCCTTGCCCGGTTGATGGGCGTGACGGCCCTGCTGGTGGCGGCGGCGTTGACGGTGGTGGGCGTGGCGGGAGCGGTGGCCAACCAGGCGACCGCGGGTCCGCAGCCGAAGATCGTCGGCGGCAGCGAAGCCGAGCCGGACGAGCACCCCTACGTGGTTTACCTCGCGGATCGGCGCGGCAAGCAGTTCTGCGGCGGCACGCTGATCACGCCCGACAAGGTGGTGACCGCCGCACATTGCGTGGCACGAAGCTCCCCGCGGCGCATCTCGGTCGTCGCGGGCAGGCACGACACCAGGACCGACGAGGGCACCGACGTCGGGGTGGCCGACATGTGGATCCACGAGGATTACTCGAGAGTGACCGACGGGAACGACATCGCGGTGCTGACGCTCGAGGAGAAGGTGCCGTACGAGACGATCCGGCCCGCGACCGCCGAGGACGAAGACCAGTACGCCAAGGGAACCGAAGCGACGGTGCTGGGCTGGGGCCGGATAGCCGAACGTGGCCCGTCCTCGAACTACCTCCGCGAGGCCCGCGTGCCGCTGCGAGCCGACGGGGACTGCGAGGAGACATACCGCGACTACCAGCCCGAGCAGATGGTGTGCGCCGGATACCAGAAGGGCGGCGTTGATGCCTGCCAGGGCGACTCCGGCGGACCGCTGATCGCCGGCGACCGGTTGATCGGCGTGGTCTCCTGGGGCGAAGGGTGCGCTCGCCCCGAAAAGCCCGGCGTGTACACCGAGGTTCGCGCGTTCGAAGCTGAGATCAAGGCCGCGGTCGAGGGGTCGCGGAGTGGTGTGGCTCCCGACTCGATCGGCATCCCGATACTCGGCGGTTGAGCGGCTGTGCGGGTAGCGGGTGTGCTAAGCACGGCGTATGGCAGACATTCGCTCAGCGCGAGGCGATGAACTCAGCGCGCCGGACCTCTACGCCCTGCTGCGGCTGCGGGTCGAGGTATTCGTGGTCGAACAACGGTGCCCTTACCAGGAACTGGACGGCCTCGACCTGCTCGGCAGCACCCGGCATCTCTGGCTGTCCGGCGGCGAGGAGATCGCGGGCTGCCTGCGGATCCTCGCCGAGCAGGACGGGGTACTGCGGGTAGGACGGGTGTGCGCCTCGGCGGCGGCCAGGGGCAGCGGTGCGGGAGCGAAGCTGATGGCGGCGGCGCTGGAGACCATCGGCGACGCCGAGTCGGTGTTAGGCGCCCAGACCTACGCGAAGGGGTTCTACGCGCGCTACGGGTACGTGCCGGAGGGCGACGAGTACGACGAGGACGGCATCCCGCACATGTCGATGCGGCGCAGGCCACCCGAGTCGTGAGTGCCGATCAGGGTTAGAACACTGATAGCCACTCACGAACGTGGATCTGGCGCCGTCGCGGTGATCACGTTGACCGCGCGGTCCACGTCGGCCTCGGTGAGGTCGGCGCGCGCGGTCAGCCGCAGCCGGGAGATGCCGTCCGGCACCGATGGCGGCCGGAAACACCCGACCCGGATGCCTCGCTCGGCGCAGCGTGCCGCCCAGCCGAGGGCGTCGTCCGGCGACGGAGCGCGCACCGAGATCACCGCCGCGTCAGGGGTGCTCACCGGCAGTCCTGCCTCGGTCAACCGATCGGCGATGCGCTGCGCCAGCTCACGTACGTGGGCCGCCCGCTGCGGTTCCTCGCGCAACACCCCGAGCGCGGCCAGGGCCGCACCGGCGCTCGCCGGCGCCAGCGCGGTGTCGAAGATGAAGCTGCGCGCGGTCTCGGTGAGGTGCCGGATGACCTTGCGTGGTCCGAGCACGGCGCCACCCTGGGCGCCGAGCGACTTCGACAGCGTGATCGTGGTGACGACATCGGGCGCCTTGCTGAGTCCCGCCTGGTGCACCGCACCTCGGCCGCCCTCGCCGAGCACGCCGAAGCCATGCGCGTCGTCCACCAGCAACGCCGCACCGGTTTCCCGGCAGAGGCCGGCGAGCTCCGGCAGCGGCGCGATGTCGCCGTCGACCGAGAACACCGAGTCGGTGACCACCATGGCGCGCCGGTGCCGCCGGGTCCGCAGCGCATGCGCGACAGCGGCGGGGTCGTTGTGCGCGATGGCCGCGACGTCGGCCCGGGAGAGGCGGCAGCCCTCGATCAGCGAGGCGTGGATGTAGGCGTCGGTGACGATCGCTGAATCCCGGCCGGAGAGCGCGGTGATCGCGCCGAGGTTGGCGGTGAACCCGGAGGAGAACACCAGGGCGGCCTGCGCACCGGTGAACTTGGTGAGTTCCTGTTCGAGTTCGGCGTGCAGTTCGGTCGAGCCGGTGACCAGCCGGGAGCCCGTCGCGCCGGCGCCCCAGCGCAGTGCGGCGGCCGCGGCCGCACCGGCGACGCGCTTGTCCCTCGCCAGCCCGAGGTAGTCGTTGCCGGCCAGATCCAGCTCGGCGGCCTGCGACGGCCGGGGCCGTAGCCGCCGGACGAGACCGGCCTCGGCCCGCTTCTCGGCCTCGACGTCGAGCCAGTCGAAGACGTTGTCGGGTTCCGCCGCGCTTTGGCCACCTGGCAGGTTCACATATGGCAGTGTCGCATCGGGACGACAGGCCGAGATCATGGAGGTGGCTGGACGTGACGGAATTGGCAGCGATGCCGACCGATTGGCAGCGGGCGCTGGCGGTCGTGGCGCACCCGGACGATCTCGAGTACGGCGCGGCGGGTGCCATAGCGCGGTGGACCGATGAGGGCCGCGAGATCACCTACCTGCTGGTGACCAGGGGCGAAGCGGGCATCGATGGCATGGATCCGGTCGAGGCGGGGCCGACACGAGAGCGGGAACAGCGGGCGAGTGCGGCGATCGTCGGGGTCAGCGAGGTGGAGTTTCTCGACCATCCCGACGGCGTCATCGAACAAACGCTGCACCTACGCAAGGACATCGCGGCAGCGATCCGGCGATACCGGCCGGAACTTCTCATCACGAACAACCACCGTGAGACCTGGCCAGGTGGCTACCTCAACACCGCCGACCATCGCAATGTCGGTGCCGCGACGCTTGACGCGGCGCGCGATGCGGGCAACCGCTGGGTCTTCCGCGACCAACTCGACGGTGGCCTCGAGCCGTGGGGCGGGGTGCGCTGGGTCGCGCTGCCGGCATCGCCTCATGCCACTCACGCGATCGACATCACGGCCACCTTCGACCGTTCCGTCGAGTCGCTGGAAGCCCACGCCGCATACCTGGCGGGACTGGGCGGCGACATGGCCGACCCCGGACCGTTTCTCCGGCACAGCGCCGAGCACGCGGGCGAACAGTTCGGGTGCGAGCTCGCCTGCACCTTCGAACTGTTCGCCCTATAACACCTGCCCGGCGCTGTCCCGGTGAACGTGGGTGGTTACTCGCGCACCTTCCGCGACCGCTGGCCGTGAGCGGCGCCGCGGTGGGGGTTACGTGAACCCCGGCCGGAGCCGCCGAACTGGCCGCCGCCGTCGCGGTCGCCGCCGCCTTGGCGAGGGGAGCGTCTGCCGTCGCCGCGCCGGACATGGCCGCCGCCGTTGCCGGAGCGCCTGCCTTCGAAGCGCTTCGCGGACCTTACGGGTGCCGGCTCGCGCACCGGCTCGCCGCTGGGCTGCTGCGCACCGGTGATCCGGGCCAGTTCGGCGTCGCCGGGCCGGACCTGCGCCATCTTGGGCTTCACGCCCGCCCGCTCGGTGATCCGGCGGACGGAGCCGCGCTGGTCGGGGGTGATCAGCGTGACCACGGTGCCGGATGCGCCCGCGCGGGCGGTGCGGCCGGCGCGGTGCAGGTAGTCCTTGGAGTCGGCGGGCGGGTCGATGTGGAGCACCAGGCTCACGTCGTCGACGTGGATACCGCGTGCGGCGACATCGGTCGCCACCAGCGCGGTCGAGCGACCGCTCTTGAAGTCTTCCAGCACGCGGTTGCGCTGACCCTGGGTCTTGCCGCCGTGCAGCGCAACCGCGGGCACGCCCACCATGCGCATCTGCTGCGCCATCCGGTCGGCGTGGTGCTTGGTGCGCACGAACATGATCGTGCGGCCCTCACGGGCGGCGATCTCGGTGGCGACGGCCTGCTTTTCGTGCCGTGACACCGAGAGCACGTGGTGATCCATGGTGGTCACGCTGGCCGTCACCGGTGCGACCGAGCGCTCGACCGGCTCGACGAGGTACTGCCGCACCAGCGCTCCGACGGCGCCGTCCAGCGTCGCGGAGAACAGCAGCCGCTGCCCGGTCTTCGGCGTGAGGTCCATGATCTCGCGGACCTGCGGCAGGAAGCCCATGTCGGCCATCTGGTCGGCCTCATCGAGCGCGACGAATCCGACATCGGAGAGCGTGCACGTGCCCTGGCGCACATGGTCGGAGAGCCTGCCGGGGGTGGCGATCAGCAGGTCGACACCGCGGTTGAGCGCGTCGGCCTGCCTGCCGAACGACATGCCGCCGACGACCGTGCGGCACCACAGGCCGGTGGCCTTGGCCAGCGGCGTCAGCGCATCGGCGACCTGCATCGCGAGCTCGCGCGTCGGTACCAGCACCAGCGCGCGGGGGCGGTTCGGGCGTGCCCGGCCGCCGTCGAGCTGGGCCAGCAGCGCCAGGCCGAAGGCCAGCGTCTTGCCCGAGCCGGTCTGCGCCCTGCCGAGCACGTCGCGGCCTGCCATGGCGTCCGGCAGCGTGGCGGCCTGGATCGGGAACGGCGTGTCGATGCCTGCGTCACGCAGGCCATTGAGCAGCCCGATCGGCAACCCGAAGTCGGCGAACGTGGTGCCTGGCTTGACGGTGTGGCTGGTGTACTGAGCTGCAGTGCTGGTACGTGCCGGGGCCTCGGGGGAGAAACGTCCCTTACTTGCGTCGCGGTGCCTCGGCTTGCGGTTCTTGGGCGCGCGGGTGTGCGCCGTGTCTTGCGTGATGGTCACGGGTGCCTTTCGAGTGGTGGTACGTCACCAGCAGGCCCGGACTTTCCACGGGTGCGTGGACCCGCGCGACCGGCACCGGCTGAATAGCCGGTCCGGCCCTGAGCGCAGATGCGACCCAGCCACCCTTGGGCGAGGCGCACTGTCACCGATTATCGGTGGGCAAATACAGGGACGAACCCGACGCGATATGCGTCGTATTGACAGGTCAACTGTACCGCAGCGCCTCACCGATTCGACGCGGGCATGCCGCATCTCACCGCAGCGCCACCGCCAGCAGCCGCTCGATCAACTTCCCGGAGTCGATCACGTAGCCGGGCAGCCCGCGTTGCTCGAACCAGCCCGCGACGGTCAGTGCGTCCCTGGTGAGGTACTCGACACCGCGCGGGTTGGTGACGACGTCGACCACCTGGGGCAGGTCGATCAGCATCAGCCGCCCCCGATGGACCAGCAGGTTGTAGGCCGAGAGGTCGCCGTGTGCCAGGCCATCGGCCGCGAGCAGTTCCATGGCGGAGATCACCTGCCCCCACAGGTCTCTGAGCTCCTCCGGGCCGGGGCGTAGCTGGGCGAGCCGGGCGGCCGCGGTGCCGTCCTCGTCGCCGAGGAACTCCATCAGCAGTTCGGTCCCGTCGCGCTGCACCGGGTAGGGCACCGGCAGGCCCGCTTCCCAGAGCCTGCCGAGGGCGTCGAACTCGGCGGCGGCCCATTGCTCGGCGATCAGGTTGCGGCCGAACGCGGTCCGGTTCTCGATCGCGCGCATCTCACGCGACCGGCGCAGCCGCCGGCCTTCGAGGTAGCCGGCGTCGCGGTGGAAGAGCCGGTGCTCGTCACTGCGGTAGCGCTTGGCCGCGAGCAGACTCTGCCTGCCACCGGGGACACCGCGCCGCAGCAGGTGGACGTCGGCCTCCTTGCCGGTCTTGAGCACGCCGAGATCGGTGTCGACCGCGGCGAGTTCGGTCACCACCCAGTGGGGCCGGGGTGCTGGTCCGTGCGTGCCGCGATCCCAGGTGGACCAGCGGTCACCGCCCCCGGGGATCTCGGGTTCGGCATAGGCGTCCTCGCGAAGTAAGGCAAGGCGAACGCGTTCCGCCTCGGTCAGCCTGCCGCCACGGGTCGGCTCCGGTTCGTCGTCGAAGCGTCGCTTGCGGCGAGGCTTGCGGGATGAGTATTCGCGGTCGTCGCTGGGAAAGTCGTCACGGTAGAAATCGTGCTGGCGCACTGTGGGGTCTCCTGAAGGTGTGTGGGCGCCCCACTGGCGCTACGACCGTGATCAGTCGGGGATCAGTCGGGGATCAGTCGCGGATCAGCCGCGCGGGGCAACGGGAGGGCGAGAAACAACGCCCAGGACAGTCCTTGGCACTGGGCACCTCCTCCACTCGCGCGACACGGCTGGCGGCCGTCGGTTGGCTTAGTGTGGCTGCGGCCCGGCGTCGTGCGCAACGGAATTTTCTCGCGGGCCGTGGCAGGCTGGGTGTCCGAGTCGATCTGGTCGATGTGGAGGTGGTGGCGTGCGCGTCACGGTGGTTGGCGGCGGTGTGATCGGCCTGAGCTGCGCGCTCCGGCTGGCGGAGGCTTCGCACCAGGTGACGGTGGTGAGCGCGGATGCCACCACCGACACGACCTCGGTCGTCGCGGGCGGGTTGATCTATCCCCGCCATGCCGAGCCGGCCGATCGCTGCGCGCGGTGGACCGAAGCCAGCGTTGTCGAGTTCAAGCGGCTGGCGGACCAACCGGGCACCGGCGTCCGGATGCTGCCCGGCAAACTTCTGCGACGGCAGGACCGGCCGGTGCCGCTGTGGTCGGACGCGGTAGGCGGCATCACCCGCGATACCGGTGTCGGCGCACCGTGGGTTGATGCGCTGCGGAGCCGGCCGCCGTTGGTTCATATGCGCCGCTACCTCGAATGGCTCACCGGCGAGGTCGCCAGTGCGGGTGTGCGGAGGGATTACCGCGGCTTGCGCGATCTCGGCCAGGTCGAAGCCGACGCCGATGTCGTGGTCAACGCCGCGGGCCTCGGCGCGGGCAGGCTCGCCGGTGACAGTACGGTCATCCCGGCGCGGGGCCAGGTCGTGCACGTGGCGGATCCGGGCCTCACCGAATGGGTCGTCGACGAGGACGACTTCAGCTATGTGCTGCCGCACGGTGACCACGCCGTGTGCGGCGGCACCGAGGAGGTCGGCAGCGACGCGCTGGAGCCGGATCCGGACACGACGCGGGACATCTTGCGCCGTTGCGGCGAGCTGGTGCCGGAGATCGCGGACGCCGAGGTACTGGGCGTGCGGGTCGGTCTGCGGCCGCTCCGGCAGGAGATCCGGGTGGAGCGGGTCGACGACGTGGTCCACTGCTACGGCCACGGTGGCGTCGGCATCACCGTGTCGTGGGGCTGCGCCGATGAGGTCGTAGCGCTCGTGACGGGCTGAGCTGCCGGTACTACCCGGGCTACTCCGTGAGCAGTTCGAGTTGCCGCGGGCCGCTCTGCTCGATCTTGAACCCGCAGCTGCTCGCGACCAGCAACAGGTCGTCGATGGTTTCCGGCTCTCGCCTGCAACGCGCCAGCTCAGCGGCGAGCTTGCCCTTGTAGGCCTTGTTGTGGTGGCTCACCGTCTTGCGTCTGCCGGTGCCGTCTTCGGTCACCACGCGGACGGTGACCGCGCCGGGCGTCCTGGCCAGTGCCGAGTAGGTGCCCGAGCGCAGGTCGACCAGCAGACCGTCGAACCCGGCCAGGGTCGGCTCCAGTACTGGCCGCCATAGGGCGCGCAGCGTCGGCAGCCCGGGCAGGGTTGACCCGCCCGAGAGCCGGTAGGCCGGGATTCGCTCAGCCGCGCGTACCAGGCCGAACAACGCCGAAGCGGTCACCAGCCGCCGCTCGGCCCTCGCCCGCTCGGCGCGCGTGAAGCCGCCGGGGGCCAGGGCGTCGTAGAGCACGCCGGTGTAGCGGCGCAGCGCGGGCATCGTCGGCGAGGTGAGCAGCCGGGCATTGCGTTCGACCTCGTCTGCCTGTCGCTCCGACAACCCCAGCGCGGTCAGGCTCGCGGGCACGTCGGCGGCCAACGCCGTCAGCGCGGTGATGAGCCGGCGGCGCGTGGGGTTGAGCTCGGGAAACGACAGCGCGTCGAGATCGAGCCGCTCGCCACGGCCGCCGGTCGCCTTGGATTCCGACGGGGGAAGCAGGATCAGCATATACGGCAGCGTAACCGTACGGGGGCCGTCCAGCTGGCCGCGGATCTCTCCTCCCGGGGCCTGTTCGGTGTGAACGTTCGCGTAGATATCCCC
>WHSS01000239.1 GCA_009379975.1 Actinophytocola sp.
CACGGTGCTCTCCTTGAGTGCCGGCCATCTCGACGCGGCATCGTCACCTCGACCATGCAACTCACGTCTTCGACCACTCGGGCAAACCTCCGGCCAACCCTCGCTGGGCCGAGTCGAGCTGTCAGCACGGGTCCTAGCATGCCCCACCCGGCCCGGCCGCGGGCCAACTCTCAGCGCTCTCTCAGCGCCAATCCTCCTCTCAGGGCGATCTCAGTGTCCGGGGGGCAGCGTTAAGGCCAGAAAAGCAGCACACTGTTCGAGGGACACAGGGAGAGAGCATGAAATCGAGGACCAACACCACCTCCCGGGCGTGGATCGCTGCCGTGACCGGCACCGCGCTCGGCGTGGCGGGCCTGGCCGTCATCGCGATGCCTGCCGGCGCGGGGGAAGCGCCCGAACTGCCGGAGATCAGCGCGGCGGACCTGGTGGAATCGGCACTGTCCGCCGAGCCCGCCGCGTTCGCGGGCACCGTCGGTATGGACAACCAGCTGGGACTGCCCGACATCCCGGGCGTGCCGCTGGCCACCTTCGACTCGGCGCAGGTCCATCACGACGGCGACGGCCGCGCGCGGGTCGGCGTGCAACAGGGCAGCTCCGAATACACCGCGGTCACCGACGACGACGGGGTGTGGACCTACGACTCGGCGAAGAACACCGCCACGCGCTACACCATGCCTGAGGCGGCGTCGGAGCAGCGGAAACACGCCGGCGAATCGGAGCTGAGCGACCCGGCGGACGCGGCGAGGACCATCATCGACGCGCTGGCGGAGACCAGCACCATCAGCATCGACGGCACGGCCCGGGTAGCCGACCGGCCGGTCTACGAGCTGGTGCTGACGCCGAAGCCCTCCGAACGGACGCTGCTGCGCGAAGTCAAGGTCTCGATCGACTACGACACCAGGCTGCCGCTGAAGTTCGAGGTGCTGCCGAATGGTTCACCCGAGCCGGTGGTCAGCGTCGGATTCACCGAATTCACCGTCGGTGAGCAGCCGGAGTCGCTGTTCGACTTCAGCCCGCCGAAGGGCGCGAAGGTCGTCGAGGAGGACGGTTCCGAGCGCGCCGAAGCGGCGAAGGAGCACGGCGGCGAGGCCGAAGCCTTCGGCGAGGGGCTCAACGTCGTCGGTGACGGCTGGGACACGGTGCTGACCGGCACGCTCCCCGAGGAAATGCCCAGCAGTGGGCGAGGCGGGCAGTCCGATCCGCAGGCGATGCTGGAGCAGCTCGGCAAGCGGGTGGAAGGCGAGTTCGGCGCCGGGTATGTCATCACCACCAGGGCGGGCACGGCCCTGCTCACCGATGACGGCCGGTGCGCGGTCGGCGCGGTGCCGCAGCAGGTTCTGATCGAAGCTCTGGAGGAGCAGTGAGTTCACTGGCAGTGCAGTCCGGTGCGGCCATCTCGGATGAGGTGGCCGCACCGCGGCCCGCCCTCGCGGCGCGCACCACAGGGCTGCGCAAGGTGTATCGCAGTGCCGTCGCGGTCGACGGTGTCGACATGGAGGTGCCGGAGGGCGCCGTCGTAGGCATGCTCGGCCCGAACGGTTCCGGTAAGACGACGACCATCCGGATGCTGCTTGGCCTGGTCAGGCCGACCGAAGGCGAAGTCGAGCTGCTGGGCAGGCCGATGCCGGGAGCCGCGGCGGAGACGTTGCCCCATGTCGGTGCGCTGGTCGAAGGCCCTGGGTTCCACCCGTTCCTCTCCGGTAACGACAACCTGCTGCGGTTGGCGGCCGCCGAGCCGCTGCTGGCGGCCGGGGCGGCGCCGAAGGCGGTGCGCGAGGCGGTGGCGCGCGTCGGGCTCGCCGATGCCGCGCACCGCAAGTACCGCGGCTACTCGCTCGGCATGAAGCAGCGGCTCGGCCTCGCGGCCGCCCTGCTGGTGCCGCGCAAGCTCGTGGTGCTCGACGAGCCGACCAACGGCCTCGACCCGGCGGGCACACGGGAGATCCGGCGGGTCATCGCGGATCTGCACGAGCGCGGGGTCACCGTGCTGGTGTCCTCGCATCTGCTAGCCGAGGTCGAGGCGACCTGCTCCCATGTCGTGGTCCTCAACAAGGGAACGGTCGTGGCGCAGGGCGAGCTCGATGAGTTGCTCGACTCGGGCAGCCCGGCCCTGCTGGTGTCCACTCCGGACGCCGCGCAGGCGGTGGATCACTTGCGGGACAACCGCATTCCCGCCCGGCTCGCACCCGGCGGGGTGCGGGCCGACCTGTCGGCGACGACCCAGCCCGAGGTGATCGCGACGCTGGTCCGCGCCGGGGTTCCGGTCTACGAAGCGCATCGGGAACGCACCGGACTTGAAGACCTCTTCGCCCGGCTCACCCAGGAGTCCGACGACGCATCGGCCCTGCCACGGCTGGAAAACGAACTCGTCAACGAGGTGGTGTCATGACGACCGCGACGGCAACCGAAACCCTCACCGCGGGGTGGCGGCCCACCAGGCATCGCGTCGCGCTGCCCAGATTGCTGCGCGCCGAACTGCGGTGGATCTTCCGCAGGCCACGGACACTGGTGGTGCTCGGACTGATCGCCGCCATTCCGGTGATCATCGGCATCGCCATGCAGTTCGCGGGCGACAGCGCGGGCGCGAACGGCGAAGCCCCGGTGTTCGTCAGCGCCGCCGCCAGCGCATTGGCGTTGCCCGTCGGGGCGCTCACCGTGATGCTGTCGCTGCTGTTGCCGCTCACCGTGGCGATGGCCAGCGGCGACGCGATCGCGGGCGAGCAGGCGCACAGCACTTTGCGGGGCTGGCTCTTGGCGCCGGTGAGCCGGGGTCGACTGCTCGGCGTCAAGGCGTTCGGTGTCGCCGTGGTGGCGCTGGCAGCGGTCACGCTGATCGCGGTGACCGGGCTGGTCACCGGGCTGATCTTCAACGGCACCAGCGGGTTGTTCACGCTCTCGGGCACCACCCTGTCGCTGACCGACGCGGTGCTGCGGGTGGCGCTGGCCGCGGGCTGGGTGGCGTTGCAGCTGTGGGCGATCGGGGCGGTCGCGCTGGCCATCTCGGCGTGTACCGATCACCCGATGCTGGTGGTCGCCTGCACGCTGGGCGGCCTGATCGTCTCCCAGGTGCTGCTGCTGTTCTCGGCGCTCGACTGGCTGCACCCGTTCCTGCTGCCGGACTCGTGGATGGCCATCACCGACGTGCTGCGGGACCCGATCGCGTTCGACGGCATGTTCGAGGGTGCCGCTCGGGCGGCGTGCTACATCGTGATCGCGCTCTCGCTCGGTTACGCCCGGGTCCTCACCAGGGACGGCTGACAGCCTCCGCGCGCTGAAAGACGCTTTCAGTCCGTTCAACGGACTGAAAGCGTCTTTCACTCCACCCAGTGGACTGAAGGCGTCTTTCAGCGCGGGGTGAGGGTGGCCGCCTGCAGCTCGCCTGAGTGCCGGGCGCGCGTCACAACTCGCCGAGGACCGAGTCGATCCGATCGGCGAGCGCGACGTCGTTGGCGGTGATGCCACCCTTGAAGTGGGTGCTCAGCGAGAACCGCAGGGTGCGCCACCGGATGTCGATGTCCGGGTGGTGGTTCATCTCCTCGGCGATCACCGCGATCCGGTCGACGGCGTCGATGGCTTGCGGGAAGCTCGCCAGCTCGACCTCCCGCACCAGCGCGGCCCCCTCGGCCTGCCACTGCGGCCTGCTCGACAGGGCTTCGGCGATCTGATCATCGGCTAGTAGCTCGACCATGTCGTCCATAGTGCCACCTGGTCGGTACGCTTGCCGCTGCTGAGGGGTTCGGTGGCCTGATTGGGCACCATGGTGAAGCGGGAGCATGGCGATCATGCTCCGACCGCGTCAGATGCTGGAGGATCCGTGATCAACGCTGGTCGGCACCGACGGAGCCCGGTGCCGGCCTGCCTGATCGCCTTGATCGCGGTGCTCGTCGCCGGCTGCTCGGTCTCGGCGGATCCGGACGCCGACGCCACGGACAAGCCCGAAGTGACCGTGGTGACCGTCGGATCCTGGACCTTTCCCACCGAGCTGCACAAGGCGTTCGAGCGGCAGACCGGTATCGAACTCGTCATCCGCCAGGTCGGTGACGACACCGGGGAACTGACCGACGAACTGGTGCGGACGAAGGCCGACCCGCTGGGCGACGTCGCGATCGGGGTCGACAGCACGACGGCTTGGCGCGCCTCACGGGAGGGCGTGTTCGAGCCTTACACCAGCCCTGAGGCGAACCAGGGTCAGCAGCGCTTCTCGATCGACAAGCAGCAGCGGCTCTCCGCCGTCGATGTCACCGATATGTGCCTCAACATCGACACTGAATGGTTCACGGCACGCGCCTTGCACGAGCCCACCAGCTTCGAGGACCTGACCGATTCCCGGTACCGAGGGCTGCTCGTGACGCCGGATCCCCGTACTTCGTCGGCGGGCCTGGCCTTCCTGCACGCCACGATCGCGCGGTTCGGTGACCGGGACTGGCGCACGTACTGGAACGAGCTCAAGGCCAACGAGGTCCAGGTGGTCGACGACGTGGAGGAGGCCTACTCGACGGAGTTCTCCGGTTCCTCCGGTGAGGGCAGCTGCCCGATCGTCGTCGCCTATGCGTCGGCGCCAGCCGCCGAGGCGGCCGAGTCGGATAAGTCTGACGAGAAAGGCACGGCGCGCACCAAGACGCTGCTGGACGCGGGAATGTGTTACCGGAACGTGCGCTACGCGGGTGTACTGGACGGCGCCGAGAACCCGGAGCAGGCGGGCAAGCTGGTGGACTTCTTACTGACGCAGCAGTTCCAGGCGAAGGTGCCGGCGGCCTTCGGTTCCTATCCCGCCCGGGAGGGCGTTGAGCTGCCGAACGGCTGGGACGAGCTGGCCCCGCAGCCGGCGAAGCCGCAGATGCTGCCCGCCAAGCAGGTCAGTAATAACCGGGAGCAGTGGCTGTCCCAGTGGCAGTCCGTCATGCGCGACTGAGGCTGGGCACGCTGTCAGGCTGAGGCGAGCCGTCGGCGACTTCCCCGGCGTTCTTGCGAAATTCGCGCCTGATTTGGTGCTGTTTGATCGATATTTCCGGCAATATCGCCGGTGAAGATGCCGATGACGGCGAAAACCGGGTGAACGGGTCACCTCGAGCTGATCAAGTCGGTACCGCTGGAGACCGCCAGGTGTAGGGCGTGGTCGTCGACACCTTGATCAGGCCCGAGCGTTCGAGGATCGGGCGCGAGAACTCCGTCGAGTCACTGTTGATCAGTGTCTTGCCGAGGCGAAGCGCTGAGCGGGCCCGTGCGGCGGTCAGCGCGCGGTAGATCCCACGACCGCGCCACCGCGCGACGGTCGCTCCGCCCCAGATCCCGGCGAAGTCGGACCCGTGTACCGGCTCGAGCCGTCCGGCGCTGACCATCTGCCCGTCTGCCTCGGCGACCCACAGCTCCATCCCGTCGCCCAGCGATAGCCGGCGGAGCAGTGCGTCCGCCATCCGCTCCGATACCGGGTCGCCGAACGCCTCGTCCTGCATCGCGCTCATCGCCCGGACGTCCGACTCGTCCGTCACCTGACGCAGGATCACCCCGTCGGGAAGCGGAACGTCGACTGCCAACCGCTGCGCCTCACCGACCATGATCGACTCCGGCTCATCGGGCACGAACCCGCTCGCCAGCAACGCCTCGTGCAGACCTGGAGCATGGTCGTGCCCACGGGTCTTCCACTCGACCCGATCGATCTCGGGATCGGCCCGGTAGTGCGCGAGCACCTCCGCGACGAGGCGCCGGATCGACTCGGCAGCTGCCCCGCCGAGGTCGCGGTAGGTGACGAAGCCGCGTCCACCGGCGAACGTCACCAGTCGCAATGGGCCATGTCGGGTCACCGAAATCGCGCTCGGGGTTTCGGCGTCGGTGCGGAGCTGCTCGTCGTACGCCGCGAGGAGGCGAAATCGGTCAGTCATGCGCGCAAGTGTTCGGTGATGGGAAGGGGCTGGCAACCGATTAAGGATCTCGCCGCGACCCCGAAGCTTGTCGGTGCCCGCAGTTAACCTCGCCGCATGAACGTCATCCTCGTACCCGGGTTCTGGCTGGGCGCATGGTCGTGGGAGAAAGTCACGCCGGCGCTTGAGGCTGCCGGCCATCGCGTCCATGCCATCACCCGCCCCGGACTCGACTCGGCCGACACCGACCGGTCGGGCATCGGCATGGCGGACACGATCGCCGCGCTGGTCGACGTCATCGACCACACCGATGGCGACGTCGTCCTCGTCGGTCACAGCGGGGGCGGCAACGTCGTCTACGGTGCGACCGATCAGCGTCCCGAACGCGTCGGCCGCGTCATCTTCGTCGACAGCGGACCGATGTCGGACGGCTCGGCGGTCAACACCTCCCTACCGGGCGACGGCGTCGAGATCCCGCTTCCGCCGTGGGATTTCTTCCGTGACGGTGACGAGGACCGCGACCTGCGCGACCTGTCCGACGAGATGCGCGCCGAAATCCGGGCCAGGGCCGTCCCCGAGCCGTGGCGGGTGGCCAACGATCCGCTCTCGGTCAGCGATCCGGCCCGGTTCGACGTCCCGATGACGATGATCTCGTCGACCTTCTCGCGCGAAGAGATCGACGAGGCCATCAAGAATGACGTGCCGTACTTCGCCGAACTGGCCCGTGTGCGCGA
>WHSS01000025.1 GCA_009379975.1 Actinophytocola sp.
ACGGCGTCGTGCGCCTCGGCCCGGCCCACCCCGTGCGCGGTGACCAGTTCGCTGGTGACGCGTTCCGCGAGCAGCAGGCCGCCGGTGAGCTCCAGGTTGGTGCGCATCCGTACCGGGTCGACGTGCAGCCGTTGCAGGCTGGTGCGTAGCCACCGCGCCGCCGCGCCGGTGCCGCGCAGCAAGCCCGTCAGCGGTTGCCACTCCGCGTGCCAGTTGCCCGCCGCCCGCTGATGCTCGTGGGCCGATGCCGACAGCACGGTCGCGACCAGCCCCGGCGCCTGCGCTGCCGCGGCGGCGGCCGACACCGCGGCGACCGGGTTGCGCTTGTGCGGCATGGTCGACGATCCGCCCGCCGTGTTCCCTTCGGTGATCTCGGGGACTTCGGCGACTTCCGCGACCTCGGTCTGGGCCAGCAGCACGATGTCCCGTGCGATCTTGGCGACGGTGCCGGACACGGTGCCGAGCGTGGCCGCCAGCGAGGCGATCCTGCTGCGCTCGGCGTGCCAGGGCAGCGCCGGTTCGGCCAAGCCGAGCCGGGCGGCGATACCGCTGAGCACGTCCGGCCCGTGCTCGCCGAGCGAGGCCAGCGTGCCCGCGGCGCCGCCTAGCTGCACCGAGAACGTGCCGCGCTGCGTGGCGAGCAGCTCCGCCGCGGCATCCATCCCGGAGAGCCAGCCCGCCGCGGTCAGCCCGAAGGTCACCGGCAACGCATGCTGCAACAGCGTCCGCCCCGCTTGCACGGTGTCGACGTGCTGCTCGGCAAGCTCCGCCAGCAGGTCGGCGCATGCCGTGACGTCGGCCGCCACAACGTCGACCGCGCGTCGCGCGAGCAACATCGCGGCGGTGTCCATGACGTCCTGGCTGGTGGCTCCGAAGTGGACGTACCCGGCGGCCTCTCCCGCGACGCGGGCGGTCAGCGCGCGCACCAGCGGGCCCGCCGGGTTCCCGATGTTCACCGCGGCCGCCCCGATTTCGCGCGCGTCGTAGAACTCGGCCCGGCACTGCGCCGAGATGGCGGTGGCGTGACGATGCGGGATCAGGCCGACATCGGCCTGGGCGTGGGCCAGCGCGGCCTCGAAGTCGAGCATGGCCTGTAGCCAGGCCGCGTCGCTGATGACCTCGCGTATCGGCCCGGCCGCGAACACGCCGTCGAACAGCCCGGCATCAGACACTCCGCCATCAGACATCGAAGAACACGGTCTCCCGATCGCCCTGCAGCCGCACGTCGAACACGTAACCGTCGTCAGTCCGGGTGGCGATGAGGGTCTCGCGGCGTTCGGCGGGGACCGAGCGCAGCACCGGGTCGTGCTCGTGAGCGTCGGCGTGCTCGGGGAAGTAGATCCGGGTGACCGTCCGGTGCACCAGGCCGCGCGCCAGAATCGACACGTCGATATGCGGCGCCTGCACCTCGTCGGCGAAACCCGGCACCGGGCCGGGCACCACGGTGTGGATACCGAAGCTCCCGCCGGTGGTGTCGCTGCGGCCGAAGCCCCGGAAATCCCCCACCGGCCCGCGCGGATCGTCCGGGTGATCGAAGCGGCCGTCGGCGTCGGCCTGCCAGGTCTCGACAAGGGCGTCGGTGATGGTCTCGCCGGAACCGTCGAGCACCCTGCCGCGCAGCCACACCGCGCCCGGCGTGCCCTCCGGCACGACATGGGGGCCGTCCTCCCAGGTCAGGCCGATGTGGAGGAACGGGCCGACGGTCTGCGATGGCGTGCTGGGCAGGGTGGCTTCGGCTTCAGTAGTCATCGTGATCCTCCTCCAGCGGGGTGGCGTCCCTGCCGCGCAGCACGATGTCGAACTCGAACGCCAACGCCCATTGGGGTCGAGTATGCGCCAGGTCGAACCGGGAGATCATCCGCGACCGGGACTGCTCCGGCACCGAGTTGAAGATGGGGTCCTGCGCGAACAGCGGATCACCCGGGAAGTACATCTGCGTGACCAGCCGCTGCGTGAACGAACGGCCGAACATCGAGAAGTGGATATGCGCCGGGCGCCAGGCGTTGTCGTGGTTACGCCACGGGTAGGCGCCAGGCTTGATCGTGACGAACTCGTAGCGGCCGTCGGCATCGGTGAGCGTGCGGCCGACGCCGTCGAAGTTCGGATCCAGCGGCGCGGGCCAGCGGTCGGCGGCGTGCCGGTAACGGCCCGCCGCGTTGGCTTGCCAGATCTCGATCAGCGAGTCGGGCACCGGGCGGCCGTCACCGTCGAGCAGCCTGCCGTGGACGATGATGCGCTGGCCCGCGGGCTCATCGGGGTGCTGGCGCGTCAGGTCGTTGTCGAGTTCGCCGACGCGGCCGAGGCCGAGTACCGGGCCCGTCACCTCGGTGAGCCGGTGCGGCAGCAGGGTCAGCGGCTGCCGCGGGTGCCGTAGCGCGGTCGAGCGGTACCCCGGCGAGTTCAGCGGCGGATGGGTGCCGTCCGGGTCGCGCCGGTAGCGCGGCAGCAACAGCGGCGTTCGTGCGTGCGTCGTCATGTTTATCCCTCCAGTACCACGGCCAAGCCCTGGCCGACACCGATACACAGCGCCGCCAGCCCCCAACCACCGCCGCGCCGGCGCAGCTCCCGCGCCAGCTGGGTGATGACCCGGCCGCCCGAAGCGCCCAGCGGGTGACCGATGGCGATGGCGCCGCCGTTGACGTTGACGATCTCCGGATCCAGCTCCGGCCAGTCCGCGAGGCAGGCCAGCGCCTGCGCGGCGAAGGCCTCGTTGAGCTCGACGGCGGCGAGATCGGACCAGCCGATGCCCGCCCGCCGCAGCGCGATCTCGGCGGCACGCACCGGGCCGATGCCGAAGTCCTGCGGCTCGACGCCCACGGCGCCCCGGCCCGCGATCCTGGCCAGCGGCGTCACGTTCAGCCGGCCGGCGGCGGCCTCATCACCGAGCAGCAGCGCCGACGCGCCGTCGTTGAGCGGCGACGAGTTGCCTGCCGTGACGGTCCCTTCCGGCCGGAACGCAGGCTTGAGCTTGGCCAGCTTGTCCAGGCTGGAGTCGGCGCGGACGCCTTCGTCGCTGGTCAGATCGGTGCCGGGCACCGGGACCACGTGGTCTTGGTAGAAGCCGTTGTCCCATGCCTTGGCGGCGAGCTGGTGGCTGCGCAGCGCGAAGGTGTCCTGCTGCTCGCGGCTGATCTGGTACTTCTCGGCCAGCAGTTCGGTGGCCTCGCCGAGCGAGACCGTCCACCGCTCGGGCATCTCGGGGTTGACCATCCGCCAGCCGAGCGTGGTGGAGTGCATGGTCTGCGGACCGGCCGGGAATCCCTTGGCGGGCTTGAGCACCACCCACGGCGCCCGGCTCATCGACTCGACACCACCGGCGACGGCCAGCGACGCGTCCCCGACGGCGATGGTGCGCGAGGCATGCATCACCGCATCCATGCTCGACCCACACAGCCGGTTCACCGTGGTGCCCGGCACCGAGGTCGGCCAGCCCGCGAGCAGCGCGGCCATCCGGGCGACGTTGCGGTTGTCCTCACCCGCCTGGTTCGCGCCGCCGAAGACCACCTCGTCGACCTCGCCCGGGTCGAACCCGGTGCGTTCGGCCAGTGGGCGCAGCACATGGGCGCCGAGGTCGTCCGGCCTGACCCCGGCGAGCGCGCCACCGTAGCGGCCGAACGGCGTCCGCAGCCCGTCGAGGACGAATACCTCACTCATGAAGCCTCCTTGAGCGCTCGCAGCACGGCGAGCTCGTCGGATGTGGGCGCCGGGGTCCGGGCCAGCTCGTCGGCGACCCTCAGCTGCCAGCCGGTGGCCTCGCGCACCTGTTCCACCGTCACGCCGGGATGCAGTGCCGTCAAGGTGAGCTCGCTGGTGTGCTCATCGGGCCGATACACGCCGAGGTCGGTGATCACCAGGGTCGGGCCGGCGCCCGGCAGTCCGAGCCGGGCGCGGTCACCGTTGCCGCGGCCGTGCCCGAACGAGGTCACGAAGTCGACCCGGTCCACGAAACTGCGCTTGCTCTGCCTGACGATGACGTAGACCTCGTGGCAGGAGGCGGCGATCTCCGGCGCGCCTCCCGCTCCTGGCAGCCGTACGACCGGATTGGCGTAGTCATCGCCGATGACGGTGGTGTTGATGTTGCCGAACTTATCCAGTTGCGCGGCGCCGAGGAACCCGACGTCGATCCGGCCCGGCTGCAGCCAGTAGTTGAACACCTCGGGCACGCTGACCACCGCGTCGGCGGTCTCGGCGAGGATGCCGTCGCCGATGGAGGCAGGCAGCCGGTCCGGTTTGGCCCCCAGCGCGCCCGACTCGTAGATCAGCACCAGGTCCGGCGCATGGCTGCGGCGTGCCACGTTCGCCGCGGTGGAGGGCAGGCCGATGCCGACGAAGCACCGCTGGCCGGCGCTGAGCGCCCTGGCCGCGGCGATCGACATCATCTCGTCGGAGGTGTAGGTCAGTTCGGTCGTGGCCGTGCTCATGCCGCCACCTTGATGAGCGCGGCAAGCCGCGCCAGCGGCCTGTCGGCGGCGAGCATGGAATCCGATGATTCGGACCTGCAAGCAGTCCTCATGCCGGCACCCCCGTCGTACGCGTGCGCTCCAGCCATTTCTCGAACTCGGCGCGGTCCCGGCTGATCGGATCCCATTCGGCGTAGTAGCCGTTGTCCCGTTCGGAGTAGCCCTGGGCGTAGGAGGGATGCGCGCCGCCGGGCACTTCGGCCACCCTGGTCACCGCCCAGGATGGCAGCACGATGCCACCGTCGACCGGCTCGAGCTCGTCCACGACTTCCTCCACGGTCACCAGGCTGCGCTTGGCGGCCAGCACGGCTTCCTTCTGCACGCCGACGAGCCCCCAGAGCTGGACGTTGCCCGCGCGGTCGGCGCGCTGCGCGTGAATGATCGAGACGTCCGCGTTGATCGCGGGCACCGCGGCCAGCCGCTCCCCGGTGAACGGGCAGGTGATCTGCTTGATCGTCGAGGTCACCGATGCCAGATCGGTACCGGTGTAGCCGCGCAGTACCGCGAACGGCAGGCCTGAGGCGCCCGCGACGTAGCGGTTTGCCATGCCGGCGTGGCTGTGTTCCTCGATCTCCAGCGGCTCCGGCCAGCCGTTCTGCACCGCGTCGCGAAAGCGGTGCAGCGATCCGACACCGGGGTTACCGCCCCACGAGAAGATCAGCTTCCGGGCGCAGCCCGCACCGATGAGCTGGTCGTAGACGATGTCCGGCGTCATGCGCACCAGGGTGAGATCGCGCCTGCGCTGGCGGATGATCTCGTGCCCGGCGGCGACCGGGATCAGGTGCGTGAATCCTTCGAGGGCCACGACATCGCCGTCGCGCACCAGTTCGGCGACCGCGTCGGCCAGTGACACGATCTCGGCCACGTTGCCACTCCGTTCGGATACCATATCGCAGTGTTCGCATCGCGCACACACGTTCTGCATATGAACATACCGAGAGATCGGGCGCGTAGTCAAGGGTGCTGGCGCGAGCCGAAGGGGCCCTCCGGTGCCGCATAAGCACTGAAGGACCCCTTTGGCTCGCCTCGCCTGGCCGGTCAGTCCACAGTGGCCTGTGCCGGCTGGGACCGCGCGCTGTCAGGCGCACCCACCGGCCGTTGCCTGGTACCCAGGATCAGGAAGTCCAGCTCGGTACCGCTGAGCTTGTTGCTCTCATGTCGCCGTGAGAGGTAGAACAGCAGGCCAAGCACCGTCCAGATGGCCAGCGCGGTCAGCGACTCCTGCCCCAGCGCGGCCGGGGACATCGGCAGCAGCAACAGGCCGAGGAACGATGCCCCGATGACGGCGCCGAGCAGGCTCAGCACCAGCTTGGCTCGCGTCGCGTCCACCGAGCCGCCCCGGAACAGCCGGAAAGCGACCAGGCAGGTGTAGGTATAGGCGATGGTGACGCCAACGGCCGACATGTCGACCACCCACAGCAGCGCCTCCCTGCCGAACCAGGGCGCGACCAGGCACAGCGCCGCGGCGAACCCGATGCCGAGGTAGGGCGTACCGAAGCGCGGGTGCAGCCGGGAGAACGCGCTGGGCAGCATGCGCGCCCTACCCATGGCGAAGAGCAACCGGCTCGACGCGACGTAGAAGCCGTTCAACCCGGTGCAGATACCCATCGACACCGACAGCGCGAGCAGCATGATGCCGACTCCGCCGAACAGGCTGGACATCGCGTCGCCGGTGCCCCAGATCGGCTCGCCCGCCACCAGTTCGGTCCACGGCGTGGCGGAGGCGGTCGCCAGGATCATCGCCGCATAGAGCAGGGCCGCCGCCAGGATGGCCAGCACGATCAACCGGAACGCCTTGGACGGGGCGAAATCGAACTCTTCGGCGGCTTGCGGGACGTTGTCGAAGCCCACGTAGGCCCACGGAGCGATCGCCACAATCGCCAGCACGGCCGTCCACGGCGGCACGTCCAGCGCGAAGGCGGGCGCGGCGTTGCCCACCTGGCCGTCCGGGTGCAGCAGCACGCCGATCAGAATCGCCGCGACGCCTGCCAGCATGACGAGGCAGAAGATGTACTGCAGCCGCCCCGAGATGCTCGCGCCCCGGATGTTGAGCAGCGCGAAGATCACCAAGGCCGCACTGGCGATCAGCACCTCGCCGAGATAGACCTGCCAACCCGCTATCTCGTAGAGCAGCCCACGTTCGGCCACCTGCGGAATGACGTATCGGCTCAGCAATGCGAGCGCTGAGGCGTTGAGCGCGACGATGCACGTGTAACCCAGCGTCAGGAACCAGCCGCACAAGAACGCGTGCCGTCTGCCGAATCCCACGTGGGCGTAGGCGAACTCCCCGCCCGAAACCGGGAAGCTGCGGATCAGGAACCCGTAGCTGACCGCGATCACGATCATCAGCAGGCCGCCGATCAGGAAGCCAAGGATCGCGCCGAGCGGCCCGGCCGTGGCGATCCAGTCGGTGGGCAGGACGAAGGCGCCCCAGCCGACGGCGGAGCCGAGTGCGATCGCCCAGACCCATCTCGGCTGCAGCGTCTTGGACAGTTGGACGCGGTGCTCCCCCGGTTGACCTGCACCGGGCGCGCCGGGCGCACCGCCGGCGCCAGTGTTCGATGTCATCTCGAGCCTCGTTCTCCGGAGACCTCAGCGGTCTCCATTCAGTGTGCGCTCGGACCCGGCGATCGGCTAATCGCCGCCGCCCGAGCTTGCAGGGCACTGATCGCGGCGACAGCAACGATGTCGGCGCTGCTGCAACCGCGAGACAGGTCGTTCACCGGCGCGGACAGCCCCTGGAGGATGGGTCCGTAGGCGCGCGCACCAGCCAGCCGTTCGGTGATCTTGTAACCGATGTTTCCGGCTGCCAGATTGGGAAAGATCAGGACGTTGGCGCGTCCCGCGATGGCGGACTCCGCTGCCTTGCTTCGCCCGACCGATTCGAGCAGCGCGGCGTCGAACTGCAGTTCGCCGTCGGCCACCAGCGCGGGCGCCCGCTCGGCAACCCGGCGGGTCGCGGCGCGGACCAGCTCCACGCCGGCACCCTCGGCGCTCCCCTTCGTACTGAAGGAGAGCATGGCCACCACGGGATCGATGGCCGTAAGTGCGGTGAAGGTGTCACTGGTGGCGATGGCCACCTCGGCGAGTTGCTCTACATCGGGCTCGGGCAGCACCGCGCAATCGCCGTAGGCCACCATCCGCCCGTCGGGCAACACCATCAGGAAGCTGCTGCTGACACAGTGCCGCCCCGGCTCGGTGCCCACCACGCGCAGCGCGGCGCGCAGCACGTCCGCCGTGGCACGCGAGCTGCCGGCGACGCAGGCGTCGGCCAGCCCAGCGGCGACGGTGGCCACCGCGAGGAACAGCGGATCGTGCTGCCACCGCAGTGCCCGGTCCCTGTCGACCGACGCGAGGCGTTCCGCCAGCACCACACCGGTGGCTCCCGCCGCCAACTCCGCAGGCGAGTGGATCGTGACGCGGGTATCGAGCTCGACACCCGCGTCTTCGGCCACCCGCCGCACCTCGTCCGGGTCCGCCACCAGCAACGGCGACACACCGAGCTCGGCGAGTTCGGCCGCGGCGGCCACGACCCGCGGATCGGCACCGTCGGCCAGCGTGACGCGGGAGCTGAACCCGGTAAGGCGGGCACACCATCCGGTGAGCGGCTCGACGGGCTCGACAACAACGGGGCCGGCGGTGTCGGCGGTGTCGGCGGTGTCGGCGGTGTCGGCAACCATGGTCAGGCGAGCGCTTCGGCAAGGGTGAGGGCGGGCAATTCGAGGGCTTCGGCCACCGGGGCGTTGGTGAGCTGCCCACCGACGGTGTTGAGGCCCGGCGCGAGAACCGGGTCATCACGCAGGGCTTGACGCCAGCCCTTGTCGGCGATGGCGGCGGCGTAGGGAAGCGTGACGTTGGTCAGCGCGTTGGTCGACGTGTTCGGCACGGCACCCGGCATGTTGGCCACGCAGTAGAAGACGCTGTTGTGCACCCGGTAGGTCGGATCGTCGTGCGTGGTCGCCCGGGAGTCCTCGAAGCAGCCGCCCTGGTCGATCGAGATGTCGACCAGCACACTCCCCGGCTTCATCCGGCTGACCTGTTCGTTGGTCACCAGCCGCGGCGCGCGGGCGCCCGGGAGCAGGACCGCGCCGATCACCAGGTCGGCGTCGAGCACCGCCTTCTCGACCTCGAAGGTGTTCGCCACCCTGGTGGTGACCCGGCCGTTGTAGCGGCGATCCAGCGCGCGCAGCTTGTCGACGTTGGTGTCGAACACCGTGATGTCGGCCCACATGCCGACCGCCATCGCGATCGCGTTCGTCCCGGCCACGCCCGCGCCGAGCACGACCACCTTGGCCGGGTCGACACCGGTCACACCGCCGAGCAGCAGTCCCCCGCCGCCGGTGCGCCGGAGGGATTCGGCGCCGACCTGGGGCGCCAGGCAGCCCGCGACCTCGCTCATCGGGTAGAGCAGCGGCAGCGCGCCGTTGGACAGTTGCACCGTCTCGTAGGCGATCGCGGTGGTCCCGGCGTTCAGCAGCGCGTCGGTGCACTCGCGCGACGCGGCGAGGTGCAGGTAGGTGAACAGGGTCAGGTCCTCGCGGAGCCGGTGGTATTCCTGCTCGATCGGTTCCTTGACCTTGAGCACGAGCTCGGCCTGGCCCCACACCTCGTCGGCGGACTCCAGCATCTTCGCGCCCGCCGCGACGAACTCTTCATCACTGATGGACGATCCGGCACCCGCGCCGCGCTCGATGGCTACGTCGTGGCCGCGGCCGACGAGTTCGTGCACGCCTGCCGGGGTGATCGCGACGCGGTATTCGTGGTTCTTGACCTCTTTGGGGACGCCGACACGCATGCGGCACCTCACTTTCTGGGGATGGGAAGGGGAAGCAGTGCCCGGAAGGGGTGCGGCTCAACCGCGCACGTGGTCGTCGACCGCGGTGAGGACGGCGTCGACCTGGTGCAGCAACTCGTCGAGTACCGCCTGGTCGGCGACCAGCGGCGGGGAGAGCATCAGCATGGTGGCGCCGCGGTCGTCGGGGCGGGTGATCAGGCCGACGTCACGCATCGCGCGAGGCATGACGTCACGAACCAGTTCGACGCCCTGCTGCTCGGTCAGCTCACGGCCGGTGTGCCGGTCCCCGGTGAACTCGATGGCATAGAAGAAGCCGGTGCCGCGCCATTCGGCCACGCTCGGATGAGCGTCGCGGAGCCGGTCGAGCCCGGCTTGGAAGTGCGGCTCGAGCCTTCGCACGTTGCCCAGCACGTCCTCTTCGCGCAACGCGGTCAGGTTGGCGACGGCGACCGCGGTGGACACCGGGTGACCACCCCAGGTCGCTCCGTGGGTGAAGGAGCCTGCCTGCGGCGAGTTCATCAGGCCCTCGGCGAGCGGCTTCCGCAAGAGCACGCCGCCGAGCGGGGCATAGCCCGACGTGGCGCCCTTGGCGAAGGTGATCAGGTCGGGCACCACGCCGTACTTGGCGCTGCCGAACCACTCACCGAGTCTGCCGTAGGCGCAGATGACCTCGTCGGCGACCAGCAGGATCCCGTAGCGGTCGCAGATCTCGCGGAGCTGCTGCCAATACCCGTCGGGTGGGACCAGGGCGCCGCGCGAGTTCTGCACCGGCTCGGCGAACAGCGCCGCGATCGTCTCGGGGCCTTCCTCCTCGATGGCCGCCACGATGGCCTCGACGCAGGGCAGTTCGGCCGCGCTCGCTCCATCGGCGACGGTGGCCCCGAGCGTGTGGGGTACGTGCCGGACGCCCGGCATCAGCGGTCCGAACGGCTCCTTGAACTTCGGGATACCGGTGACAGCCAGGGCACCCAGCGTGGTGCCGTGATAGGCCATGTCCCTGGCGATGATCTTGGTGCGCTTCGGCTCGCCCTGGCTGCGGTGATACTGCCGGGCGAACTTGATCGCGGACTCGACCGCCTCGGAGCCGGAGTTCACGAAGAACACCACGTCGAGGTCGCCAGGCGCGAGATCGGCGATCATGCTCGCGGCCTCGACCGACGGCGGATGGGCCGCAGACCAGTTCGGCCAGTAGGCAAGGGTCTCCATCTGCTTGATCGCCGCCGCCGGAATGTCGGTGCGGCCGTGGCCGATGTTGACGCAGAACAGGCCGGCGAGGCCGTCGGTGAAGCGACGCCCGGCGTCGTCGTAGAGGTAGCAGCCTTCGCCGCGCACGATCACCGGGAGCTCGGCATCGCGCCACGCCGCGCCACGCGTGAAGTGGGGGAACAGGTGTGACTGGGCAAGGGCTCTGATGTCTGACTGGGCTGACTCGGTCACGGGGTTGTCCCTCCAATGGTGAACGCAGCTTGTGGTGTTCACCACTGTGCGCCCAGGACAGGACCCGTGACAGATCCAGAATGCCGCGACTTTTTAGGTACCAGTTGGGCGACCGGCAGGCGCTGGTACCAAAAAAGCCGCCGGAACTGGACCTGTGCGCCAGACCACGAGGCCCTTAGCTTGACTGGCACGCCACCAACCGAAAGGCCAATGTGCCGATGCCCATGATCGCCGACACTCCGCACGACACCGCCGATGTGATCTTCTACGGCGGCCAGGTGCTGACCCTGGACCAGCGGAACAGCCGAGCCACCGCGATCGCCACACGCGCGGGGCGCGTTCTCGCGGTCGGCGACGATCGCACCATGCTCGGCCTCGCCGGAGCACACACCCGGCGCCACGACCTCGGCGGCCGGACGGCGATTCCGGGATTCGTGGAGTCGCACACCCATCCGTACTTCTTCGGCCTCACGCTGGATGCCGCCGTCGATGCGGGATCGCCGCCGAACGATTCGGTTGCCGACATCGTCGAACGGGTTTCCGACGCCGCGAAGACAACCCCACCGGGAGAGTGGATCGTGGGCTACCGCTACGACGACACACTGTTGCGCGACGGCCGCCATCCCACGCTGCACGATCTCGATCCGGTGTCGAAGGATCACCCGGTGCTGCTCGTCCATATCTCCGGCCACTTCGTGACCACCAACTCGGCCGCATTGCGCCGGGCAGGCATCCGAAGTACCACGCCGGACCCAGCAGGCGGCGCCCTCGGCCGCGACGCGTCGGGAAAGCCGACCGGAGTGCTTGCCGAGACCGCGGCGTTCCCGATCTACGCACTGCTGCCGAAGCGATCCCGGCAAGCCATGACCGAGATTCTCGGACTCGCGGGCGACGCCTACCTCGCCGCGGGCGTCACCTCGGTGCACGACACCGGAGTGGGTCTGTTCAACGGGCCGGACGAGTTCGACGCCTATCGTGCGGCCATCGCGTCAGGCAGGCTGCGAACCCGCGTACGGGGCTATGTGTGGGACCAGATCCTCGGCGAACTGGGCCCAGGGGTTCCCGGTCCCCAGGACATCGCGGTCGCGGGCGTCGACACCGACCGATTCCAGCTTGCCGGGGTGAAGATCATCTCCGATGGCTCGCTCCAGGGCCTGACCGGCTGCCTGTCCGAGCCGTACACCTGCAACCCGGATGAGCGGGGGACGATGCTGCTCACGCCCGCTCAACTGACCGGGCGGGTGGCTGAACTGCACGACGCAGGCTGGCAGGTGGCAGTGCACGGCAACGGTGACGAAGCGATCCAGGCGATCGTCGACGCCTACCGGAAGCTGGGCGCGGCGCCCGGCGACGGGGGCGGACGACACCGAATCGAGCACTGCCAGACCGTGCGGGAAGACCAACTCGATCTCATGGCGGCCCACGACATGCTGGCGTCGTTCTTCGTCAAACACGTCTACTACTGGGGCGATCGGCACCGCGACCGCTTCCTCGGACCCGACCGCGCCCGCCGGATCAATCCGCTGGCCTCCGCCCGTCGCCGTGGTCTCCGGTTCGGGCTGCACGCCGACACCCCGGTGACGCCGGTGCCGCCGCTGGAGGGCATCTGGTGCGCGGTCGCGCGGCGTACGCGAGACGGCGAGGAGCTCGGCCCCGAGCAGCGGGTCGACGTGGAGACGGCGCTGCGCGCCTATACCTCCGAGGCCGCTTACCTTGGTTTCGACGAGGGCGCCAAGGGATCGCTGGAACCCGGCAAGCTCGCCGACATCGCGGTGCTGTCCGACGACCCGACCGCTGTCGCCCCCGAAGCTCTGCGTCGACTGACCGTCGACGCCACCCTCATCGACGGCGAACTCGTCTGGACCCGCCCCGGTGCCTCGATGCCCGTAACCGAAGGGAGCAGCTCGTGATCTGGTACGCCTTCTACATCACCCTGTTCGTCGTTGTCATGTTCGGCATCGGCTTCTACCACTTCCGCAAGACCACCAGCGCCGACGAGTACCTGATCGCGGGCTGGAACGTCGGTCCCGTCAAGATCGTGCTCACCGTCATCGCGACCTGGGCAGGGGCGTCGATCTTCATCGGCAGCGTCGGGCTCGGCTACGAGTTCGGCATGTCCGGCTACGTCCGGTTCGCTTTGCCGGCAACGGTATTCTCCCTGATTCTGGCCGTCCTATTCGCCAAGAAACTGCGGCGCACCCGGCTATACACGGTCCCCGATATCTTCGACGAGCGGCTTGGCAAACCGGCCGGAGTCATTCCGGCGCTGCTCTCGGCCGGCCTCTACGCCGCACCCGTCACCGCGATGCAGATCGTGGCGCTGGGCGCGATGTTCAACATCCTGTTCGACATGCCGATGGGGTGGGGGTTGGTTCTCGCCTGGGCCATCATCTACGGCTACACGATGCTCGGTGGGCTGCCGAGTGTCATCATCACCGACAGCATCCAGACGGTCGTGCTGGTCATCGGGCTGGTCATCATGGGCATCGCCACCTGGAACTTCGCGGGCGGAATGGCCGAGATCACCCCCGCGGTGCCCGACGGGCATCTCAGCCTGATCGGCGATGATCCGATGGGCACGCTCATCTTCGCCATGACCATCGGGCCCTTCTACCTGATCTGGCAATCGAGCTGGCAGCGGATCTATGCCGCCCGCACCGAACGGGTGGCGCTGTGGGGCAACGTCGTGGGCATGGTGTTCGCGGGAACCCTTATCGCCATCATCCCGGTGTTCATCGGGATGGCGGCCCGGTCCTTCGTTCCCGCGGAGGGGTTGCAGCCCGATTCGGTGTTCTACATCGTGCTCCAGGACATTCTGCCGCCCTACCTCGGCGGCATCCTGGCGATGGCCCTGATGGCCGCGCTGGTCTCCGGTGGTGACTCCTTCCTGCTGCAGGGCACGGCGAACCTCACCCGGGACCTCTACCAGCGGTACCTGCGGCCCGAAGCCAGCCAGGAACAGCTGCTGCGGATCTCACGCTGGGGCGTGACCCTGATCGGCCTGGTGGCCCTGCTCATCGCGTTCTTCATCACCGACATCGTGGGCATCTACACCTACACCTTGAAGTGGACCGCGATCGCCCTGGTGCTGCCCTTCTTGGCCGTGATGTTCTGGCGGCGAACCACGCGGTTCGGGGTCATCGCCAGCATGGTGCTGGGGCCGGCAGTCACGATCGGCTGGGAGGTCGCGGGAAATCCGTTCGGTCTCACGGAAATCGTGCCGGGCTACCTCGCGGCCGCCGCGGCGCTGATCTTCGGCAGCCTGTTCACCGATCACGCACCCGGCGAGCAGGTCAGAGCCATCTGGCGCGACGGGCTGGCACGACGCTCCGATGAGGCGCGCCCCGACCAGACCGTACCCGCGCGCTGAACGACGCCGTCCGTTGGGCGGAGTGAACGACGCCTTCAGTCCGTAGAACGGACTGAAGGCGTCGTTCAGCGCGGTTCGAGCATGGTGGTGATCACACGGCGCAGCTGGGCGACTCCGGGCCGGATCGCCTCGTGCGGGATCGCGGCGAAGCCAAGCCGGAAGTGGTTCCGGTTGGCCGCGGGGTCGGCGAAGTAGATGTCGCCCCGCTCGATCACGACGCCACGCGCCAGCGCTCGCCGCGCCAGTTCCACGCAGTCCAGCTCCGGCGGCCCGCTGACCCAGATACTCACGCCACCCGGCGGCGGATCGATCCGCCAGGGCAGCGTCTCGTTGAGCGATTCACGCAGCGCGTGCCACTTCCGCTGCAGCTGCGTGCGCCGGCGACGGACCGTGCGGTGGTACTGGCCGTTCTCGATCAGCAGGGACATGGCGCGCTGTAGGTGTCCCGAGGCGTGCCGGACCCGGTAACGGCGTTGGCTGCGCAGCTCCCGGATGAGTTCCGGCGACGCCACCAGGTATCCCAGCCGCAACCCGGGTGCCAGGAACTTCGAGAACGTGCCGAGGTAGATCACCCGCTCACTGCCGGGCAACGCCTTCAGCGCGGGCGTAGGGCTGCCCTGGTAACGGAATTCGCTGTCGTAGTCGTCCTCGATGATCAGGGTGTCGGACTGCTGGGCGAGGGCGAGCAGTTGCTTGCGCCTGCCGATGGACAGCGTGACGTTGGTCGGGCTGTGATGGCTGGGCGTCAGGTGCAGCAGTGATATCCCGTGCAGGTCAGGCGGGGGGATCAGGCCGGAGGCGTCCACCCGCAGCGGAGTCAGCAGGGCACCCGCACGCGAGAAGATATGCCGGGCGTCCAGATATCCCGGGTCCTCCACACCGACCGAGTCGCCTGGCCGCAACAGGGTGTAGCCGAGCAGATCGAGCCCCTGTTGCGAACCGAGCGTGATCAGCACCTGTTCCGGGTCGGCCTCGATGCCCCGCGTCGGCAGTACCGCCCGGCACAGGGCGTCGACCAGCAGCGGATCGTCCTCATCGATCCCGTCGCGCAGGCTGTAGTGCAGGTGCGGCGGGTCGAGGGCGTCTCGCAATGCCCGCGCCCAGGCGAGCTTCGGGAAGGACTCGGCGTCCACCTGTCCCGCGACGAACGGATAGGGGTAGCGGTCCCAGTCACGCACCTTCGCGATTTCGGGCATCTCCGCGTCGGGGCTGCGCCGGATCCGCTGGGACCAGTCGACCGCCGTCGCGACGGGCTCGTCCTCGCCGTACTCCAGGTGCTTCAGCATTTCCGGGTTGACGAACAGCCCCCGTCGCGGCTGGGACTCGATGAAACCTTCGGCCTGCAGTTCCTGGTACGCGGTGTTGACCGTGTTGCGGGAGACGCCGAGTTCGCGGGCCAGTTCGCGCGACGAGGGCAGCGGCAGCCGCGGGTTGAGCGCGCCGGAGGCGATCTCGTGTTCCAGTGCCTTACGTAACTGCTGGTAGATGGGCTCGCCGGTACCTCGCTCGATCGAGATCAAGGTTCGTCCCATAGCGTCACATCATCCCTCACTCGAAGGGTGCGCGCGCATTTTCGTCAGCCGAACGTCGTCAGACTGAGATAAGCGACGGCGCCGACCAGCAGGGTCGAGCACAGGCCCAGCAGCAGCGCGCGTGGACCACTGCGGATCACCTCGCGCACCCGCACGGCACACCCCAGCCCGAACAGAGCGCCCGCGAGCAACAGTGTGGTCGCAACCTGGGAGACGTCGATCACCTGCTCCGGCAGCACGCCCGATGTCCGGACGGCGACCATGGCGAGGAAGCCCAGCACGAACATCGGCACCAGTGGCGGCCGGCTGCCGTCGACTTCCGGTGTCCTTCGACGCTGCAGCATGCTGACCGAGGCCACCATCGGGGCCAGGAGCACCACCCGGCTCAGCTTGACCACGGCCGCCGTGGCGACCGCTGCGGCGCCCGCGGGAGATGCGGCAGCCACGACCTGGGCGACCTCGTGCACGCTCAGCCCGGCCCATTGGCCGATGCCGAACGGAGACATCCCGAGCAATGAACCGAACAGCGGCACCGCGGCGATGGCCAGCCCGCCGTAGAGCGTCACCAGCGCGACCGCGGTGGCGACCTCGGAATCCTTGCGTTTGACCACGCTCTCCATCGCCGCGATGGCCGATGCCCCGCAGATGGAGAACCCGGTCGCCACCAGGATGGTCAGCCCTTGGGGAACGCCGAGCAGCCTGCCAATGCCGATGGTGCCGACGAAGCCGATCGCGACGGTCAGCACGACCGCGAGGATGGTGCCGGTGCCGAGTTGAAGCACCTGCGGCACCGCCAGTTGCAGCCCGAGCAGAACGACGCCCGCCCGCAGCAACTTGCGGGTCGTCCACTGCAGGCCGTGCCGCGCGGACTCCGGGATGATCGGCAGGTTGCCTGCGAGTATCCCGGCCACCACGGCGACGGTCAGCGCGCTCAGCGCCGGAACAGCGAGGTTGGTCAGGTATGACACGGCGATCCCAAGCGCCACTAGCAGGAGCCCGGGCGCCAGCGACCGAGTTTTCGTGCGCGGCGCAGGTGGTGGGGGTTCGACAACGGTGGTCATGCCTCTACGGTGAGGCCAAAGTGCCGCCGCCGGTAGCCGTGGACTGGACATGATGTCATATCCTGTGGGTATGACATCTGTGCCGGATCTGGAATCACTGCGCTTGCTGGTGCTCATCGGCGAGTGGGGCAGCATGGGCAAGGCCGCGGCCAAACTCGGGGTGGCGCAGCCCTCGGTCAGCAAGCGGCTGGCCACGCTGGAACGACGACTCGGGTTGCCGCTGGTCGACCGCACCCGGCGGGGATCGAGCCTGACCCCGGCGGGCCGGATCGTCTGCGGCTGGGCCGAGCGGGTGCTCAAGGAGGTCGAAGGGCTGCTGACCGGCGCGGAAGCTTTGCGTACCGAGCGGGAGGCCGAGTTGCGGGTCGCGGCGAGCATGACCGTCGCCGAGCACCTGGCTCCCATGTGGATCGGCGAACTACGGCGCAAGCAGCCGCGGCTCTACGTCGGCCTGCAGGTGACCAATTCGGAGACGGTCGCCGAACTGGTGCGCGCGGGCGAGGTCGACATCGGCTTCATCGAGTCGCCCGCGGCGCCCGCCGGCCTGTCGACGCGGCGGGTGGCGACCGATCGGCTGGTCGTCGTGGTGGCGCCGAACCATCCGTGGGCGCGGCTGCGCAAGCCGCTCAGCACCGCGGAGCTGGTCACCGTGCCGCTTGTGGTGCGCGAACGCGGCTCGGGCACCCGGGAAACCGTGGACCGCGCGCTGCTGCGGGCGGGCGCGGGCCAGGTGGTGCCGCTGGTGGAGTTGGGTTCGGCCGCCGCCATCCGCAATACCGTCATCGCGGGCACCGGGCCCGCCGCGATGAGCGAACTGACGGTGGCCTCGGACCTGGCAGAAGGCAGGCTGGCCGAGGTGACGGTCGAGGGGCTGGATCTGCGGCGCACCCTGCGTGCCGTCTGGCCCGCGGGCCGCAAGCTGGTCGGCCCGGCGGCGGCACTCCTCGCCGCGGCGATCCGGGGACGCTGAAGCGCACGGCCCGAACGAGCCGAAGGGGCCCGCCGGTGCTTATACGGCACCGCAGGCGACCTTCGGCTCACCGCCGAACGGGGCAAACCGAACTTTGAGTGCTTCAGCGTTTCTTGCGATGCAGCAGGTTTTCCACCTGATCGGACTGGCTGGCCTCCCGCGCATCCGACTTCGCGTGCTTCTGAGCGCGCTTCTCCTTGAGGGACTTGCCAGATTTCTTGGCCATATGCTGGCGAGGGGACTTGTCTGCCATGGTCGCTCCCTGTTCGGGAGCCTGAACGGCTCCGCCGCTTCGACAGTACGCCTTTCGCGCATACGGCGGCACGTCGATACGGAGCGCACCAATCTGTGCGAACATATGTTCGACGAATGAGCCTGCCACGATCCTGCGCGCCGACCTTGACGCGTTCTTCGCCTCGGTCGAACAGCGCGATGACCCCCGGCTGCGCGGCCGCCCGATCGCCGTGGGCGGCGGGGTGGTGCTGGCGGCGAGCTACGAGGCGAGGGCCTACGGCGTGCGGGGCGCGATGGGCGGCACGCAGGCCCGCCGGCTCTGCCCGGAGCTGATCGTGGTGCGGCCGCGGATGTCGGCCTACGCCGACGCGAGCAAGGCGGGTGTTCAAGGTCTTCGAGGACACCACGCCGATCGTCGAGAGCATCTCGATCGACGAGGCATTCCTCGAGGTCGGCGGGCTGGCACGGGTTTCGGGTGCGCCGGCCGACATCGCCGCCCGGCTACGCAGCAACGTCCGCGAACGGGTCGGGCTGGCCATCACCGTCGGCGTGGCTCGCACCAAGTTCCTGGCCAAGGTCGCCAGCGGCGTCGCCAAGCCGGACGGCCTGCTCGTCGTGCCGCCCGGCGGCGAGCTGGACTTCCTGCACCCGCTGCGGGTGGAGCGGCTGTGGGGAGTCGGCCCGGTGACGGCGGAAAAGCTGCGGGCCGCCGGGATCACCAAGGTCGGCGACGTCGCACGGCTGCCGGAGGCGACCCTGACGACCATGCTCGGCGGCGCATCGGGCAGGCACCTGTACGCGCTGGCTCATAACCGCGACCCCCGGCAGGTGCGCACCCGGCGCAGGCGGCGATCACGCGGGGTGTGCTGCTCGGCCACGACCCCGGCGTCACCATGCCGCAACTGCCCGACTAGATGGAGGCCAAGGTGGCCTTCGGCGCCTATACGGCACCCAGGGCCACCTTGGGCTCCACCGCTGCCGGCGCTATCCCAGCAGCGCGTCGACGAAGGCTTCGGGCTCGAACGGCGCGAGGTCGTCGGGGCCCTCACCGAGGCCGACGAGCTTGACCGGCACGCCGAGCTCGCGCTGCACCTGGAACACGATGCCGCCCTTGGCCGTGCCGTCGAGCTTGGTGAGCACGATGCCGGTCACGTCGACGACCTCGCCGAACACTCGCGCCTGCATCATGCCGTTCTGGCCGGTGGTCGCGTCGAGCACGAGCAGCACCTCGTCGACAACGGCTTGCTTCTCCACTACCCGCTTCACCTTGCCGAGCTCGTCCATGAGTCCCGTCTTGGTGTGCAAGCGGCCCGCGGTGTCGATCAGGACGGCGTCCACCTCGGTGTCCATGCCACGCTTGACCGCGTCGAAAGCCACCGACGCCGGATCCGCGCCTTCCTTGCCCCGCACCACCTCGGCACCGACCCGCTCCGACCAGGTCTGCAGCTGGTCGGCGGCCGCGGCGCGGAAGGTGTCGGCCGCCCCGAGCACCACCTTGTGTTCCTGCGCGATCAGCACCCGTGCGAGCTTGCCGGTCGTCGTCGTCTTGCCGGTGCCGTTCACCCCCGCGATGAGCACCACCGCAGGCTGCTTGGCCCCATCGACCTGGTGCGGCAGGGCACGAACCGCCCGCTCCAGCTCCGGGCGCAGCGCCTCGATGAGCACCGACCGCAACACCTCGCGTGCCTGCTCCGCGGTGCGTACGCCACGGCTGGTCAGCTCGGCGCGCAGGCGTTCGACGATCTCCGTGGTGGTCGCCGAGCCGAGGTCGGCGACGAGCAGGATGTCTTCCACCTCTTCCCACGAGTCCTCGTCCAGGTCGCCCGCGCCGAGCAGGCCGAGCACGCTCTGGCCGAACCCGGACCGCGACTTCCCGAGCTTGCCGCGCAGCCGTTCCAGCCTGCCTTCGGCGGGTTCGATCTCTTCGGGCACCTCGGCGGCAGGCGCCTGAGCAGGCGCAGCGGGTTCAGCCGTCTTCGGCGCGGCCGCGGACTCATCGGGCAGCCGTACGTCGACGATGTTGCGGCGCAGCGCGTCCCGTGGCACCGACGCGTCGTCACCGACGCCCGGCTGGCCGTCGACTTCGGTGCGCTCCCCCGCTGGATGCTCCGGCACGTCCGTGGTGCCGCCCGGCGCGAGCGCGATCCCGCCGCCGGCGCTATACCCGCCGCCTTTGGGCTTCTTGTCGCGCTCATCGGCACGTTCGGCCTCGATGAGGCTGATCTTGCGCCTGCGCGCGAGCAAGAGCCCCGCGACGAGCGCCACCGCCAGCAGGACGGCGACGACGAGGATGATCCAGAACCAGTAGGTGTCCACCACGTCGCCAATCCTCGCATCCGCTGCGCAGGCAACGTGGCGCACCCGGCTCGACGGGCCGCCGCCCGCACCGGCTAAGCGGGTACTGGCTCCGTCATGCGCAGCCGCTGCGAGATCACCTGGGTGATGCCGTCACCGGCCATGCTCACCCCGTAGAGCGCGTCGGCGATCTCCATCGTCGGCTTCTGGTGCGTGATGACGATCAGCTGCGAGCTCTCCCGAAGCCGTTCGAGCAGGCCGATCAGCCGGCGCATGTTGGTGTCGTCCAGCGCGGCCTCGACCTCATCCAGCACGTAGAACGGCGACGGCCGGGCCCGGAAGATCGCCACCAGCATCGCGACCGCGACCAGCGACTTCTCGCCACCGGAGAGGAGCGAGAGCCGCTTGACCTTCTTCCCGGGCGGCCGCGCCTCGACGTCGACGCCGGTGGAGAGCATGTCGTCGGCCTCGGTGAGCACCAGCCTGCCCTCGCCACCCGGGAACAGCGTGGCGAAGACGATCTCGAACTCCCGCGCGACGTCCTCGTAAGCGGTGGTGAACACCTCGAGGATCTTGTCGTCGACGTCGGAGATCACCGACAGCAGGTCCTTGCGGGTGTCCTTGAGGTCTTCCAGCTGCGTCGAGAGGAACTTGTAGCGCTCCTCCAGCGCGGCGAACTCCTCCAGCGCCAGCGGGTTGACCTTGCCCAGCAGCGTGAGATCCCGCTCGGCGCGCTTGGCCCGGCGTTCCTGGGTCGGCCGGTCATACGGGATGGGCTGCGGCGCTATGACGTCCTCGCCGCGCTCCTTGGCCGCCTCGTACTCGGCCATCTCGCTCGGGCTGGCAGGCACGGGCTGTTCGGGGCCATACTCCGCGACCAGGTCGTCAAGGCCGATGCCGAAGTCCTCGGCGATCTTGGTCTCCAGCTGCTCCAGGCGCAGCCGCTGTTCGGCGCGCTGCACCTCGTCGCGGTGCACCGCATCGGTGAGCTTCTCCAGCTCGCCCCCAAGCTCCCGCGCCGAGGCACGCACCTGGGCCAGCGCCGACTCCCTCGCTTGCCGCGCTTCCTGCACGGCACCTCGCTCGGCGGCGGCCCGCTGCAGCGACAGCTCGATGCGCTCCAGCGCGACCTCGCCACCGTCGACAACCGCGGCGGCGATCGTGGCGCCACGTTCGCGGGCGATCCTGGCCTGCTCCGCCCGTTCCCGTGCCTGCCGCTCGGCGGCCGCGGCCCGGCGCAGGCCCTCGGCCTTGCCCGCCACGCCCCTTGCACGCTCCTCCGCGGTCCGCAACGCCAGCCGCGCGTCGACCTCCGCCTGCCGCACCTCGGTGAGGGCGGCAGCGGCGGCGTCGCGCTCGCTGGTGTCCGCATCCTCCTCCACCGACTGCTCGGACACCGCGGCCAGGCGTTCTTCGAGGTCGGCAAGCGTCGCTTGCGCGTTCTCCCGGCTGGCTTCGACCTTCGCCCGCTGATCCCGGAGGCGCTCGACCTCGGCCGCGGCAGACCGCGCGGCGTGTTCCAGGCTGCTGAGCCGCTCGGAGATCCGCGCCTTGTCGATCTTCGCTTCCGACACGGCTTCTCTGGCCTGGCCCACCTCGTCACGCCGGGCTTGCTGCTCGGCCCGCGCGCCCTCGAGCTCGGCCGTCGTGCGCTCCAGCGCCCGCTCCGCGGCGATCAGCCGGTTCTCCGCCTCGTCGAGCGCGGCCTGCACCTCGATGACGCTCTCACTGCGCGCGGAGCCACCACCCGCCCAGTGGTCGCCGAACACGTCACCGTCACCGGTCACCACCCGCACCTGCGGATGAGCCGCTACCAGCGCCTCGGCGGCCGCGAGATCCTCAACGACCGCCATGCGGTCAAGTGCGCGTTCCACGGCGGCACTGAGCGCGTCAGGGGCCGACACCACGTCACGGGCCCAGCACGCGCCGGCGGGCAGCGGCGGCCAGTCCGCCGTGTCCACCTTGACCGCGGACCCGCCGAGCACGATCCCGGCCCTGCCGGAGTCCTTCGCCTTGAGATACTTCAGCGCGGCCAAAGCATCCTCGCCGCCCTGCACCGCGACGGCATCCGCGACCGGCCCGAGCGCGGCGGCCAGCGCCACCTCGTGGCCCGGCTCGACGGTGAGCAACGCGGCGACCGACCCGAGCAGGCCCGGCAGCTCGTCGGCCGCGCCCAGCAGCGCACCGGCACCGTCCTTGCGCTTGAGCCCCATGGACAGGGCGTCCACCCTGGCCTTCTCCGACGCGATGTCACGATCGGCGGAGCGTTCCGCGGTCACCAGCTCCTCGACCCGCTGCTTCGCGGCGTCGTTGGCCCGCATGGCGCGTTCCAGGCGCTCGGTGAGGTCGGCATCGTCGGTGTCGTGATGCCCGCCGTCGGCGCGGGCCTCTTCCAGCTCTTCGGCCGCCTGCTCCGCGCGCGCCCCGGCCTCGTCGATGGCCGCGGTGAGGCGTTCGATCTCGTCGGCCGTCGCGCCGTTCTTGCTGCGCAACGCCTCGACCTGCCCGGCAAGCTTCGCCAGGCCCTCCCGCCGGTCGGCGATCGCCCGGACCGCGGCCATGTGCGCCTGCTCGGCTGCCTGCGCGGCGCGTTCCAACTCCTCGCGCTGGACGATCGACTCCGACAACACCGCACGCGCCTCTTCAACGGCCGCGTTCAGCTCGCCCTCGCGCTCGGCGGCCTGCTCCGCTTCGGCCAGCAGCTCTTCGGGGTCCCGCCCGCCCGAATTCGCGCGCACCTCGGCGCTGAGGTGCCGTTGCCGTTCGAGGGCGAGCCTGACCGTGCCGCGTAGCCGCTCGGCCAGCGCGGAGAGCTTGTACCAGGTGTCCTGGGCGGCGGCCAGCCTCGGCGCATCCTCCGCGAGCGCCTCTTCCAGCTCGGTCTGTTGCGAGGTGGCGACCTCCAGGGCCTGCTCGACCTCGCCGCGCCGCTGCCGGATCCGGTTCTCGTCGGCCTCGTCCTTGGCAATCGCCGTCCGCTGTGTCACCAGGTCGTCGGCGTAGAGCCGCAGCTTCGCGTCCCGCAGTTCCGACTGCACGGCCTGCGCCTTGCGCGCGATCTCCGCCTGCTTACCCAGCGGTTTGAGCTGCCTGCGCAGCTCCGCGGTCAGGTCGTTGAGGCGGTCGAGGTTCGCCTGCATCGCGGTCAGCTTCCGCAGCGCCTTCTCCTTGCGCTTGCGATGCTTGAGCACGCCCGCGGCTTCCTCGATGAACGCCCTGCGCTCCTCGGGCTTGGCCTGCAGGATCTCGGCGAGCTGGCCCTGCCCGACGATCACGTGCATCTCGCGGCCGATGCCGGAGTCGGACAGCAGCTCCTGGATGTCGAGCAAGCGGCACGTGTTGCCGTTGATCTCGTACTCGCTCGCGCCGTCACGGAACATCCGCCGGGTGATGGAGACCTCGGTGTAGTCGATGGGCAGCGCCGCGTCCGCGTTGTCGATGGTCAGCGTCACCTCGGCACGGCCGAGCGGCGCCCGCCCCGACGTGCCCGCGAAGATGACGTCCTCCATCTTGCCGCCGCGCAGGTCCTTCGCGCCCTGGGTACCCATGACCCAGCGCAGCGCGTCGAGCACGTTGGACTTGCCGGAGCCGTTCGGCCCGACGACGCAGGTGATACCCGGCTCGAAGCGCAGCGTCGTCGCCGATGCGAAGGACTTGAACCCCTTCAGCGTCAGGCTCTTGAGATGCACGAATGGCGACCCTTCAGTTGCACGCATGACTACGCGTCAAGTCAAAAAGGGTACCTGCGCGGTGAGGACATCCCGGGGGCGACGCGGCGTTTCGCGACATCGCTCACCCGGACGGGCCGCCACAAACGCCACCTTAGCCACAGGCGCATCATGGGCCCCGGCAGCCAGCTTCGCTCGTGCGTGAAACTCTTTGCATGAACAACCCTCAGCACTCACGACTCACCTGGCTGGGGTCGTGAGTGCTGAGGCGTGCGGGAGCAACCGCTTTCACGCACGACGACGATGGCGGCTCGCACGCGGCTCGCCCTCGCTGAACTCCGACCACCCGCCGCGCGGGTCCGCCCAGCGTTCCACGACCGTGTCCACCCATCCGGGGCACTCGCCGGAACGCAGCAATTCCAGCAATCGCTCGCATCGTTCGCGCGGACCCTCGGCCACGATTTCCACCCTGCCGTCCGAGAGGTTGCTTGCCCTGCCCACCAGGCCCAGCTCCAGCGCACGGCTCCGCGTCCACCAGCGAAACCCCACGCCCTGGACGCGGCCATGAACCCAGGCCGTCAGCCGTATAGTGTCGTCTGTGGCGCTCACGGAATGAATACTGCCGCATCACGCTCCGGAGTCAACTCCTCACGCCATGATGCCCCGGGGTGGGGTCGACTCACCCGTCAGTGATACAGTTCGCCAGCCTTCTTGAAGTGAAATCGTGACGTGTATGTCACATGAGCAAGGAGCCTGTATGACCCCAGCCGGGTCACCTGACGAAGCACACTTCACCATGGCGCCGCCCTCGGTCGGCGACAAGAAGTCCCGCCGGGCGGGCTACCTCGCGCTACTGGCCAGTGGCCTGATCACCGCGACGGCCTTCGCCGGTATCGCCGATCTCGCAGGAAGCGCGCTCCCCAGTGCGAACGCGCCGTCAGACGGCACCCAGGAGTTCGAGCGCGCGCCATCGGCTGAGCAGGACGGCCCGAACCTGGTCCCTGGCAGCGCCAACCCCGACCGCACGCAGGTCAAGGTCAGTGGCGCGGCATCGGCAGACGAGCTGCCCACCAGTACCACCACCAGGACCACGACGTCGTCCGGGGTCATCATCGTGACGACTCGCAATCCGGACGGCACCACCACCACGACGACCATCTCACCCTCGGGCAGGACGACCACCACGACGACGAGAAGCACCGGCGGCACGACGAGTAGTACGACCAGCAGCTCGAGCAGTTCCTCCTCGACGCCGCCGACGACCACGACTTCGGACACCACGACCACAACGCCACCCACGACCTCCGAGACGAGCACGACTACACCGCCAGAGCAGGGCGACGAAGGCGGAGCCGACGACGGCGGCGGAGCCGGAGACCAAAGCACCACCGACGGCGGAACCACCGAAGGCGGCGACGAGAGCTGACCACGCCAGGCGCCTAGCGCACGGGCCTCCGCTGGCATCTCGGGCAGAAGTACGACGAACGATTGGTGAACCTCTCCCGGCGGATCGCCGAGCCGCAGCGCCCGCACGGCTCGCCCTCGCGGCCGTAGACGTTGAGCGACCGTTCGAAGTAGCCGGACTGCCCGTTGATGTTGACGTAGAGCGCGTCGAACGAGGTGCCGCCCGCTGACAGCGCATCACGCATCACCTCGGTCGCGGCGTCGAGCAGCGCCATGCCCTGCTTCGCCGTGACGCGCTCGGTCGGGCGTGATCCGTGTACCTTCGACCGCCAGAGCGCCTCGTCCGCGTAGATGTTGCCGATGCCGGACACCAGGGTCTGGTCGAGCAGCGCCCGCTTGAGCTCGGTGCGCCGGGCGCGCAACGCCGCAACGGCGCGCGCCGGGTCGAAGCCGGGGTCCATCGGGTCGCGAGCGATGTGCCCGATCGTCTCCGGCACCCGCGTTCCGTCGACCTCGACGAGCTCGGCGAACGTGAACCCGCCGAAGGTGCGCTGATCGACGAAACGCAATTCGCCGCCGTCGGTGAACCGAACCCGGATCCGCAGGTGCTTCTCGGCCGCGTCTTCTCCGGACCGCACCAGCAGCTGGCCACTCATGCCGAGGTGACCCAGCACGGCGGCATCGGAGCCCAGCTCGAACCAGAGATACTTACCCCGGCGCCGGACGGCGTCGATCCGCTCCCCGGTCAGCCTGCCGCTGAAGTCCGCGGCGCCGGGCAGGTGGCGCCGGATCGAGCGCGGATGCAGCACGTCCACAGCGGCGATGGTCCTGCCGACGATGTGGCCCGCCAGCCCAGCCCGTACGACCTCGACCTCGGGAAGCTCAGGCACTGGCTACCCGGCGTGGTTTCGCGCGGCATCAGCCGTGTCGCGCTCGGCGGATAGCGAACGCCACGCCATCTCGGCGGCGTTCTGCTCCGCTTCCTTCTTGGTGCTCCCCTGGCCGTCGCCCCGTTCGACACCGCCGACCAGCACGGTGGCGGTGAACTCCTTCTGATGATCGGGCCCGGTATCGACGACCCGGTACTCCGGCACGCCGAGCGCCCCGGACGCCGTCAGCTCCTGCAGGCTGGTCTTCCAGTCGAGCCCGGCGCCACGCAGCGGCGCCTCGGCGAGCAGGTCACCGAAGAGCCGGTGCACCAGTTCCCGGGCGGCGGCGATGCCGTGCTCGAGGTAGACCGCCCCGATCATGGCTTCCAGGCCGTCGGCGAGGATGCTCGCCTTGTCCCTGCCACCGGTGAGCTCCTCGCCCTTGCCGAGCAGCAGGTGCGCCCCGAGACCGCCTTCACCGAGGCCACGGGACACACCGGCGAGGGCGTGCATGTTGACCACGCTGGCGCGCAGCTTGGCCAACTGCCCTTCCGGCAGGTCGGGGTGCTCGAGGTACAGGTGGTCGGTGACGACGAGACCTAGTACCGCGTCCCCGAGGAACTCAAGGCGCTCGTTCGGCGGCAACCCACCGTTCTCATACGCGTACGACCGGTGGGTCAGGGCGAGCGTCAGCAGGTCGGGTTTGAGCTCGATACCGAGCGCCTCGAGGAGGGGCGCGGGCTCTTCCGCGGGACCGCTCACCGTGTTTGCCGCCATCGTCGCGCCGCCGATCAGGCCGGCTCGACGACCTGACGACCGGCGTACTGACCGCAGTTCGGGCAAGCCACGTGCTGCGGCTTCAGCTCCTTGCACGCACGGTTGGCGCAGGGCACGAGGTGCACTGCGCTCGCCTTCCACTGCGAGCGACGGGACCGCGTGTTGGAGCGCGACATCTTCCGCTTCGGGACGGCCACGACTACTTCTCCTCATCATGGTCCGCTCGCACCGGCGAGCGGACACGTCATCGTTGTCGGTTGCGAGCTGCTGCCCGCGAGGTCTTCAGCGGCGGCGGTCACGCAGCCATATGATCATCACTGCGAACCGCCTTCGGGACGCGTCTCGTCGGGGCTTAACTCCCCAAACTGCTCGACCAGCGCGGCCCACCGAGGATCTATCTTCTCATGAGCGTGTCCCGGCTCGAGATCGGCCCACTTCAATCCGCAATCGGGACACAGACCGAGGCATTCCGGCGTGCACAGCGGCACCTGCGGCAGCGCGAGCACCACCGCGTCGCGCACCACCGGCTCGAGGTCGATCAGGCCGTCGACGATCCGGCTGGCCTCGCCCTCCTCCGTGGTCGCCTCGGTCGCGGAGTCCGGGTAGGCGAACAGTTCGGTGATCTCGACCTGGATCTCGTCATCGATCGGATCGAGGCAGCGCGAGCATTGGCCCGTCGTCGGCGCGCTCGCGGTGCCGGTGACGAGCACCCCTTCGACGACGGATTCGAGCAGCACGTCGAGCTCGAACTCGGCGCACTGGGAAACCTCGATCACATCCGGTACGCCGAGCGTCGTATCGACGGGCACCCAACGGTGCACGTCGCGGCTGGAACCGGCCCGGCGAGCCAGGTCTTTGGTGTCGATGACCCATGGCCCGCGCGCATCGGGAGTCACCGGACGAGTGTCGGCGTTGTTCTGCTTTTCGGACATCTGCTCCAGCGTACCGCCGGCCTAGCGACCAAGGATCGCTAGTAGTCGTAGCCGTTGCGCACGCCAACCGCGACGCCGGGGGCGCGCAGCCGGTTACGCCCCTGGTCCACGGTGCGCAAGGTCTGCGAAAGCAGGTCGGCGAATTCGGCGAGCTTGCCGTCCACGTAGGCGTCGCAGTCGTCGCGCTGGCGGTCGACTTCGGCGTTGGCTTCGTCGACGATGCGGGCGGCTTCGGCATGCGAGGCCTGCACGACCTCGGTCTGACCGACCAGCCTCGCCTGCTCGTCGAGGCCGTCCTGCACGGAGCGCTCGTAGGCATCCCGGCCCGCCTGCAGCATCCGGTCGGATTCGCCGCGGGCCCGCTCGGTGAGGCTGTCGTACTCGGCGCGCCCGCTGGCCACCGCACGGTTCGCTTCGGCGTCGGCCTCGGCCATGATTCGATCGGCCTGCGCCTGCGCCTCCGCGACCACCCGCTCCGCCTCGGCACGGGCCTCCGCGACCGCAGCCTCGGCCTCTTCGGCGGCCGAGCTGATCGTCTCGCTCGCTTCCCGCCGCGCGCTGTTGACCAACTCATCGCGTTTGTCGAGCACGTCCTGCGCGTCGTCGACCTCGCCGGGCAGCGCGTCACGGACGTCATCGAGCAACTCGAGCACGTCACCACGCGGCACGACACAACTCGACGTCATCGGTACGCCGCGAGCTTCTTCCACAATCGTGACGAGTTCGTCGAGAGCCTCGAACACCCGGTACACGGCACTCTCCCTTAGGCGATCTAGGTGCACTTACCCCAGTCAGTTTGCCTGGTCGGTGCCGCGAATGCGTGCAGGTGCCCGGTTATTGGGCGTGTTGCTCCGCGATGCGCTTGACCAGCTCGTCCCGAACGTGGTCCGGCACCAAGCCGGTGATGTCGCCCCCGTGGGTCGCCACTTCCTTGATCAGGGAGCTGGACAGGAAGCTGTATTCGGGGTTGGTCGACATGAACAGCGTGTCCACCCCGGAGAGCCGCTTGTTCATCTGCGCCATCTGCAGCTCGTAGTCGAAGTCGCTGACCGCGCGCAGCCCCTTGGTGATCGCCGCGATGTCATGGTCGGCGCAGTAGTCCACCAGCAGGCCGTACCATGAGTCAATGCGCACGTTGGGCAGGTGCGCGGTGATTTCGCGCAGCAGGGCCATCCGCTCGTCGATGCTGAACAGCCCCTGCTTGTTCTTGTTGATCAGCACCGCGACGAACACCTCGTCGAAGAGTTCGGCCGACCGCTCGATGATGTCGAGGTGGCCATTGGTCACCGGATCGTAGGAGCCTGGGCATACCGCTCGACGCATGCTGCGGACGCTATCAGGCGACATGCACGGCCCGCGCGAGGCGACGACATGCCGGGATGCGGCGACGCTGACAGGATGGTTGCTATGGGCGTGAGCGACGGTTGGCGGCTCAACCACCCGTGGGCGGCGGTCTACTCCTTCGGGATCAACCGGCCGCAGTTGGCCAAGCCCGCCGCGCGGCTGGCCTTCGGCACCGATATCGGCCTGCTCTACGACGCGACGGCCGCGATCGGGCAGTTGCCCGCGGGCAGTTCGGTGCTGGACGTGCCGTGCGGCAGCGGCGTGGCGCTGCGCGGCATCCGCCCCGGCCAGGGGCTGCGTTACGCCGCCGCCGACATCGCGCCCGCCATGCTCGACCGCACCCGGCATACCGCGGACCGGCTCGGCGTCGCGGATCAGGTCCTCACCGTCGAGGCCGACGCCGGGCGGATGCCGTTCGCCGACGGCCAGTTCGACCTGTGCGTGAGCTTCACCGGTCTGCATTGCTTCCCGGACCCGTACGCGGCCGTCACCGAGATCGCGCGCGCCCTCAGGCCAGGCGGCACGCTGCGGGTGAGCTGGATGCGCACCGATGCCGGCCCGCAGTACCGCCCGCACCTCGCGATCGGCCGGCTGTCCGGACTGCTCGGGCCGAGCGCGACGACGGACGAGGTCCGAGGCTGGCTGGCCGCGACCGGGTTCGTCGACATCGACATCGTCACCTCCGGCGCGCTGGCCTACACGAGCGCGACCCGCGTCTAGGACTGTTGGCCGGTGTGAAGCAAGGCCAGATCGATATTCGCACGACGGATTACCGCGAGTACATGGCCGACGAGCTCGCCCTCATGCGCTGGGTGTTCCTCGGCATGGCCACGCTGGTGCTGCTGATCGGCGTCGCGGGCATCCTCAACGTCAGCCTGGCCACCGTCGGTGAGCGCATCGAGGAGTTCGCGCTGCGCCGCGCGATCGGTACACCGCGGCTGCTGGGCGGCATGGTCCTCGCCGAGACGCTGATCGTCGGCCTGCTGACAGCCGCGGCCGCGATCGGTTCCGGGATCGTGGGCCTGCGGCTCATGAGCGAGCTGTTCGGCACGCGTGAGCCGTTCCTGGCCGATGTGGCGTTTCCGTGGCAGGCAGGCGTGGCGGGGGTGATCGCCGGTGTTGCGGCGGGCGTGCTTGGCGGGCTCATCCCGGCGATCAGGGCCTCCCGGATCCCGATCGCCACGGTGATGCGGGCCTGAGCCTCACGGCCGGTATTCGGCGCGGTGCAGTGCGGTGTCGCCGTAGCGCTTGGCCTTCAGCCGCCGGTACTCGTCGGGCCAGTCGATATCGCCGTCACGGGTCGCTCGTTCCAGCACGATGAGCGCGCCGGGGGCAAGCCAGCCGCCCGCCAGCAGCACCAGCACCTCACGCAGCGCTCGCCCGTCGACGTCGTAGGGCGGGTCGGCGACCACGAGGTCGAACGGCTCGGGCGGCTGACCCGCCAGCGCGACCTCGACCTTGGCGGGCAGTACCGTGCCGCCGAGACCGACCGTCGCCAGGTTCGCGCGCAGCACGTCCGCGGCTCGGCGGTCCGCCTCGACGAAGCATGCGACCGCCGCACCGCGGGAGAGCGCCTCCAGCCCCAGCGCACCCGAACCGGCGTAGAGGTCCAGCACCCGGGCGCCCGCCAGCTCATCGGCGGCGGCCAGGGCGTTGAACAGCGCCTCCCGCACCCGCTCAGCGGTCGGCCGGGTCCCCTGCGGCGGCACTCGCAGCCGCCTGCCACCGGCGACGCCCGCCACGATCCGTGTCACCTGGCCATCCTCCCGCATGCAGGTTCGAACGGTTCCGTGCGGCTTCGTGCGGCGCTGTGTGGCGCTGGACAGCGGCGTTTTCGGCGGCACTTGCTCAACCGCTCACCTCGGCCGCGTATTCTCATTCTTCCCCTTCTATCCACTAGGAGAGCTGCGTGTCGGAACCTCGGGTCAGGCGAGCCGAGATCGCGGTCGAGCAAGCCCATGTGAATCAGGTGTACGCGCGTCTCGCCGAACTCCGTGTCAACGCCGAAGACATGCGCACCAAGGGGTACGAAATCGGACACGGCGCGCAGCGGGAAGCGGTGTTCGAGCAGGCCTCGATGCTTTTCGAGCGCGACATGATGGTCTTCCACGCCAACCAGACGCTGCAGGCGCTCGACGCCGAGTACGAAGGCCTGGTCTTCGGCAGGCTCGACGCCGCGGCCGCTGACGGTGGCCTGCGGGACGAACCGCTCTACGTCGGCAGGCTCGGCATCCGCGACGCTGACTTCGAGAACCTGGTCACCGACTGGCGGGCGCCCGCCGCCGCGCCGTTCTACCAGGCGACGGCCGAGGATCCGATGGGTGTGATCCGCAGGCGGGTGATCCGCTGCTCGGGCGCCGATGTGCTCGATGTCGACGACGACGTGCTGATGGCGGGCGCGGTGCCGGACGAGATGGTCATCGTGGGTGAGGGCGCGCTGATGGCGGCGCTCGGCCGGTCCCGCGGCGACAAGATGCGCGACATCGTCGCCACCATCCAGAAGGAGCAGGACGAGGTCATCCGGGCGCCGTGGCGCGGCGTCACCGAGATCACCGGCGGGCCAGGCACCGGCAAGACCGCCGTCGCACTGCATCGCGCGGCCTACCTGCTGTACCGGCATCGCAAGCAGCTCGGCGGCGCGGGTGTGCTCGTGGTCGGGCCGTCGGGCGTGTTCACCAACTACATCTCCCGCGTGCTGCCCGCCATGGGCGAGACCAACGTCGAGTTGCGCGCCCTCGGTGAGGTACTCGACTCGCACGTCGCCGAGCACATCGATACCGCACCCGTCGCCGCGATCAAGGGTTCGCTGCGCATGCGCCGGGTGCTGCTGCGCGCGATGCGGGACACGCCGCCGGGTGCCCCGGCCGAGATGCGCATCGTCTACGGCGGGGAGGTGCTCAAGCTCGACACCGCACAGCTCGAGCGGCTGCGCAAGCGGGTTCACGCCAGCGGCGGGCCGCCGAATCGCTCCCGGGTGCGCGCGGCCGAGACACTGCTGGCGGCGCTCGCCGACGTCGCGGAGCGCCACGCCCAGGATGACGGCCGCGAGTTCACCTCGGCCAAGCGCGCCGAGCTGATCACCGAACTCGGCGAGCGCATCGACTTCCACCGCTTCCTGGTTCAGTGGTGGCCGGTGCTGGAGTCCGCCGAGGTGCTCGGCAGGCTCGCCGACGAGCGCAGGCTGGCACGAGCGGCGAAGTCGGTGCTGGACCGGACGGAAGTCAGCCTGCTCGCGGCTTCGCTCGCGGACCGGTCGGCCGGCTTCTCGGTCGCCGACATCGCGCTGCTCGACGAGCTACGGGTGCTGGTCGGTAAGCCCAAGCGCAAACGGCGCTCCGCCGAGCAGCTCGAGAACGCCGGCCAGGGTGGCAGGCACCGCCCCGAGCACTACGACGAGTACTCGCACATCGTGGTCGACGAGTCGCAGGACCTCTCCCCCATGCAGTGGCGGATGATCGGCAGGCGCGGTAAGTACGCCAGCTGGACGGTGGTCGGCGACCCGGTCCAGAGCTCGTGGCCGTCGCCGTCCGAGGCCGCCGAGGCGGCGACCGCGGCGTTCGGCAGCACCACGGCCCGCAGGCGGTTCACGCTGCGCACCAACTACCGCAACTCGGCGGAAATCTTCGACCTCGCCGCGCGGGCCGTCGACGGCTACGCCGAGCCCGATCAGCTGCCACACGCCGTGCGGCGGACTGAGATCTCGCCCGACGTCCGCGAGGTCAGCCAGCCGAGCATGGAGGAATCCGTGCGTGCCGCGGCCAACGAGCTGCTGGGCGCCGTTGAGGGCACCGTCGGCGTGATCAGCGCGATGGACCGGGTCTCCGAGATCGACAAGTGGCTCTCAACACTGGCTGATGAGCGGCTCAAGGTCGTGGGCAGTCTCGACGCCAAGGGGCTCGAGTACGACGCCGTGGTGCTGGTCGAGCCGCAGCAGCTGATCGACGAGTCGCTGACCGGCCGCCGGGTGCTCTATGTCGCGCTGACCAGGGCCACGCAGCGGCTCACCGTGCTGGCCACCGACCCACGCTGGCTCCCGGCCTGACCCGCGTGTCCGCGCTCCAGACCCGCGCGCTGAATGCGGCACCAAGGCCATGGGGTGCCTATACGGCACCGAAGGGGACCTTGGGCTCGCATCGACCATGACTGGCGACGCTGCGGAACTGGCGCGACTAGAACGCGGACACGCGCGGGTTAGTCGATGGCGAGGACGGCCACCCGGGTGGGTTCCGTGCGGCCGCGCAGCTTCACCTGCCGATACTCCCGCCAGTGCACACGCTCGGCGGTGTCGCACGAGCCTTCCAGCGCGCGCATCGAGACCGCGACGTGGCCCGGCACGGACTTCGCCAGCTCCGTCAGCCGCGCGGCCTCGTTGACCGGATCGCCGATCACCGTGTACTCGAACCGGGACTCCGCGCCGACGTTGCCCGCGACGGCGGAGCCCGCTGAAACGCCGATGCCCGCGGAGAACTCGGGGATCTCCCGCTCCAGCCGCTCGATCATCTTCCGCGCGGCCTGCAACGCCTTGCAGTCGGCATCGGGTAGTTCCGCGGGCGCGCCGAAGATGGCCAGCGCCGCATCGCCTTGGAACTTGTTCACGAAACCACCGTGCGCGCCGACCTCGTCCACCACGACCGCGAAAAACCGGTTGAGCACCTCGACCACCTCGGTCGGCGGGCGGGTCGCCGCGATGCGGGTGGATCCGACGACGTCGACGAAGAGCACCGCGACCTCGCGCAGTTCGCCACCCAACTCGACCCGCTGCGACATGGCGACCTGGGCGACGTCCTCACCGACATGCCTGCCGAAGAGGTCCTTGACCCGCTCTCGTTCGCGCAGGCCGGCGGCCATGTCGTTGAACCCGGCCTGCAGCCGCCCGAGTTCGGTGCCGTCGAACACCACGATCTTGGACTCGAAATCGCCCTGCCGGACCCGCGACAGTGCGCTGTACACGGTGCGGATGGGAGCCGTCGTCGCCCTGGTCGAAAGCACCGTGAGGCTGAACCCGGCGAGCAGCGTCACACCACCGAGTGCGAGCACGATGATCGACATCTCCCCTACCGATACCTCCCCCCTGACGAGCGCGGTCAACGCCACCAGCATCAGCCCGGCGACCGGGACCGCCGACCCGGCCGCCCAGAACACCACGGTCCGGACGCCGACGCCGAAAGTGATCCGTCGCTGCGGCGGGCCCTCGGTGAGGGCGTGCGCCGCGATCGGCCGCAGCGCGAACTCGCTCAGCAGGAATGAGCTCGCGAAAGTGACGGTCCCACTGAGCACGATGCTGAACGCGACGTTGGGCACGACCGCGGGCTTGACCACGGCGTAGAGCGTCGCGAAGAGGACCAGGCCCGCCAGCCACATCACGCCGTGGATCGCCGTCAACACCCCCGGCAGCCGCAAGGTGATGAGGCGCTCTCGCTCGGTCAGCTCGCGTTCGGCGGTGATCCAGTCCAGCACCCGCAAGCCGTGCGCGAGGCTCCACAGCGTGCCGATGACAGACGCGATCACCAGGTACGCGGGCACGACGATGAAGTTCACCCACGCGAGTTCGCGGACGAAGACGCTCGGCCCGGGCATGACGAAGGACGCGAGCACGATCGCGGTCGCGGCTCCGGCCAGGTTCGACGCACCCAGCGAACCGATCAGCAGCCACCGAACCCGCACCCGCAGCGCGGAGCCGTCGGTGCTGGCCGAGCCGTGCAGCCA
>WHSS01000093.1 GCA_009379975.1 Actinophytocola sp.
CTGGGAATCCGCCGGATTGACGCCCATCTCGGCCATGCTGAAGCCGCCCTTGACGCCCCACCGCGCCAGCTCGCCCATCTCACGGGTCTGGTCACCGGAAAGGATGACCTCGAGCGAAGGCCGCTCCCCCGCGCCCAGCACGATCCGGGTGCCGAACTCGCGGCGCAGCCTGACCGCCATCGTGTAGTGATCCCGGTGCATGTGGGTGATGAGGAACCGGTGAACGTCGGCCAGCTCATAGCCCAGTTCGCCGAGTGCGCCCGCGAGTTGCTCCTTCGCCTCGTCGATCTCCCAGCCCGAATCGATGAGCACGACGCCGTCGCCGTCTTCGATCACATAGACATTGACCGCGCGCAGGCCGTCGTTCGGCATGGGCAGCGGTATCCGATGCACCCCCGGCGCGACCTGGTACACCCCTGGCTCGGTCCACGGCTGGGCATCGAAACACATCGCCACTCCACTCGTTGACGCCCGCTCAACAACGGGCGTCCCTCGACGGTAGCGTCGTTGAAGAATTGATAACAAGCGGTGTGACCCGAACCACCTCGCGGTTCGTGCGGTTCAGCCCGCGGGTCGCAGGCGGGGCAGCTCGATCGCCGGGCAGCGGTCCATGACCATGTCGAGGCCGGCCGCCGTGGTCCGGGCGTAGGCGTCCTCGTCGATGAGGTCGAGCTGGAACCACACCGCCTTCGCGCCGATACTCACCGCCTGGTCGGCGAACTGCCCTGCCTCGTCCAGCCGGCGGAACACATCCACGCAGTCGACCTCGAACGGGATGTCGGCCAGCGTCGGATAGCCCTGCTCGCCGTGGACCGTCGCGGCGCTGGGATGCACCGGCACCACTCGCTTGCCGTAGCGCTGCAACGTCCGCGCCACCCCATATGCGGCGCGGCCCGGGTTATCACCAAGGCCGACCACCGCCCACGTCTGGCAGTTGGTCAGCACACGTTCGACGAGATCGGCTTCGCCCCACGGCTCATGATCGGTACGCACGTCTCCAGTCTGCCCTAGGCCGACGGTCGCCCGACCAGCACCGAGTTCACCACATCGGTATAGGGGTGCACCTCGAGTTCGACCCGGACATCTTGCAGGTCCTCCGCCCGCACCTCCGGATAGAGCAGCGATCGCATCAGCACGGCCGAGCGCGCGAGCAGTAACGCGTCGGGCCGCACCATCGCCGCGAGCCGCCTGCTGACCTCGCGCTTCGCCGTGCCGTCCGCTCCGACCAGGGCGGCGAGCACCACGACGTCGCACTCCCCGATGCCTTCGGCCAGCAGGGTTTCGGCGCATTCGGGCTGCTCGAGGTCGGCCAGCACGCCCGAGACGTTTCTCGTCAGGCCCAGCGCCGAGGTCACGCCGTCGCCCAGCGCGAGGCTGGCCAGGTCGCGGTCGACGTGCATCACCTGGGCGCCGTAGTCGGCCGCCAGTACGAGCCCGGTCAGCGGCAGCGCGCCGGAGCCAAGGACGGCGACCCGCTTGGGTGCGCCGTTGCCCAGCGCCATGACGGTGCCGAGCTCCATCCGCACCAGGTCGCGGTAGTTCCGTAGGTAGGGGAACCGCGCCAGTTCCGCGGCCGGGTCCGCTGCCGCCAGGATCCGCTCGGCCCAATACGTCTCCAGCTCCGACTCCCCCGATGCGCACAACCGCCTGAGCACCGGCGCCTCCTCCCGCAGCCCGGCCATCGCCGCCTGGGCCAATGCGGGCGGGGTCGAGCAACACAGCCCGACCAGCTCCGTGAACAGCGCGTCGACTTCGACCGAGGGCCGGAGATCGCCGACTGCCTCCAACCGTGCCCGCAACTGCCCGACCCGCCGCGCCACCGCAGCCGTTCCGATCACCCGTGCCTCCGATCGCTGTTCCCAGCGGCACGATATAGGAAACGGTTTTCATTAGTAACAGCGGGAGTAGTCGAACGATCGCGGGGAGTGAGCGAAGCCGGTTACTGCTTGAGCCCGCGCTTTGCGGCGGCGCCGACCAGCCGCTGATACCCGGAGCCCAGCACCCGCGGCATCAGGTCCAGCGCGTAGGCGTCCGGCCCGACCAGCACCTTGGCTTCGTTACGGTGCACGCCGCGCAGAATCCGCTTCGCGGCGGCCTCCGGCGTAGTGCGCGCGATCTTGTCGAACAGCGCGGCCAGCCGGTCGGCGTCGAGACCCTCGGCGGCGCGCGCGTTCTTGGCGATGTTGGTCTTGATGCCACCGGGGTGAACACAGCTCACGCCGACGGGATGCCCCGCGAGCTTCATCTCCTGCCGCAACGCCTCGGTGAAGCCGCGCACCGCGAACTTGCTGGCGTTGTAGGCGCTCTGACTCGGGACCGCGAAGAGCCCGAACACGCTGGATATGTTCACCAAGTGGCCGTCACCGGACTCGATCAAGTGCGGCAGGAACGCCTTCGTCCCGTACATCACACCCCAGAAGTTGATGCCGACGATCCACTCGAAGTCGTCCCAGCTCATGTCGGCGATATCCGCCGTCAGCGCCACGCCAGCGTTGTTGAACACTAGGTTGACCTGGCCGAACTCGGCGGCGACAGCGGCGGCGTGTGCGTAGACGGCCGCACGGTCGGCGACGTCGAGCACGCTGTGCTGAGCCTGCGCGCCTTCCTTCTCGCACAGCGCTGCCGTCTCGGCGACCGCGGCGGTGTTGACATCGGAGAGCGCCAGCCGGGAACCTCGCCGCGCCAGGTCGATGGCCAACGCCCGCCCGATACCCGAGCCGGCACCGGTGATGACAGCGACTTTGCCGTCGAAAGACTCCACTACTACGCCCTTTCCACGATGACGTGAGACCGTTCGACCATAACCTACTCATAGTAAGTTAGCCAAGTGCGGTGCAGCCACCATCATCGTCGTGCGTGAAAGACCTTGCTCCAGCACGCGTCAACACTCACGACCCCAGCCAGGTGGGTCGTGAGTGGCCAGGCGCGCCCATGCAAGGTGTTTCACGCACGACACCACGGCGCGGATAGTTTTCACCCGGATGGGTAACCAGCACCTATGAGTACGAGGACCAGCCGGGACGACCGCGACCCCACCCGCGAGCAGGACCGTGGCGGGCTCACTCGCGAAGACTACGAACGCGGGCTGGCCGACTACCACGATCCGACCGGCGGCTGGGCCGGAGCGGCGCCGACGTACAGCGCGCTGACGCTACGGCTGTGGGTCGCCGCATTCGGAACCGTGTTCTGCATCGTCGCGGGCATTCTCTGGCTCGGCGTCGCCGGCTACGCATGGCTCAGCATCGTGCTCTTCACCATCGCGGCCGGCTTGATCATCGACTTCGGCTGGGTGCTGCACCGCAAGCGGCGTGGCGAACCCGGCTGACGCACCCCCCTGACCCGTCCCGCGGCGGCGAGCTGAAGGACTCCTTGAGTGCCTAGGTGGCACCCGAGGGGTCCTTCGGCTCGTTGGCTAGCGCTCTCTGGGGTCGTCGCCGATGGACTCGGTGTCGTGCTGGATCGCCGCGCTCGCGTGCTGCGACGGCGTGGGCTCGACTTCGATCGGTGAACCGAACAGCCCGATGTGCGCTTCACCTCGGCTGCGCTCGACCAGGTGCGGGTAGTGCAACTCGAACGCGGGCCGTTCGGACCGGATCCGCGGCAGCTCGGTGAAGTTGTGGCGCGGCGGCGGACACGACGTCGCCCATTCGAGGGAATTGCCGAAGCCCCACGGGTCATCGATCTCGACCGGCTCGCCGAACCGATAGCTCCGCACGACGTTCCACAAGAACAGCAACATAGAGGCACCGAGGACGAACGACCCGATCGTCGAGATCACGTGCATCAGGGTGAACCCGTCGGTGTCCAGGTAATCGGCGTAACGCCGCGGCATGCCCGCGTTGCCCAGCCAGTGCTGCACCAAGAACGTCACGTGGAAGCCGACGAAGGTAGTCCAGAAGTGCCACTTCCCGATCGGCTCGTCGAGCATCCGCCCGGTCATCTTGGGGAACCAGAAGTAGATCCCGGCGAAGGTCGCGAAAACGATCGTGCCGAAGAGCACGTAGTGGAAGTGCGCGACCACGAAGTACGAGTCGGTGATGTGGAAGTCGAGCACCGGCGCGGCGAGGATGATGCCGGTCAGCCCGCCGAGCAGGAAGGTGATCAGGAAGCCGATCGACCACAACATCGGGGTCTCGAAGCTCAACTGCCCGTTCCACATGGTGCCGATCCAGTTGAAGAACTTGATCCCGGTCGGCACCGCGATCAGGAACGTGAGGAACGAGAAGAACGGCAGGAGCACCGCGCCGGTGGCGAACATGTGGTGCGCCCACACCGCGAAGGACAGCGCGGTGATGCCCATCGTGGCGAACACCATGAGCTTGTAGCCGAACAGCGGCTTGCGGCTGAACACCGGGATGATCTCGGTGATGATGCCGAAGAACGGCAGCGCGACGATGTAGACCTCGGGGTGCCCGAAGAACCAGAACAGGTGCTGCCAGATGATAGCGCCGCCATTGGCCGGGTCGAACACGTGCGCGCCGAGCCTGCGATCGGCTGCCAGCGCGAACAGCGCCGCGGTCAGGATCGGGAAGGCGGCGAGGATCAGCACGCTGGTGAACAGGATGTTCCAGGTGAAGACCGGCATCCGCCACATCGTCATGCCCGGTGCCCGCAGACACACGATCGTGGTAATCATGTTGACCGCGCCGAGGATGGTACCCAGCCCGGAGATGATCAACCCGAAGATCCACAGTTCACCGCCGACACCCGGCGAGTGCGCGGCGGTCGACAGCGGCGCGTACGCGGTCCACCCGAAGTCGGCCGCGCCCGCCGGCGTCAGCAGCGACGACATCACGATCGTGCCGCCGAAGAGGAACAGCCAGTAGGAGAAGGCGTTCAACCGGGGAAACGCCACATCGGGCGAACCGATCTGCAACGGCAGCACCACGTTGGCGAAACCGAACAGGATCGGCGTGGCATACAACAGCAGCATGATCGTGCCGTGCATGGTGAACATCTGGTTGTACTGCTCGGGCGAAAGGAACTGCAACCCCGGCTGCCCCAGCTCGGCCCGGATCAGCAACGCCATCGCGCCGCCGATCATGAAGAACGCCATCGACGTGACGAGGTAGAGAATCCCGATCTGCTTGTGATCGGTGGTGCGCAGCAAGCCGAGCAGGACGGCACCCTTTTTCTCGGGTGCCCATCGCGCGCTCGGCACAGGCGTCGGCGCCTCGGGGCCCGCTACCTCGAGTCGGCTGGATTTGATTTCCGTCATCGCGTTCCGACCTCGCACACCAGTGTCCTGCAGCCCGGCCGAGTTGGCCAGCGCTGAGCGGGAAACTCAGCTAGCTGGCCTACCCCGTCCGCTAGGCCGCGACAAGGTGCCGCCGGCGCGCGATGGCGGCGCGCCGCTCACGTTCGTCAAGGCCACCCCAGATCCCGAAGGGCTCCTCGGCCGTCAGTGCGTGGTGCCTGCACTGCACGATGACAGGACATCGACGGCACACCGCCTTGGCCGCGGCAATGCGCGCGGCACGGGCGTATCCGCGTTCGGCGTCGGGATGAAAGAAGATCTCGTTATCGAGATCCCGGCACGCGCCGAACTGCTGCCATTCCCAGTTGTCCGCCACCGGCCGCGGTAGCTTTGACGTCTCCGCCACGTCGGTCACCTCCTTGATCACGGGTCTGCACCGGTGTACCCAGAACGTCCCGGGTCGAATCCCGCACCGATCGGGTGGAAGATGGGAACCGTGACCGATCGATTCACCGACCGGACGACGGCGGGCAGGCTGCTCGGCGTCGAACTCGCGCGGCTGCCGTGGCAGGAGCCGGTGGTGCTCGCCCTGCCCCGCGGCGGGGTTCCGGTGGCGGCGGGCGTGGCCGACGCGCTGGCGGCGCCGCTCGACGTGGTAGTGGCCCGTAAGGTCGGCGCACCGTCTCAGCCCGAGCTCGCGGTGGGCGCCGTCACCGCCGACGGCGCGTACTTGTTCGACCACGCCACCCTCACCCAGCTCAGGCTCACCCGCGACGATGTCGCCGACGAGCTCGCCGCGGCGACGGCGGAAGCCCGGCGCAGGCAGCAACGCTACGGCTCACCCGAGCGGCCGTCGCGGGCCGAGCGCGATGTGATCATCGTCGACGACGGCCTCGCGACCGGGCTGACCGCGCTGGCCGCGGTGCACGCCGTGCGGGCACAGGAACCGAGGTCGATCACGCTGGCGGTGCCGGTGGGCTCGTCCTCGGCGGTCCGGCGGCTACGCGAGGTCGCCGATTCGGTGCATTGTCTGCTGCAACCGGCCATGTTCCAGGCCGTTGGCCAGTGGTACCGCGACTTCCAGCAGGTCACCGACGACGAGGTGGGCGCCCTGGTCAACGCGCACGCGCGTTAGCCACGCTCTCACGGCGGCCTCGCCTCCGGTGGATTTTGTACGGGGACGCCACGCAAAATCAACCTTGTCGTCCTATTTGCGTCGTTGCCAGGCGGAGCCCAAGGTGGCCTTGGACGCCTATATGGAGCCCAAGGCCACCTTGGGCTCCAGCCTGCCGCTCAGTCGGGCTTGAGGTAGCGGGCGAACCATTCTCCGGCGTACTCGGTGACCTGTTCGAGCGCGCCCGGCTCTTCGAAGAGGTGCGTCGCTTGGCCGATGGTGCGGATCTCCGAGTTACGTAATGCCGCGTCGGCCTGCTGGTTGAGCGCCAGCACCTGCTCGTCCCGCTCTCCGACGATCAGCAGGGTGGGCGCCTCGACCCGTGCCAGCTCGTCGCCTGCCATGTCGGGCCGCCCGCCCCGCGAGACAACGGCCTCGACCAGTTCGGGACGCCGCGCCGCGACCAGCAGTGCGACGGCGGCCCCAGTGCTCGCCCCGAACAGCCCCACCGGGAGACCAGCCGTCGAGGCATGGCGGCGGACCTGTTCGACCGCACTGATCAGCCGCGGCGTCAGCAGTTCGAGGTCGAAGCGGTACTGCATGCTGCGCTGATCGATCTCCTCCTCTGGTCGCAGCAGATCGAAGAGCAAGGTCGCCAGCCGCAGGTCCTGCAGGCTGCGCGCCACCGCCCGGTTACGCGGGCTGAAGCGGGAGCTGCCCGAACCATGGGCGAAGACGACGACGCCACGGGCATCCGCGGGCGCGGTGAGATCGCCGTCGGGGGCGACCTCGTCACTGTTGATGGTCACCGGCACGGTCATCCGATACCTCCTGGAGCTGCTTGCCTCTCAGTGTGGCCGCGAGCCGGGCTGCTCGCCCGCATCGAGTTCGGCGATGGCCGCGCTGACGGCCTCGACGACATCGGGATGACCCAGCGGCAACGGCGGCGGTACCCGGTCGGTGTCACCGCCGGTGCTGTGGGCGATGACCCGCACGGTGACGCCTGCCGATTCGAGTTCTTCCATCCGCTGTCGCGACCGTTCCTCCCACAGCGCGTCGGCGATCTCGGCCTCGTCGGTGGGGAAACGATCGTCCGGCGCGGCCGGGTCGACCAGCAGCACCGATCGCACCGACGAAGCGCGTTGCTTGCCGAAGACCAGCGCCAACTCGGTGCACGGGCCGCTGGCGACGACGTCGATGGCGGGCGGCACGGTTGCTCGCCCGCTCAGCGCAGCATCGACCTGGGCGGGTGATTCCATGGCGGGAATCCGGCACCACAACACCTGGCGATCCCACAGCAGCCCGTGCCAGCTGGCCGGAATGTCCTCCCGCTTGGCGACGCCTGCGGGATCGAACACCAGGACCGCCGGAGCACCCGCGGGGCCATCGGTGACCACGACGGGCCCGGAGTCACGCGGATGTGGGTCGTACATAGCGCTCCCTTCGCCTCTGTTGCTGGCTACCCAGCGGAAAGGGCGCTCACACCGCGACGGCTCGTGAGTGATGAGCAGTGCTAGAACACGCGAAACCACTCACGAGCCACCGTGGCAGGACGGGTTACGGGACGCTACCGCCCTGACAGCCGACGGCGGGGCCGCAGATCTCACCGCTGCCGCTGAACGACAGCCCGTCGGCCGACCCCGAGAAAGGGCGAACCAGAACGCCGCCACGTCACCTCCGCAGCCGCTAGTGGGGTCTACCGGCCGGGCGCCCCGGCCGATCACGCCACCGAGGGCAGCACCCTTCCCGTCACCTCGCCGAGGGAGATCCGCGCGCCGTCCGGTCCCGGTGCGGTCGCCGAGATGGCCACCACGTCGCCATCGTTGAGATAGGAGCGGTGCGTGCCGTCGCCGAGCAGCAGCGTCTCGAGCCCGTCCCAGGTCAGTTCGAGCAACGACCCGCGCTCGTCCGGCTCCGGACCCGACACCGTGCCCGAGGCGTAGAAGTCGCCGGTGCGCAAGGCCGCACCGTTGCTCGTCAGGTGCGCGAGTTGCTGCGCCGCCGTCCAGTACATCGACGAGAACGGCGGGTGTGACACCAGATAACCGTTGAGCCGCACCTCGATGGCGAGTTCGAGGCCCCAGTCCCGCTCGGCGCGCAGGTACGGCAGCGGCTCGGGCTCCTGCGGCTGCTGCGGTATGCGAGCGGGCTCGAGCGCGTCGAGCGGCACCACCCACGGTGACATCGACGTCGCGAACGATTTACCGAGGAACGGGCCGAGCGGCACCGTCTCCCACGCCTGCAGGTCACGCGCCGACCAGTCGTTGACCAGGCAGACACCGAACACGTGCTCGTCGAAGCCGTCCACCGCGACCGACTCGCCGAGCGGGCTCGGCGTGCCCACCACGAAGCCGACCTCGGCCTCGATATCGAGCTTACGAGTCGGGCCGAACGAGGGCTCGTCCTCATCGGTCGCCTTGCGCTGCCCCCTCGGCCGGGTCACCGGCGTGCCGGAAACCACTACGCTGCCCGCGCGGCCGTGATAGCCGATCGGCATGTGCTTCCAATTCGGGAACAGCGCGGGGGCGTCGGGACGCACAATGCCCCCGATATTGCGGGCGTGGTGCTCGCTGGCATAGAAGTCGACGTAGTCCGCCACCTCGAACGGCAGGTGCAGGTGCAGGCCCGCCAGCGGCAGCCGATGGGCGAGCACGACCGGCCGGTAACCGGGATCGGTCAGCCACGCGGTGATGCGCTGCCGCACCGCCCGCCACGTCGGCCTGCCCGCCGCGAGCAGCGGATTGAGCACCTCAGCCGCCAGCAGGGGCGCGAAGTCCTCGTCTTGTACCGCCGCGATCGCGGCGATGTCGAGCACCCCGTCGCCGACGGCGACGCCGATCCGCCGCCGCCCGCCTGCCTCGCGCGAGAACACCCCGTAGGGCAGGTTGTGCACGCCGAACCCGCTCTCCGGTGGCAAGTCGAGCCAGGTCCGTCGCTCCCCCGGCGGCGGCATTGCTTCGCTCACGCGACCAGGGTAGGCGAGCGCCGCACCGGATCGCCTGGCGCCCAGCGGCTGATCACCAGCTGGTCACCCTCGACCTTGGTCAGTACCGCTTCCGACAGCTCGATCCGGAACAGGTGGAACGGCCCCGGCTGCTCCTCACCGCCGTTCGCGGCCAGGTGCGCAGCGGCGTCGGCCACCTCGACGGCCGTGCTGGAAACCTTCGCGTCTCCCCCTGACATGGAGCCATCACCTGGGTTGGCGTGAATCGCGCACCTGCCGTCACGCTGCAGGTCGCGCGCCTTACGCGCGCCAGGCATCGACCCCACGGTCAGATCCGGCCCGGTGAAGCCGACCTCGGTGCCGCTGACACGGGGCGAGCCGTCCCGCCGCAACGTCGCGAGCACATGGTGTTTCGTCGCCTCCAGCCGCGCCCGTACGGCGGCGGCCAGTTCCGGCGCTTCTTCGGTGAACTGCTGCCAGGTAGCCATGGCGTGAGTTTCGCAGCAACCACCGACAAAGCCGGGGTGAGCGTCAAACGTTACGCCGGTACTGCCCGCCGACCTCGAAGAACGCCTCGGTGATCTGTTCCAGCGAGCACACCCTGGCGGCTTCCATGAGCACACCGAACAGATTGACGTCCTGCGTGGCGGCCTCCCGCAGCCGGTGCAGCGCCTGCTGCGCCTGGAAGCGGTTGCGCTGCTGGAAGTCCGCGAGCCTCGTCAGCTGCGACTGCTTCTCGTCCTCGGTGGCGCGGGCCAGCTCGACGGTGACCTCGTCCGCGTCGTCGCCGCCCGGCCTGCGGAAGGTGTTGACGCCGATGATGGGCAGCTCGCCGTCGTGCTTGAGCCGCTCGTAGGTCATCGACTCGTCCTGGATCTTGCCGCGCTGGTAACCGGTCTCCATCGCGCCGAGCACGCCACCCCGCTCGGAGATGCGCTCGAACTCGGTGAGCACCGCCTCTTCGACCAGATCGGTGAGCTCATCGACGATGAACGCACCCTGCAGCGGGTTCTCGTTCTTCGACAGCCCCCACTCCTGGTTGATGATCATCTGGATGGCCATCGCACGCCGCACCGAGCCTTCGGTCGGCGTCGTGATCGCCTCGTCATAGGCGTTGGTGTGCAAGGAGTTCGCGTTATCGTAGAGCGCGCACAGCGCCTGCAGTGTCGTCCGGATGTCGTTGAAGTTCATCTCCTGCGCGTGCAGCGAGCGTCCCGATGTCTGAACGTGATACTTGAGCTTCTGCGACCGGTCGTTGGCCCCGTAGCGCTCGCGCATCGCCACCGCCCAGATCCGCCGGGCGACGCGGCCCAGCACGGTGTACTCGGCGTCCATGCCGTTCGAGAAGAAGAACGACAGGTTCGGCGCGAAGTCGTCGATGTCCATGCCGCGGGCGAGGTATGACTCGACGTAGGTGAACCCGTTGGCCAGCGTGAACGCGAGCTGCGAGATGGGGTTCGCGCCCGCCTCGGCGATGTGATAGCCGGAGATCGACACCGAGTAGAAGTTGCGGACCCCGTGCTCGATGAACCACTCCTGAATGTCGGCCATCATCCGCAACGAGAACTCGGTGGAGAAGATGCAGGTGTTCTGACCCTGGTCCTCCTTGAGGATGTCGGCCTGCACCGTGCCGCGGACGTTACGCACCGCCCACTCGCGTAGCTCCGCCGCTTCCTGCTCCGACGGCTCCCGGCCGTGCTCCTCGGCGAATGCCGCGAACCGCTGGTCGATGGCGGTGTTGAGGAAGTACGCCAGGATCGTCGGGGCGGGACCGTTGATCGTCATCGACACCGAGGTGGTCGGCGAGGTCAGGTCGAACCCGCTGTAGAGCACCTCCATGTCTTCCAGCGTCGCGATCGACACGCCAGAAGTGCCGACCTTGCCGTAGATGTCGGGCCGCGTGCCGGGGTCATGGCCGTACAGGGTGACCGAGTCGAACGCGGTGGAGAGCCGCTTGGCCTCGGAGTCGGCCGAGAGGTACTTGAAGCGGCGGTTCGTCCGGAACGCGTCGCCCTCGCCCGCGAACATCCGGGCCGGGTCCTCCCCTTCCCGCTTGAACGGGAACACCCCTGCGGTGTAAGGGAAATAGCCCGGCAGGTTCTCCCTGCGCAGGAACGACAGCAGCTCGCCGGGGTCGACGTAGCGCGGCAGCGCCACCCGGGGAATCCGGCTGCCCGACAAGGTCTCCCGCCACAGCTGGGTGTGCAGTTCCTTGTCCCGGATCCGCACCACCAGCTCGGACTCGCGGTAGGCCGCCGAGTGCTCGCGCCACTGCTCGAGCAGCCGGGACGAACCCTCGTCGACGTGCTGCGTCGCATCGGCCAGCAGCCGCTCGATCGCTCCGGTCTCCGCGCCGTCGGCGGCCAGCGCATCGCGCGCGGCGGTCAGCTGTTCGACCTTACGGACCGCATCGGCTTGCGACCGCGTCCGCTCGTGATAGCCGCGGACCGTCTCGACGATGTCGGCGAGGTAGCGCGCCCGCGACGTGGGAATGATCGTGCTCGCGCCGGTCGAGACCTTGCCCTCGACCGCGGGCAGCACGCCCGCGGACACCGACAGTCCCCGCTCGGCCAGCGACTCACGCAGGTACTGGTAGAGGGCGGTCACGCCGTCGTCGTTGAACTTGGCGGCGCTGGTGCCGAACACCGGCATGTCCTCCGGTGACGAACCGAACGCCTCCCGGTTGCGCACCAGCTGCCGGGACACATCGCGCCGCGCGTCCTCGGCGCCGCGCCGTTCGAACTTGTTGATCGCCACCGCGTCGGCGAAGTCGAGCATGTCGATCTTCTCGAGCTGCGAGGCGGCGCCGAACTCCGGCGTCATGACGTACACGGCGACGTCGACGTGATCGACGATGCCCGCGTCGCCCTGGCCGATGCCCGGCGTCTCGACGATGACCAGGTCGTAGCCCGCGGCCTGGCACGCCTCGATCGCGCCGGGCAGCCCACCCGGGATCTCGCCGCTCACAGTTCTCGTCGCCATCGAGCGGAAGTAGACCGGGTCGTCCTGCGCGAAACCGGGCCAGTGACCGAGGCAGTTCATGCGGATCCGGTCACCGAGCAGCGCGCCGCCGCCACGCCGGCGGGACGGGTCTACCGCCAGCACCGCGATCCGCAGCTTGTCCTCTTGGTCGAGCCGGAAGCGGCGCACCAGTTCATCGGTCAGCGAAGACTTGCCCGAGCCACCGGTGCCGGTGATACCGAGCACCGGGACGGTGCGCGCACAAGCCGCGTCCTTGATCGCCGAACGCCAGTCGCCGGGCAGGGCGTCCTGCTCCAACTGGGTGATCGTCCGTGCCAGCGACGGCGTGTCGCCCGCGAGCAGCTTGTCGATCGACTCCGGCGCGCGCGCGGAGAGATCGTGGTCGCACTCTGCGATCATCAGATTGATCATGCCGGGTAGCCCGAGGCGCTGGCCGTCCTCCGGCGAGAAGATCCGGGCGACGCCCCGCGAGTGCAGCAGCTCGATCTCCTCGCGCACGATGACGCCGCCGCCACCGCCGTAGACCTTGATGTGCCCGGCGCCCCGCTCCGCGAGCAGCTCGACGAGGTAGCTGAAGTACTCCACATGGCCGCCCTGGTAGGCCGAGATCGCCACGCCTTGGACGTCCTCGGAGATCGCGGCCGTGACCACTTCGTCCACCGACCGGTTGTGCCCCAGGTGGATCACCTCGGCGCCCTGCGACTGCAGGATGCGGCGCATGATGTTGATCGACGCGTCGTGCCCGTCGAACAAGCTGGCCGCCGTCACGAACCGCACGGGGTTCACCGGGATGTGGAGTTCGCTGCTCATAGGATCTAAAATACTAGGACTTCCTACTATTTTGGAAGCCTCCGCGTATTGTGAGACGCAGCACTCAGTCGAACGGCAGCCAGGCCTGCCGCGTCAAGGTGTCGATGTCGCTGGCCATCAGGCCAGCCTCCGACACCGTCCACAGCGTGTCCCCGACCACCAGCGATCGCCGGACGTTGCGCTGCCACACCTCGCTCCCGTCCACCTCGTGTGACACCTTGCCGACCTCGGTCAACGAGTCGCCGTCCAGCCGGAGAACCAGAGCGTAACTCTCCTCGCCGCCGGCATCGCGCTGGTAGTACATCACCGGCAACACCAGCAGCCGCTTCGCCGGCCAGTACAGGAACGCATGCGGATCGTTCTCCGCCTCGGATTGCGCCTCGGCGACGTGATGCTGGGCGAGCCGGCGTGGCTTACTCGCGTCACTGGTATCGAACAGCGAGACCTGTGTACCGGTCGTTCGGCCCCGCCCTGTGGCTTCCTGCCCGACCCCGAGCAGCCGATCCTCGGCAAGGGGGTGCAGGTAAGCGGAGTAGCCGGTGATCTTCAGTTCGCCGGTCACCCGTGGCCGCTCCGGGTCGGAAAGGTCCACCCGGTACAGCGGATCGGTCTCCCGGAAGGTCACCAAATAGGCGACATCGCCCAGGAACCGCACCGAGTAGATTCGCTCGCCCTTACCCAGCCCGCCGACGCTGCCGATCGGCACGAGCTTGTCACCGCGCTTGGCCAGCACGCTCACCGTGCTCTCCGACGCGGGGGCCTGCCCCTCCTCGGCGCAGCAGCGCCGGTCGTGTTCGGTCGTCGCGATGCGCAGCACGCCCTCATGTTCCGAGAGCGAGTACTGATTGAGCAGGCTCCCGCTCACCGAGCCGGAAGCGACATAGCGCGGCTTGCCCGCGCCGGTGGTGTCGAACTGATACACCCTGGTCCGCTGCTTCGCGTCATTCTCCTGCCCTGGCCGATCCGCAGGCATGACGTCGAAGGGCACGCCATCATCTGCCACATACAGACTGTTCGCGGTGCCGTAAACGGTGCCGCCACCGGCCGTGATGGCCACCGGGTCCCCGGTGCCGAGTTCCCGGTCGAGGTCGAGAGTCAGCACGGTCAGCAACGACACGCCGGTCTCCTTCGGCGGGTGACTGACCGCGGCGCAGTCGACGAGTTGGCCCGATGTGCTCCGCTGCGGGGTATCCAGCTCGAAGTGGGGCAACCAGTCCGCGATCGAGGAATCCCTGATGACCGCCCGGTTTCTCGCGGTCGCGGCGGCGGGCGACTCCGGTTGGTCTCCCATGGGGAAATTCAGGCGCGGGCCGGAGCGGATGACCACCCGCGCGATCGCTCCGCTCTTACGGGCATCGATGTAGGCGCCGTCGACCGCCAAGGTGCCTGCGATTTTGCCCGCACCGGTCAGGTCGACCAGCACCAGCCGCGAACCGTCGTCACCGTGATGGGGCATGGTGTCCGCCGCGGGCCGTACCGGTCCGAAGCCCGGCATCATGACCAGTGCGCGATCACCGTGGAGCAGCAGGCCGGAAGCGTAAGTGTTCTCGCCGCCGGGGAGTTCGATCGACGCGGTCTGTGTCCGGGATGAGGCATCGACCACCTGCAGGGTGCCCGCCGCGATGGTGACGATCCGCCGGCCGTCCGTCTTGACCAGGTCCGGCTCATCGGCGCCGGATTCGTGAATGTTGGTCGCGGAATGGTCCGCGGGCGCACCGGCTGCCCTGCCTGCTGCCCCACTGGTGGCGTCGGCGGCCATCGGACTCTCGAGCATGTCGACCATGATCGTGCGAGGCCCGCCCGGCAGGCCGTACGGTCCTACTTGCTCGAGTGCGGCGCCCTGGAACTCGTCAATCGCTTCGCCACACGAGTCGAAGGCCACCAGGTCGATCTCGCCGGGGGCGACGGTGCGGTCGGGCCCGTCGTCGTTCCCGGTCGGACCGAAGCCCGGGAGCACCGCCGAACTCGCCGGCAACACGACGGCGGCCGTGACTATTGCGACAACACTCGCACCAAGGCGTGTTCTTCGCTTCATGCACCGAGGACGGAGCCCGCCCCCGGTTCGGTTGCAAAGTGTGTCTTACCGGGGCTCAGACTCAGCTCGCAGCGCCCTCGCGCCGCGCGATCCACTGCCGCATGGCGTACTCGACCATGGTGATCAAGGACTGCTTCACTGACTCCCGCTCCCGCGCGTCACACGCGATGATCGGCACCGACTGGTCGATCGAGAGCGCCTCCCTGACGTCTTCGGTCCGGTACGGCTGCCTGCCGTCGAAGGCGTTCAGGCCGACGATGTAGGGCAACCCCCGATCCTCGAAGAAGTCGACCGGGGCGAAGGAGTCGACGAGCCTGCGGGTGTCCGCGAGCACCACCGCACCGATGGCGCCGCGCACCAGGTCGTCCCACATGAACCAGAAGCGCTGCTGGCCCGGGGTGCCGAACAGGTACAGGATGAGGTCGTCATCCAGCGAAACCCGTCCGAAGTCCATGGCGACGGTGGTCGTCGCCTTGTTCGGCGTGGCGGCCAGGTCGTCGATTCCGGTGCTCGCGTCGGTCATCATCGCTTCGGTGGTGAGCGGCACGATCTCCGATACCGAACCGACGAACGTCGTCTTACCGGCGCCGAACCCACCCGCGACGACGATCTTCGCCGACGTCATCGTCGTCGACTCGGTCCCCGGCGGTGTCAGCTGATCAGTTGGGTTACTCACGTTCTACTAAACCACTTTCACTTGAAGTGACCGGACGGTGCGATACGGGGCAGCCGCCGCAGTTCTACAGCCGGCGTAGTCCACTGAGCACCCTTTCCATCAGCAACAGATGCGCCTCCGCGCCATCGGCGCCGGAGATCGTCCTGTGCACGTTGACAAGGCCCGCGTCGGCCGCATCACTCACCAGCACCCGCGCGACACCGAGCGGCATCCGCAGGTCCACCGCGATCTCGGCGACCGAACGCGGCGACGGGCAGGCTTCCACGATCGAACGCTGCTCGATCCGCACCAGTGCTTCCTCGGTGAGCGCGCCGTTCTTCGCCGAGATCAGTGTCTCCAACTCGAGCGCATAGGACGCCTTGGTTCGCCCGCCGGTGAGCATGTAGGGGCGGACCATGGCGGTCTCTTCCTCCGGCATCGAGTGCACGTCCACGACGGACGATGCGCCGTACGAGGGCACCCGTGCCCTCGACGCCGCCTGCCGGGAAACCCGGGTCCTTGGCTCAGGGGTATCCACAACCACGGTGTCCTCCTCTGCTTCGGTCCGTTGCTCCGGATCGTCGGCTTCGCTCATCGCAGGTTCACGCAGGCGCGCTCAGCAAGGATCCACCGGATCCCTGCAGCTGCGCCCGCAGCTCTGGGGTGAGGATCTGCCCCACCCGGTCGACGAGCAGGGTCATTTCGTAGGCCACCTGGCCGATGTCGCAGTTCGGTGCCGCGAGCACGGCGAGGCACGAGCCGTCGCTGATCGACATCAGCACCATGATGCCGAGCTCCATCTCGACGACGGTCTCGTTGACCGCGCCTGCTTCGAAGCAGTGCGCGGCGCCCTGCGTCAGGCTCACCAGGCCGGACGCGACGGCCGCGAGCTGGTCAGCCCGGTCCAGCGGCAGCCTCGACGAGGAGGTCAGCAGCAGGCCGTCGGCCGATACCACCACGGCATGTGCGACACCGGGCACCCGCTCTGCGAAATCGTTCACCAGCCAACCGAATTGGTTCTGCTGGGGCTGAGGCGAGGTCATTCACCCTCCATTTTCCTGCGACTTGCTCTCGGTCGGGGTAGTGCTGTTGCGTCCACGGCGGACGCCTTGCTGGAAGCTGCTGAGGCGGCCACGCATGGCGTTCGGATCACGATCCGGCTGCCGTGCCTTCGCCGCGGGCGCGTTGGTCGTCGCCGTCGCGCTCCCCGGCAGCAGTTGCTCACCACGACGGCGACGCGGCAGGCCGGAGTCGGTGAAGGCGGGTGGCTTCGCGTGGGCGATGGCGTTGACTCGCTCCAGCTCGGCGTCCGCGGAGAAGTCCCACGCGTCGCCGCCATCGCCGGTTGACGAGTACTTTGCCGGATCGTCGGCGATCGCGTCCTCGGCGGGGGGCCCGGCCTGGGTGGGCAGCGCGTCCTGCTTGGCTTCCCCGTCCTGCTTGGC
>WHSS01000115.1 GCA_009379975.1 Actinophytocola sp.
GGTAGCTGTCAGGCGTTTTGGTGGTCATGGCAACCAAAACGCCTGACAGCTGACCCCGACCTAGCGGCGGCGGCCCCGGAGGTGCTTGCGGGCGCCGAGGGTCGTCATGGCGGCGAGGAAGCTGACCACCCCCGCGCTGAGCCATGCCGCGGAATAGCCTTGGTGTTCCGCGACTATGCCGAAGCAAAAGGGTCCTACCCCGGCGCCGAGTGACAAGCCCGTCTGCACGAATCCGGTCGCAGCCGCCGGTGCCCTGCGGTACCACGTCACGATGGTGTAGTGGAAGACGCCGGTCCAGGCCCACCCGACGACGAAACCCAGGACCGCCCCGACGACGAAGAGGGCGGGGTTGTCGCCGGCCAACAGGACATATCCCGTCGAGCCGACGCCGAGCAGCAGGGCGATGATCCCGAATCTGCTGCGCGATGGCGCCCGGTCGACACCCCACCCGAGGGCGATCCGGGACCCGATCGTGCACCAGGAGAGCAACGCGTAGAGCCAGCCGGCCGTGGAGGGCGCGAAACCGGTGCTCACCGAGGAGTCGACCAGGAAGGCGCCGAGCGACGTCGCGGATGCGGCGCCCAGGAAACCGGCGACGGTGAGGAAGAGCAGCGACGACAGCGGTGCCTCACTGTCGGCCAGCGTGCCGGTCCGGACACGGCGTGCGACACCCCGTTCGGTGTGCCGCAACCAGAGCCAGCCCGCGTATCCCACGGTCGCAACGCCGGCCAGGCCGAAAGCCCAACGCCATCCGAACACCAGCGCGACCGCCGGCACAGCGAGACCTCCCAACAGCGCTGCGGCCGGCACGCAGGACTGTTTGATGCCGAAGGCGATGCCGAGCCGCCGGACCGGGATCGAGACCGACAGCAGCATGTTGGACGCCGGCTGCGCCATCGCGTTGGCAACCCCGGCCAGCGCCAAGGCGAAGGCCAGTTGCATCCACGACTGCGACAATGCGGCCGTCGCCATGGCCGACCCGCTGAGGGTCGCGGCCATAGCCACTCCTCTGCCGGCGCCGAGCCATTCGACCACCTGCCCCATCAGGACCGATCCGGCGGCGCTGGTGAGGAAGAAGGTGGCGACGATCCCACCAAGCGCGGCGGTCCCGAAGACGAGGTCCTCCTTCACCTGCACGGCCATCGCGCTGAGGAGGAACACCGGCAGCACAGCCGTGACCGCGATGACTACGCCGCGGGCAGCGGACGACCGGTCGGCGACCGCGGGGTCGATCCCCTGCTCGGGGATCACCATGCCGAAGTGGCCGGGAGGGGCCGAGCTTGACGGGTCATTGTGAGCGGCTTATGCACCGTTTCCACCGGCGGGCGCGACCTCGTCTGACGACCGTTCCGGTCGCAGCCGTTGAATGAAGTAGATAGCCACGCCGAGCCCGAGTCCGATGAGGTTGCTCACCACACCAGGCGCGATGAGCAGCACACCGCCGGCCAAGAGCACCGCTCGCTCGTACCAGATGGTCGGTCTTCGCAGGTATCCCGACATGCCGGCGCTGAGTAGATAGATCCCGAGTACTGCCGTGATCACGACGGGTATGGCGTCCGCTACCGGCCCGTCCACGAGTGCCGTGTAGGCCATCAGGAACGGCACGATGTAGAGACCGCGCGCCAAGAGCCACGACTCCCACGCCGTACGCATCGGCTTCCCGCCGGATATTCCGGCCGCCGAGAAGGACGCCAGCGCGATCGGCGGCGTCACGTTCGCATCCTGGCTGACCCAGAACACGATGAGGTGCGCGACCAGCAGCGACACACCCATTTCGGTGAGTGCCGGCGCGGCGAGGATGGCCACCATGATGTACGAGGACGTGACGGTCAGGCCCGCCCCCAGTAGCCAAGAGACCAGGGTGACCAGAATCAATGCGGCCAGCAGATTCCCGCCGGAGAGGTCGACGATGAGGTCCGAGAAGCGCAGACCCAGCCCGGTGAGGTCGACGATCCCGATGACGATGCCGATCGTTCCCACCACGGCACCGACCGTGAGCGAAGACACAGCACCGAGCCGCACGGCGTCGAGGATGTCGCGCCAGCCCATCCGGCGACCCCGGTACGGCACCGTCACACCGATGACGGCCACCGCGACCACGGCCCAGAAACCCGCGAACGCCGGGCTGAAGCGCATCACGACCAGCGTGAAGAGCAGGGCAAGCGGGATCAGAAAGTACCAGCCCTGCTTCAGGACCACTTTCCAGTCCGGCAGCTCCGATGCGGGCAGGCCCCTCAGGTTGCGTTTCAGTGCCTGGAAGTCGACGAGCAAGTAGACCGAAAAGAAATACAGCAGTGCGGGGACTATCGACACCAGCACGATGGTGGTGTACGGGGTCTGCGTGAATTCGGCGATCAGGAACGCCCCGGCGCCCATCACCGGCGGAAGCATCTGCCCGCCGACCGAGGCCGCCGCCTCCACCCCACCGGAGAATTCCCTGCTGTAACCCACCCGCCGCATGAGCGGGATGGTCAAGGTGCCGGTTGTCATGACGTTCGCCACCGGGCTGCCGTTGACCGATCCCATGATCGCGCTCACCATGACCGCGACCTTGGCCGGCCCGCCACGGGCCTTCCCCGCGATGGCGAACGGGAGGTCGACGAAGAACTGCCCCGCACCGCTCTTCTGCATGAACGCGCCGAACACGATGAAGATGAAGACGTAGGTGGCGAAGATGTCGGCGACCGACCCGAATATGCCGTTGAAGGACGTGTACGACGTCGAAATGAGCCGCTCGAGGTCGTGGCCGCGGTGCGCGAACACGCCCGGCATGTACGGCCCGAAAAACGCGTAGACGATGACGACGGCACCGATCACGGTGAGGATCGACCCCACAACCCGCCGGGTCATCTCGAGGGAGACGAGCACCGCCAAGGAGCCGAGAACGAACTCCGTGTCGCTCAGCCTTCCGCCGCGCGAGACGATCTCCGCGTAGTTGAACACGAAGTACGCGGTCAAAACGGCGACGAGGATCGCGAGCGCGAGGTCCCACACCGGCACCCGCTGGCCGATCTGGTTCTTGGAACGGCTCCGCCACGGGTAGAGCAGGAAGATCAGGACCCCGGCAAAGCCCCAGTAGAAACCGCGGTGCGCCTGCGGTGAGGTGATGCCGAACTGGGCGGTGTAGAGGTAGTACGCCGTATAGGCGATGGCGATGACCTGGGTGATCCTGCCGATGATCCCGCCGAGATCGCGGTGGGGATGGACCGGATCCGCGGCGTCCACTTCGGCTATGTGCGGGGTGGCCGCCGCGGCATCGTCGTCGTCAGGTGTCTTCGACTCTGCCACGGCGGCCTCCTCGACGTCCTTACCTTCACCGTCTGCGGAGAGTGGACCCCGCTACTTGTTTCCGCCTACTCCGGGCGTAGCTCGTCAGGCACCTCCACACCGGCTTCTTCGAAGTAGTCAATCGCCCCAGGGTGCAGCGGGGCAATGGCGTTCTCGATGTTTTCCGCGGCGATGTCGGCCGCGGATGGGTGCGCCTCCTTCAGCGCGTCGACGTTCTCGTGGATCGCCTTGGTGACCTCGTACACGAACTTGCGGTCGGCGTTGGCGTGCATCGCCAGGGTGTTCCACGTCCCCAAAGTGGGCACGGCCTCGTCCAAGCCCTGATAGGTGCCAGGAGGGATTTCGAAGTCGATGTAGTAGGGGTACTTCTCGGTCATCTTGGCGATCTCGTCTTCGCTGAATGGGACGATCTGGAGTTCTTCACTGGAGGCGAGATCTTGTATCGACGAGACGCCCGGGCCGACCACCCATACGCCGGCGTCGAGCTGGTTGTTGCGGATGGCCGTGGTCTGGTCATCGAACGGCAACCGCTGCGCGTCGCCGAAGTCGTCGTAGCTCATGCCGAGAGTCTCGGTGGCCTGGCGCATGAACAGCTCGGTGGCGCTGCCCGCGTCACCTACGGAGACGCGCTTACCAGCGAGGTCGGCGAACTTCTCGATCCCGCGGTTCTTCGTGGTGGCGATCTGGAGCACGTTGACGTACATCATCGAGACCGTTCGGATATCGGCCGGTTCCTCGAAGTCGCCTTCCCCGTTGACCGCCTGATACACCGCGTCACCCTGGGCCATAGCGATCTCGGTGCGTTCGTCCGACAGGAGTTGGAGGTTCTCCACGGAGCCGCCGGTGGTCTCCGCGGTGGCGTTGCGGATCCCCTCGATCTCCTTGGCGAGCAGGCTGCCCATGGCGCCGCCGATCGGATAGTAGGCGCCGCCGGTGCCGCCAGTCGCGATGGCTACGAACTCCGGCACATCAGCGCCACCCTCACCGCCGTCACCTTCGTCGCCTCCGCCGCAGGCCGACAGGAACAGGCCGCCGGTCAGCAGCAACGCGCCGATGCGAAACCGCCTTCTCATCCTCATTGTGATGCACCTCTCTTCGTCGAGAACAGCAACATGTCACACATCACAGTCGGTGTCTACCGGCGCCCTTGACTCTTGCTTGAGTTGTTCTTCAGGGGTCTTATTCAAAGTCGGGCTATTCACATCGGGCAAGTCACCTCGATCTTGCTTCTCACCTGCAGTCACTCGTCGCGAGCCACCCTCCGGGCGGCCCCCGCCGAATGACTTGTGAATAGCCCTCCAGGCGTTACGACCCGGCAACGACAGGGTTGCGAAGTACTCCTACGCCGGGGATACGGCACTCGACGACATCGCCGGGCTGGATGTGCACCGCGCCCGGCGTGCCGGTCGAAATGATGTCACCAGGATACAACGGCATCACCTTGCTGTGGAAGCTGATCAGGAACGCGGGATCGTAGCGCATGTGCGACACGGTGTTCGCCCGGTGCACCTTCCCGTTGATCACCGTGGCGACTTCGACATCGGCCAGCGAGCCTGCCTCGCCTATCGCCTCATCCAGCGGAACTATCCGTGGGCCGAACGAGAAGAAGCCCGGGAAATTCTTCGATCGGGTAAGGAAGCGTGGGTTGCGCTCGAGGATGTCTTCGGCGGTCTGGTCCAGGACCGGGCAGACACCGGCGACGTACGACAGGGCATCCCCCGGCTCGACGTCGCGGCAGTAGCGGCCGATCACCACGCCCAGTTCGGCCTCGGCGGTCGTGCGGCGGCTCTGCGACGGGATCGGGATGTCCTCGCCGGGGCCGATGATCGTGTGGTCGCCCTTGATGAAGGAGGCAGGCTCGTCCGGGACGCTCTCCGTGAGGTCGCTCGCGTGCTCGACGTAGTTCAGCCCGATCCCCCACAGCATTCTCGGATGCCGATATGGCGCACCGAACGTCACCTCATCCGGCGACCGGAAGACGTCGTCCGGCGCGGCCGCGGCGGCGTTCGCCAGCTCTGTCACCGACTCCGACCCCACCACGGCGAGCAGGTCGCCGGTCACGGCTGGGAGCAGGTCGCCGACCAGGGCGACGCCGCGGCCGGCCAGGACAACCGCGGGCAACTCCCCGGAGTCGGTGCGAACGGAAGCAAGGTGCATGGCAATGGACCTTTCGTGGTGGTGTCAGTAGCCGCGGACCAGGCCACCGTCACAGCGGATCTGTTCTCCGGTGACGTATGAGGCGGCAGGGCTGGCGAGGAAGGCGACCACGGCGGCGAACTCCTCCGGTGTCCCGTAGCGCCCGGCGGGGATCGTGGCCTCCGAACGCTTGCGCGCCTCCTCCGCGCTCACCCCGGCCCGTTCCCCGGCAGCGCGATCCAGGGCCGCGACGCGGTCGGTGTCGATGCGGCCCGGCAGCACCATGTTGACGGTCACACCGTCGCGCGCGACCTCGGCGGCCAGCGACTTGAGATAGGCGGCCAGGCCTGCCCGCCCGATGTTCGACAGCGCCAGCGGCTCGATCGGCTGCTGCACGCCGCTGGAGCCGATGGCCGTCACCCTGCCCCAGCCACGCTCGCGCATTCCGGGCAGGACCGCGGCGACCAGGCGCTGGTGCTGCATGAGGAGCTGGTGCACCGCGGCGGAGAGCCGTTCCTCAGTCACCTCCAGCGCGCTTCCCGGCGGGGGGCCACCGCTGTTGAGCACGACAATGTCCACCGGGCCGAAATGCTCCTCGGCCTGCCGGAGGAGCTCCAGCGGGGTTTCAGGGTCGCCGAGGTCGGCTTCGATTCCGATCGCGGAACCGAGCCGCTCGGCCTCGGCCCGCACCAGCTCCCCTCGCCGCGCCGCCATGACGACATTGGCGCCCTCGCTCGCCAGCGCCCTGGCGACCGCGAGTCCGAGGCCCGCGCTCGAGCCGGGAACAATGGCCGTGCGTCCGTGCAGTTGGGTCTCCATCAGCAAGCGCTCCCTTCCGTGCCCACCGCTTCGAGGTGGGCGGTCATCAGTTCCCGAAGTCGTGGCGGCACACCGGGTGCGGGCGGGCGGATCGCACCGTCGGCGATGATGCCGCGGCGGCGCAGAATCTCCTTACGCAGCGCCAGCCCGATGCGAGGCTGCGCCTCGAAGTTGACCAGCGGCAGCCAAGGCAGGTAGGCCGTCCGGGCGGCGGCGTACCCGCCCTGCTGCCACGCGTCGAGTGCGGCGCGGAGCCCCTCCGGGTGAGAGAAGCCGGTCATCGCGCCGGCGGCCCCCGCGCTGAGCTCGTCCAGCAAGCCGACGCCGCCGAGCCCACCGAAGACGGGTACGTCGGTACCGGCGGTGAGATCGGCGATCGCGGCCGCCGTCGGCGGCGCCTCCGACTTGACGGCGACCACGAAAGGGCAGCGCTCGACGGTGGCCAGGATCTGCGCGCTGCTGATCCGGACGCCGGACGTCTCCGGGTAGTCCTGGATCACGATGCCGGCACCGGTGGCCTCGTGGATCGCGGTGAGGTGCCAGACCAGCACGTCGGGGTCCGGGCTGTTCACCTGCACCATCAACCCGGCGAGTCCACTGCCCGCGGCACGGCACACGGTCGTCGCCTGTTCCAGCGCCACCGCGGTGGCTCGCGAGCTCAGCCCAACCGCCAACGGTGTCGATGGCGCCTGTTCCGCAACCGTACGCACCACGAGCTCGGCCTCGGCGGAGTCGAGTGCGGCGCCTTCACCGAAGACACCCAGGACGACAAGCCCGGTGGCCGGGATCCCGCTGAAATGGGCGACCTCGCGGCCGAGCGACTCGGTGTCGACCGCAAGGGACGGCCCGGTGAACGGGGTGGCGAGGACACCCCACAGGCCACGGGCCAATGGCGGAACGGGCTCAGGCATCGCGATTCGCGTCCTTCCGGTCGATGTGTCTTATGCAAAAGTCGGGCTATTCATCTGGTGTCTCGCCTGAGTATCGCCCCTCACCTGGAGTCGGCCGTCGCGAGCCACCCTCCGGGCGCCCCCGCCGACCGACTTATGAATGGCCCTCCATGGCGATGTCCACCACGTGCTCGGCGATGGCCAACGAAGATGTGGCGGCGGGAGACGGGGCGTTGCGGACGCTCAGGACGTGCCCGCGACGGGTTACCCGGAAGTCGTCGACGAGGGCACCGTCGCGGCCCAGCGCCTGTGCGCGAACGCCGTTGGGGCCCGGGACGACGTCGTCGATGGTGAGCTCGGGAACGTAGCGGCGAGCCGCGGCCACGAACCGGCGCCGGCTCACCGAACCCAAGATCTCGCTCACCCCGGTCCGCCAATGCCGGCGCGCGAAGCGACGAAACCCGGGCCACGCGACGGCCTCGCGAAGATCCCTCGGCGAGACCTTGCCCCAGCGGTAGCCCTCCCTGGCCAGGGCGAGCACCGCGTTGGGACCGACCATGACCTCGCCGTTGATCCGGGGGGTCAGGTGAACGCCCAGGAAGGGGTAACGGGGGTCGGGCACCGGGTAGACCAGACCGCGCACCAGTTGGCGGCGGCCCTCCCGGAGCAGGTAGTACTCCCCGCGGAAGGGGACTATCCGGGGGTCGGCCTCGTCACCGGCCATGGCGGCGATGCGATCGGCGTGCAGACCGGCGCAGACGATGACCTGGTCGAAGGCGTCCTCCTGGCCGCAGGCGGCGCCGAGCACGACCTCGGACCGCGACTCGGTGATGCCGGCCACCTCGTAACCGGTGCGGACCTGTCCTCCCCTGGCGACCATGACGTCGGCCAGTGCCCGGGTCACACCCGGGAAGTCGACGATCGCCGTGTGCGGGGAATGCAGCCCCGCCACCCCGCGCACATGCGGCTCGATCTCGCGCAGTTCGGCGGCGTTGAGCAGGCGCACGTCGGGCACTCCGTTGGCGACCGCGCGGTCCATGATGTCGGACAACCGGGCCCGCTCGACATCGTTGAGCGCGACCAGCACCTTACCGCGCTGCTCGTACGGCACGCCGTGCTCCTCGCAGAACTCCATGAGCAGCGCCATACCGCGTCGGCACAGCCGTGCCTTGAGCGACCCGGGCGTGTAGTAGAGGCCGGCATGGACCACACCGCTGTTTCGTCCGGTCTGATGCTGTGCCAGCGCGCTCTCCTTCTCCAGGAGCGTCACCTCGAGGTCGGGCGCGACCTGCAACAACCGCCGGGCCACCGCCGCACCGATGATGCCGCCGCCCACGACGGCGACGCGTTTCCCGTTCATCGGCTCTCCTCCGCCTCAACCGGTGCGCCGACTTCGGCAGCCGCAAGCAGGCCTGCGAGCAACTGGTAATACCCGACAAGGGCGCAGAGCTCGACAACCCCTGCCGGACCGTGGTGCTCGACCGCCTCGGCGTGCACGTCGTCGCCTACCGACTGCTCGCGCAACAGCGCTGCCGCCAACCGGAGCGCCGCCGCTTCCGCGGCGGAGACAGTGGCCGGGATCCGGTCGGCGCGGACCAACTCGAGCTCGGCGGCGGACACACCCACGGCGCGCGCGACCCTGCTGTGGGCGTACCACTCGTAGCCGGAGCCCCAGTGTGCGGCGACCGCACAGATCACCAGCTCGCGGGCGCGCGCATCGAGCGTCCCCTCGAACCGGAGTGTCGCGCCAAGGCGCTCCACGGCCGCACCGATACCGGGCGCGTACAGCAGCGCGTTGAACGGGCCAAGGAGCCTGCCCTCGGCGTCGGTGACCGAGAAGGGGCCGGTGCCCCGTTGGCCACCGGCGATCGCGTCGTACAGCGCACGCTGCGCGGTGTCGAGTTGCTCGGGCACGAGCAGGCGTAGCCGGCCCATCAGTAGCCACTCTCCGGGTGTACCACCCCGAGCAGGGGGCGACCGTCGCGAAACCTCACCGTGTTCTCCCTTACCCGCCGGGCAAGGGACGCCGCCTTCAGCCGCGGCGGGTTGGCGACATGCGGGGTAATCAGCACCTGCGGCATTGACCAGAGCGGGTGTCCCGGCGGCAGCGGCTCGGGGTCGGTGACGTCGAGCGCCGCGCCCGCCAGCCGTCCCGAGGCGAGCGCCGCCACCAGGGCGTCGGTGTCGACCAGGTCGCCGCGTCCGACGTTGATGAGCCAAGCGTCGTCCCGCATGGTGCTGAGCTGGTCGGCGGCGATCATCCGCGTCGTCCGCGGGGTGGACGGGGCTGCCAGGACCACGAACGACGCGCGCCGCAGCACCTCGTCGAGGTCGTTGACGTCGTACGACGCGGCCGCTCCCACCATGTTCCGCCCGCTCCGGGTGACGGCGAGGACCTCGCATCCAAGGGGCGCGAGCATGCTGATCAGCGACGAGCCGATGTCACCGGCGCCGACCACGGCGACTACCGAATCTCGAAGCCACCGCCCCGCCGGGCGCTCCTCGATCGGCCAGGACGACAGCGCCGCACATTCGCCGATCCGCCGCGCGCACGCCAGCAGGAGGGCCAACGCGTGCTCGGCGACCTGCGGACCGTAGCAACCGCGCGCGGAGGTGAAGCGAGGAACTTCGGTGATCACACCGGCGGCGATCCACCGCTCGATGCCCGCGTCCGGCAACTGCACCCAGCGAAGTCCGGGGTGGAGATGGCGGGAGAGCGCTTGGACGTCGCCGTCCGGCCACACGATCGCCTCCGCGGCGGTGTGGTCGGTGACCACCCGGCCGCCCGCCGCCGTCACGGCCTCGGCCAGGGCGGGCGCGGCACCCGCGCCGACGTAGACCGCGGGAGGGTTGTCAGCGGCGGAATCAGCGGTCATCACGTGTCCCTCGAAAGGTGTCCAAGGTGAGCAGGCGATTCCCACTGTAGTATGTAACATGCAACTCGGGACAAGGCTTGGAGGTGTTGGCACACATGGAGACGATCTCCGAACGCGGTGAGAGCCTGACATCTCAAGTCCATCGCGCGTTACGCCAATCGATCATCGTGGGGGAACTGGCGCCAGGGAGCCTGCACTCGGTTGCCAAGCTGGCCGAGCGGCTGGAGGTCTCCCGATCGCCGGTGCGCGAAGCACTCATCTCGCTGGCCGACCAGGGGATGGTCGCGTTCGAGCGCAACCGCGGGGTCCGGATCCTGCAGACCACGGCGCACGACCTGGAAGAGGTCTTCTCGCTGCGCCTGCTCCTCGAGGTCCCGGCCACGTTCCGGGCCGCCCAGATCATCGCTCCTGCCGACATCGAACGCCTCAGAGAGGCGCTCGGCGACCGCGACAAGTTCCTCGGCGCGCCGACGATGCTGGAGCACCAGGAGATGGACTCCGGGTTCCATCGGGCGATTCTGCAGACCGCGGGCAATCGGCGACTCGTGAACATCGTGGACAACCTGTGGTCCCACCAGAAGATGCGCGGCGTCAGCTCGGCCGGCCGCAGCCGCGAGCTCGCCGACATCTACAGCGAGCACGAGGCGGTGTTCGAGCGGCTCCAGGCAGGCGACGGGCCGGGGGCGGCCGTGGCCATGCGCCAGCACCTGGAGAACTCCGCGAGCCTGCTGGTCGCCCAGGAGACCGGTGACCCGGCGGAGTCCGTCGAATCCCCGTTGCGGTGGCTAGACCTCTTCGCGGCGCTCGAAGTCCCGGAAACGTCTGCCTCGGGTCAGGCCTGACACCGAAGTACGGTTACAAGAACTCCAGGTCGGCTCCGAGGCTCGCCGGAAGCACGGTCTCCGCATACAGCCGCCGCCACCCTCGCACCGGCAGGTCCGGCGGCCGCCACGACTCGCGACGGCGGCGCAGCTCGTCGGTGTCGACCAGGAGATCCACCCGTCGGGCGGGCACGTCCAGGCGGATTCGGTCACCATCACGGACGAACGCGAGCGGACCACCCACGGCACTCTCCGGAGTGCAGTGCAGGATGACGGTTCCGTAGGAGGTCCCGCTCATCCGGGCGTCAGAGATCCGGACCATGTCCCGTACTCCCGCGGCGGCGAGCCGCTTCGGAATCGGGAGCGAGCCCGCCTCGGGCATCCCGGCGGCGACCGGGCCCGCGTTGCGCAGGATCAGCACGTGGTCTTCGCTCACGTCGAGGCCGGGGTCGGCGAGCCGTTGGGCGGCGTCCTCCGGAGAGTCGAACACGAGCGCCGGACCTTCGTGCACCAACAACTCGGACGACGCGGCAGAGGTCTTGATCACTGCCCCGTCAGGGGCCAGCGACCCCCGCAGGACAGCCAGGGCTCCGGGCGGCCCCAATGGGTCTTTAGTGGTCCGGATGACGTCCTGCCAGGCGGGCGGAGCTTGTGTGCCTGCCAGTTGCTCGCCGAGTGACCGGCCGGTGACGCCAACGTGCTCGGGGTGCAGCGCGGCCTCCAGGCTCTTGAGGAGCACCGGAACGCCGCCCGCACGGTGGAAGTCCTCCATATAGCCCGTGCCGGATGGCTTGAGGTCCACCAGCAGCGGGGTGTCGCCAGAGACCCGGTCGAAGTCGTCGAGGGTGAGCCGGACCCCGGCGCGACAGGCCACTGCCAGCAGGTGCACGACGGCGTTGGTCGAGCCGCCAAGGGCGGCCAGCACATGAAGTGCGTTCTCGAAGGCCTCAGTGGTGAGGATGTCGCGCGGCAAGATCGGTTCCCGCGCCAGTTCCACCGCCCGGTGCCCGGTGGCGGTCCCATGACGAAGTCGCTCTCCGCTGGGCGAGGGCGGGGTGGCACCACCGGGCAGCATCATGCCAAGGGCCTCGGTCATCGCCGCCATCGTGGACGCCGTCCCCATGACCATGCAGGTGCCCGAGGTACTGGCGAGGTTGCCCTCGACGTCACCGATCTCGGCGTCGGTCAAGTCTCCGGCGCGGTAGCGGGCCCAGAACCGGCGGCAGTCGGTGCACGCGCCCAGTCGCTCCCCTCGCCACGAGCTGGTCAGCATGGGTCCGACCACGTCGAGGATCACCGGGATGTCGGAGACCGCGGCCGCCATCAGTTGGGCGGGCACGGTCTTGTCACAGCCGCCCAGCAGGACAGCGGCGTCCATGGGCTGTGCGCGGATGAGCTCCTCGGTCTCGATCGCGAGCAGGTTCCGGTAGAGCATGGCGGTGGGATTGAGGAAGGTCTCCCCCAGGCTCGCCGTCGGAAAGACGAACGGGATGCCACCGGCGGCGAGCACGCCACGCTTCACGTTCTCCACGAGTTCGGGCATCTGCCGATGACACGGGTTGAAGTCGGAGCTGAGGTCGGCGATCCCGATCACCGGCAAGGACAGCTCCTCGCTGCCGTAACCCGCGGCCGCCAGGAACGCGTTGCGGAGGAAGCGGCTGAACCCGGCGTCGGAGTAGGAGACCAGGTTCCGGGAGATGCCCTGGGCGCTCATGAAACTTCCAGCTCTGGGACCTTCGCCAGAGTGGCTCGGCTGCGGTCCCGTTGCCGGGTTACGGTGTGCGGCCGCTCAGGCGGAGCCTGGCGGCCCCACCATCGCTGGGCCGCATGGCGAAGCTCCCAACCGCTCATGTGCTGACGGCGTAGTGCCGTACGGCCTCGTCGTCCCACTCGAATCCGATGCCGGGCCGGTCAGGGATGGTGACGTGGCCGTCCGCGCTGGTCAGCCGGGTGTCTTCCCGTACCAGCCGTTCGAAGTTGAAGATGTCCTTCTCGAGGGCGAAGAACTCGATGGTCAAGCACCCCGGCGTGGCGGCGGCGAGGTGGACGTGCAGGTTCGCGTGCCAGTGCGGCGCCACCGGTACGGAGAAGACCTCCGCCGCGTGGGCGACCCTCATCCACTCGGTGACTCCGCCCAGGACCCCGGCGTCCGGCTGGACGATGTCGGCCGCGCGGCGTTGGAGCAGGTCGCGGAACTCCCACCGGGTCTGGTGCACCTCACCGGTCGCGATCGGACTCCGCACCGAGTCAACAAGTCGAGCGTGCCCGTCGACGTCCTCGGGGGACAACGGCTCCTCGACCCACCACAGTCCCCCGGGACCGGCGGCATCCTCGAAGGCGTGGATGGCCCGGCGAGCCTCCGCGGCCGTGGGATAGGCATTGTTGCAGTCGATCGCCAACCGGCCACCGGGTCCGAGCGCGGCGACCGCCGCGGCCACGCGTTCGGCGTCCTCCGCGATCGGCAACCCGCCTACCTTGATCTTGTGGTCGCTGAACCCCTGTTTGCGGTTGTCATCAATTTCGCGCGCCACCGCCTCGCCCCACGGCCCGTCGTCGGGCCGGTAGTAGCCACCGGACGCGTAGGCGGGCAACGGCTTCCGGCTGCCGCCGAGCAGCACCCCCAACGGCACCTGCCTGCGCTTCGCCGAGAGATCCCACAACGCGATGTCGACGGCCGACAGGGCGCGGATCACGATGCCTCGACGCCCGGTCAGCAGTGCCTCCTGATACATCCGCTCCCAGAGTGCGGCGATGTCGTCGGGATCGGCACCCGTCAGCACGGGGGCCAGCAGATCGGTCACCGCCTGCGCTGCCACCGCACCGCCCGCCGTGCCGACGTAGGCGTAGCCAAGGCCCCGCTCCCCGTCGTCGGTCTCGATGTGGACGAGCAGGTAGTCGCGACGGCCAAGCACCCTCGTCGACATGCGGGTCGGCTTGCTGATGGGGACCGAAACGGCCTGTGCCGACACGAGGGCTATCGCCATGACTTGTTCCCGCCTTCGGACTAGGGAGTCGTGGCTAACATGTTACATGCGAGTCGCAAGGGTGTTGGCGAGCCGAGCCGGGCGGAACCAAGGTGCCATGGGGCGCCTATATGGCACCCACGGCCACCTTCGGCTCCCCACCACCTGCACGCCGACGCAATCCTCGCGGCGGCCGAATCGGGCAAGCACATCCTGTGCGAGAAACCGCTGTGCATCAGCGTCGAGGAAGCCGAGAAGATCACCCAAGCGGTCCAGGACCACGGCGTTACCTTGATGTGCGCGCACAATCAGCTCTACTTACCGCCGGTGGCCAAAGCTCGAGAGCTCATCCACGGCGGCGCGCTGGGCCGGGTCTACGAGCTCCGGACCACGGACAGCTTCCTCAATCACGGCCTGGGTGCGGATATGGGCTGGCGAGGCAACCTCGACAACGCCGGCGGCGGGGAACTCATCGACACCGGCTACCACCCCACCTACCTGCTGCTCCACCTGGCGCAAGACGCGCCGGTCGAGGTCGTGGCCATGACCAGCAGGCACCAGCTGGGCATACGACCCGCCCGCGAGCACCGAGAAGTTCTCCGTCGTCGCGGAGAAAGGCACGCTCTGGAGCGACGGCCGCACGCTGCACCATCGGACCGTCGAGGGCGAACTCACCACCATCGAGTTCCCCGAGATCCAGGACATTACCGCCGAGATCGCCGCCTTCATCACC